>JAAUSP010000027.1 GCA_012032575.1 Anaerolineales bacterium | reverse complement strand
TCAGGTGATGGGTGGCGGTGAGTTCGCCCGACTCGGTCAGGCTGAGGCTGACTGGTGGACCTGGCTGTTAAAGGATCGGCAATGTAGAGGAGTTGGCGCTGGTCGTCTATGGCTACGTCGGTGGGGTCGCCAAATTGGTGGGCTTCACCATCGAGACGGGCCAGCAGGTCGCCCTGCGCCGAAAAGACCCGCACCGCGCTGCCGTCAAAATCGGCCACGTAAACCCGGCCCTGCCCGTCTATATCCAGGCCGTAAGGGGCATTGATATGTTCATCGTCGTAGGCATAGGTTTGTGCGCCGAGGCTGCGCTGAAACTGGCCGGCGGGAGAAAATATTTCAAGCCCATCCCAAAAATGGGACGCGCCTTCTTCGGCCCGAACCTGATTGCAAATGTAGACATTCCCGGCGGCGTCGAGATCAATATCCCAGCCGGAATAAATATCGCCGGGGTCAACCCCCAGTTGGCCGAAGGCATCGAGCCGTTGGCCGCTGGCCGACAGATGCGCAATGCGATAGTTGCCCCGGTCCATCACATACAAACTGCCATCCGGCGCAACCACAACGCCGTTGGGACGCAACAGCCCGGCAGGTCCGGTGGCGCATGCAGCTAACAGCATCAAGACCAGAAAAATAGCGAGGATTTGGATCAGGGCTGAGGGGCGATTGACGAGAAACATAGAATATTTCCAGGAGGTAGTATTTCAAGGCAGGTTAGCTCTGATTCTGACACAGAATGGAAATATTGTAAAGCGAGAAATGGGGTTAGCGGAGTGGATTAATCTTTTTGAATCACCCATCCCTGGACAATTCCCAGGGTCAAAAAGAAGACAAAAGCCAAATCAACCAAAAAATAAGAATTATCCACCAGCCCATGCGCCAGAAAGACAACCATACTCCCCATTAGCCCCAAAATCAGGGGACCCGGCAGCCGTTGATACAGCCGCAAGGCGCTGCGCCAAAAAGCGACTTGTAGCCACACTAACAACCCAATCCCGCCGAGGCCCAGCCGCGTGCCAAAATCCAAAATCAAATTATGCGGATGGCTCAAATTCGGTTCCTGCCAGGCGTCCGGCAGAATGTAACGGGTGCGGTACTGGTACAAAAAATTATCCAGCCCGACCCCCAGCGGCCAGTGATCCCACAGCATCGCCAGCGAAGCCTGCCACAACTTCACCCGGAAAAAGCCGGTGCTGCCCTGGTTGAGATCAAACGTGGTGCGGAAGCGCTCGGTCTGGCTGAGGGGGATGACCACCAGCGCCAGCACCACCAGCGCCGCCAGCCCTGCCAGGAGGACAAACCGCCACCGTCCCGTTCCGCTGCTGCGCCGCAGGTAAAATAGACCCATCGCCAGCGCCCCCGCCGGCAGCCCTAACAACAATGCCCCTTTGGAAAAAGTTAGATAAAGCGCCACGCTGACAATCAGCAGACTCATACCATAGAGCCAGCGTCTTTTTTGAGTGTCACTCTGAGCGCCAGCGAAGAGTCCCCTCGTTGAGGCGTTAAAGGGATTCTTCGGCTTCGCCTCAGAATGACACCCTGAAAAAAGAGCCACCGCCAGCAAAATCGGCCAGGCCCGGTCGAGGAAAAGAGAGAGGTTATTGGGCGAGCCGTAGGCCAGCCCCAACGCCCGGCGGACGCCCTCGGCGGTGATGGATTGGTCGGTGAAGAAGTAGAGATACGGGGCGATCAGGGCTTGCAGCGTGGCCCCGGCGACGAAGGCGTCAATCAGCCGCCAAACCCAGGAGGGAGATTGGAGATTGGAGATTGGAGATTGGAGAGAAGAACTCTCTGCGATCGGCGGCCTGCCCTGAGCTTGTCGAATGGGTCGGCGGTCGGCGGTCAATTTGGGGTTGAAGTCGAGACCGAGACGGATTAGAAAGTAAAAGATAACCGATTCCAAAATCAGAACCCGCCACTCGCGCATGCTGACGCCGAAATTTTCGGCGGCGAGGGTTGAGGCGAAGGCCAGGATGACGAGGGTGAGGGCGGCCCAGTCGGTGGGGTGAAGCGTGAGGCGTGAGGCGTAAGGCGTGATGTCTGGGGGTGAGTTTGGGGAGGCGAAGGAGGCCCGGCCCCAAAATAGGAGTGCTCTGAAAGCGAAGCCGGCTAAACTCAGAGCTAACGCTAATTCAACCGGGGAAACGCTGCCAAACGGCAGTTGTTTATAAGCCTGAAAGAAAGAGAGGCTAAAAGCGATCAGGGCCAGGCCGAGGTCGGGCCGGATTAATAGGGCGAGGGCCAGCAACAGTAATAAGGCAACAGCGCCCCAGCCGGGGGTGAGATAAAAGGCAATCGCCAGAGCGAAGGTGACGATGATCTGGCCTCGCTCGCCCAGAATGGCGTACAGAGCCACCAGAATTTCGGCCCAGGCCCAGGCGAGCCGGGCCACGGCGGCAGGAGCGCGAACCAGCCAGCCCAGGCAAATCAGGCCACTCAACCCGGCGAGCAGGCCGGCAATGGTCAAGCCGGTTTGGGCCGAGCGGGTATCTGGCTCATTGTCAACCGTCCACCCGCCGATGGCCCACTGCCCCCAGCCTCCTTCGGCCTCGATGACAGCCTGATGCGGGCCGGGCGGCAGATAGCGGGCCAGGGTCACGGTTGCGCTCTCCCGCAGGGGGTCGTACAGGACCACATAGCCGCGTCCCTGGTTGTCCTGGGGCAAGGCGTTGGTCGGCTGGCCGTCAATCGTAACCCACAAATAGCCGCGAAACGGCCCGCGATTGACCGTTAAATCGAGGCGAGTGCCTTCAAAGGTGATGGTTAAGGTACGTGGTTCATCGCGGGGGATGTCGGCGGTGGACGGGGCGAAACGCCAGCCATCACTGTAGCGGCCGCTGGGGTGATCGGCGGGATAGCGCCCGGCGGTGGCAGGGGGAGGGAGGCCGGCAGCGGTTTGAAGGGCGGCCAGGACAGGCGGATTTTCCTGCACGGCAAAGCCGCGAGCGGGGTCGTCGGCGGAGAGACCGGTGGAGTCCCAGCGGATCGCCAGCAGCGGCCCCAGCCAGGGCCAATCGCGCCGGGCCTGGGCAATAGCCTCGGCGGTGCGCTGCGCCTGGACCTCCATAGTATCACTTTTCCAGGGTGCAGGCTGGCCGGACCAATTGGCGGGCAGGGCGTTCCAGCCGAAGGCCGTGGCCCAGATGGGGGTGTCGGCGTCGTTGTGAGCCAGCATCACCCGGCGTAATAATTCGAGGCGGTTGAAGTTGAGGGCGTCGGGGCGGGCCGGGTCGGTGGGCGCGGCGTCGAAGCCGTAAGCCTGCCCGGCGACCCCATCGAACCAGCGGTTGGCTTTGGCCTGGTAAAGTTGATCGAGATAGGTCAACTCGTTGAGGTTGAGCGGCCCGTTTTCCAGGGTGGGGGCCAGGGCGGCGGTGAGCATGATCGCCTGCGGGTCGGCGGCGCGGATGTTGACGGCAGCCTCGCGTAATAAGTCGGCGTAAGCGCCGGGGTCCACAAAGGCGTTGCCCCAGTTGGCGCTGAGGTTGGGTTCGTGCCAGATCTGATAAACGTCCAACCGGTCGCCGTAGCGTTCGGCCAGGGCGCGGACAAAGCGGCCAAAGTCACTGATTTCGGTGGGCGGGGTTGTGGCCGGGGTATCGGCGGGTCTGGCCCAGGCAGGGCTGGTTTGCAGGGCAGCGATAATTTTTATGTGGGGGGACAAGCTGACAGCTTGTCCTACCGTGCGGTCCAGCTTCGACCAGTCGAATTGGCCCGGAGCCGGCTCGATGTCGGCCCAATTGATTGGCTGGCGCAGCCAGGTGAGGTTAGAACGGTTCAACGCGGCCAGGGTATCGGCCAGGGTCGTATCGTCGTATTGGGTCAGGTCGAGGGTGACACCGTAGCTCTTGTCGGCGGCGAGGAAGCCGGCAGGCGGCGGATCGGCGCTGCGGCGTAATTGGAGGGCAAAGTAGCCGGCAGCGATTAAAGATATGAGGAAAGTAGAAAAAGCAAGAATCTTCCAATACGGAAAGGGGGGCATTAATGAGGGATTTTTTTTCACGCATCACCCTGGTCCAGTATGCGTTGTTTAATAATTTGCTGAATATCGGGATGTAATCCAAATTGCCGGGTAGTTCGGGCTAAGAGGCGATAAAAATGATCCAGGTGAGGGATTCGATACTCTTTTTCCAATAGTCTGAGTAATCGTTTCCCATCAATGCAGCGGTAAGCTGAGTCCAGATGGACTAAAATTGTTTCCAGAAGGACTTCTTTTTCTATAATGCGTTTTTCAGCTTCTGCCTCCGAACATCCTAAACTTTTGGCCGTTTGCTGAAATAATAAAGGCCGATCATCAATTGAAAAGCGCATCCCGAAGTAGCTGATGCGATTAGTCGTTCTGGTGAGATTTTCATCCCAAAAAATCCAATTGGCTGCCATGATGGATTTGAGTTGATAGCATAAAGTGAGTAGTTTCTGGGCCATAGCTTCAGCACTGGCAATTTGAAAGTTCTGACTGAGGTATAGGCTCAACTCTTCAAAAACAGCTACCGGCTCTAAGAGGTAATTCTCTAACGCATATCGGCGCAAGATAAAGAGATGGGCTTCTGGATCATTTAGCGATACTTCAATTTCAGCTTCGCTTCGAAAATCACGATCAATAATACCGTAAGCTTGTCCGGTATTACTATGATTCAATATCTCGTTTAGAAATGCTTCGACACTCGAGTATCCCTCTGCCGGATAAAATAACACCTGGCTGAGGCGATCACGATACCATATCCGGAAGACCTCAACATCGTCTGAACCTTCAACCAAAACAAGTTTGCGCGGTCCTAGCTCAAAAAGGATCCTCGTTAGTTCAGCAGGTAAGGGCCTAATGACGCGAGTGGGCACATTAAAACTCCGTTAACAAGAGGGTTGATTCAGCGCCAAAAGCATCCAGAAAACTGGGGGCATGGGTGGTGACAATCAATTGAAAAGGTATTTGTTTTTGTAATTTAAGGAGAGCTTCGGCTAAACGGTGTTGAAAAGCCGGATGCAGGCTATTTTCAATTTCATCAATCAGAACAATACTCCCAGGTAGTAATCTGCGCCGGAGTTCTAACATAATTATTAGCAGATTTTGTTCACCGGAACTTAGTTCGTCTAAACGATGCCTTCGGCCATTACTAATCTTAACCATCGTAGTTAGTTCCGGACGATCTACCTTATCAATGAGTTTACCGACTAATACTGTCTGGTTTAAAAATTTTTTAATCTGATTAAATTCTTTGGGGTGAGCATAATCAAGCCAAACAAGATAACTATCCAGAGAACCAGCAAATGAACTTACTATCTCGTAGCGATAAACCCATTTATAGGACACCTCTTCTCGATTTATCTGTCGGCCCACTATTGATGTTAATCGCCGATAATGAGGAAAGTAAAGTATAGAAGGTAGGTCAAGTGATTGATTGGATACTAACTCATCACTGGAAAACGAAGTCAATAATTCTAGTGTTACTTGTTGATTGAGAGTCTCCAAAAAACGTTTAACTTTATTACTATTTATGGGAGTTTGCTCAGACTTACCAGGCCAAGATATATTAAAATTATCACCGTCGATAAGTAAGCTCATCTGAGCAGCCTTTGTACGTCTTAAAATATGCATCTCAGGTGGCATTAAGTCTTCATCTATGTGTTCTAACAAAACATATTCATGAAGTGCAAAATGAGCTAAAGCACAAACCAATTCAAGGATAGTCGTCTTGCCACTCCCATTAGCGCCACCAATTATAGTAACAGGACGAGGCACACCATTTGTCGTAAAATCAATATTGACATCACGCAAGGGGCCGCAATTTTTAACTTCCAGCGATTTAATTTGAATTTGCATATCTCTGCTATTTCGACTAAAAGGCGATGAGTTACTTTTAAGCTGATTATGCCACTATCAATTTGGACTGTCAATCAATCGCGCTGTTCAATTCGTTGACTGACTTATCTATCAGTGCTAAAATCGGGCGATGAAAGGAAAATGAGGACATCCGATGAAAACCACTTCCTTCTGGACCGATGATTTTCCCCGCCCGGCGGATCTGCCGATTTCTCCACTGCCGGAGCGGGTAGATGTAGCGATTGTGGGCGGCGGCTACACCGGCCTGTCGGCGGCGCGGACGCTGGCTAAGGGCGGGGCCAGTGTTGCCGTTTTGGAGCAGCGACCGATTGGCGGCGGAGCCAGTTCGGTTAACGGCGGGCAGGTTGGACCGGGCTTGAAGCTGAACATTCAAAGCGCCTTCAAAAAATACGGGCCGGAAATGGGCCGGGAACTGTGGCGGGCCTCTGTGGCTGCCGTGCGTCACCTGGAGCAAACCCTGGTCGAGGAGAACATTGACTGCGATTATACCCACGCGGGCGGCATTGCCCTGGCCTACCGGCCTTCCCATTACCGGCACATGGCCGAAGAGGTGGAATGGATGGCCCGCGAGTTGGATTTCCACGAACTGGAAATAGTTCCGCCGGAGCGCCTGAGTGAGGAAATCGGCTCGGATGTGTTTCCGGGGGGGCTGGTCGAACGGATGGCGGCGGGTTGCACCCGGCCAAATACGTTTACGGCCTGGCCTGTGCAACCGCCCGCGCCGGGGCCAAATTGTGCGAGCACACCGAAGTCCAGGCGATTCGCCGCCTGGCCCAGGAGGGGATTTTCAAATAACCACCAATAAGGGCATCCTCCAGGCCGCCGAAATTCTGCTGGCGACCAATGGTTACACCGGCCCCCTGGTCCCCCCAATCCAGCGTCGGGTCTTTCCGGTGGGCAGTTATATGATTACCACCGAACCGCTTTCGCCGGAGTTGCAGCAGGAACTCAGCCCCAAGAATCGGGTGATGTACAGCACCAAGTGGTTTCTCAACTACTTCCGCCTGACGCCCGACGGCCGCATGTCTATGGGTGGGCGCAACAATCTCTCGCCCAATCTGGATTTGGTCGAAAGCGCCCAAAACCTGTATGAGACGATGATCCACATCTTTCCTCAACTACGCGGTTTTCCCGTCACCCATAGCTGGACTGGTCGGCTGGGCATCACTTTTGATCTGGCTCCGCACATTGGCCGGGTGGACGGCGTTTATTACGCCCTGGGCTACGGCGGGCACGGGGTGGCCCTGTCGGGCTACCTGGGCCAGGAAGCGGCCCGCCTCATCGCCGGCAAAATCTCACGCAGCCCCTTTGCCGACATTCCCCATCAAACAGAATTCTTTTATCGCGGCAAGCCCTGGTTTTTGCCCCTGGCGGCGGCGTACTACCGGTTTTTGGATGCGGTTTCGTAAGGGCAGCGGGCGTTAGTCCTCTGTATTTGTAACCTGGAGAAGTCAGAATCAAATATCGGGATTGAACCACCAAGGCACAAAGGCACAAAGGTTTCATTCAAATTTTTCTTGGTGCCTTTGTGCCTTCGTGGTTAGACTTCTTGCTCAACGGGCAAGGACTCCACTGCTGGGGCACTAATTGGACTCCCAAAATCATCGGGATTGGATATGGTCAAACCGGTTGACCTGTGATTTAATGGTTAGATGCAGCCTGACCGGGAGGAGCCATGAGCAAAAAACAAGCCAGGAACGAGTCAAATTTTGTATGGTGTCGCCGGGGCAATATGTGCTCGATCGCCAGAATGTACAAGACAAATCGGCTTGAGTTTGCTACGCTGAAACGGGTCTAATTTTAGGCAAACAAGGGTCGAAACAAATGATAACGCAAAGTATGACACACTCAAAACCTGACACTACTACCTCTCGCCGCGCCGAATTCTGGGCCGGGGCCAGGGATACTTTCCCGCTGATTGTCGGCGCGATCCCCTTTGGTATTATTTTTGGCACACTGGCTGCCGGCAGCGGGGTATCGTTTGCCGGCACTGCGGCGATGTCGGCCTTTGTTTTTGCCGGGTCGTCTCAATTTATCGCGTTGGGGTTGATTGCCGCAGCCACAAACTGGCCTTTTATTGTGTTGACCACGTTTGTAGTCAATTTGCGCCATGCCCTTTATTCGGCTACCCTGGCTCCCCAGGTCAAGCATCTTTCGGCGGGCTGGCAAATCCCGCTGGCCTTCTGGCTTACCGACGAAACGTTTGTCATCGCGGCCAATCGCTACAACCGGGATGACGCCTCGCCCCACAAACACTGGTATTGGCTGGGGTCGGCTGTTTTTATGTATGCTAATTGGCAGCTCTGTACCTGGCTGGGGCTGACTGTCGGTCAGCTCATCCCTGATGCCGCCGCCTGGGGGCTGGATTTTGCCATGCCGGTCACATTTTTGGGCATGGTCGTGCCCCTACCTCAAAAACCGGCCCATGCTGGCGGCGGTCGTCGTCTCCGGGGTGGTGTCGGTGCTGGCCTATCCCATGCCGAATAAACTCGGTTTGATTGTGGCAGCGGTGGCGGGGATTGTCGCCGGGATTGTGGTGGAGAGTCTAAAGGCAAAGTGAGGCGAGGAAACGAGGATACGAAGAGGTGAAGAGATTCTTCGTTTCACACGTCAATAAAAAGGCAGCAGCGATGTATTACCCCGTCTACCGTCTACTGTCTACCATTTTTTCAGGAGGTTCAATGGACAAGCGGATTAAATTCGACTTTGAAATTGATTTTACCAACGGCGACGGTATTCAGGGCCAGGATTTTCGGCTGGATATTGCCGGCGACGACATCGGCGACCGGGCGCTGGCCAAGGTCAGGGTGTGATGAACGAATTATATCTGATTGTCGGCATGGTTTTGGTCACGTTTGCCATTCGCTACTCGATGTTTTTGGTCGCCGGACGATTTGAATTCCCGGCCGGGTTGGTCAACGCGCTGCGTTATGTGCCGCCTGCCGTGCTCACTGCTATCATCGTGCCCTCAGTGTTGATCCCCAGCGGTCAGGGGGTGAATTTCAGTTATACTAATGCTTATCTGGTGGGGGCGCTGGCAGCTTTTGGCATCAGTTGGTTCAGCCAAAATCTGCTGCTGACCATTGTGCTGGGCATGGTTGCTTTTTGGGGCTGGCAGTGGGTGTTGACTCTGATCTCATAAGTCAGGAACACAGAGTTTCACAGAGGGAGCACAAAGGGTCACAGAGAAATCCCGATGAGTCTCTTGTTTTTACTTCAAGAAGTCAGGATTGACGCTGTTATAAAAATAAGTACACTACAAGTATACATAAAGTTTTAAGTGACGCTGTTCCAAATATTTTCAACCACAGATTTCACGGATTTCACAAGATTCTCATTATGTTCTGTGTAATCGGCGAAATCTGTGGTTAGTTTTAGGTACAACGCTTCACCTGCGTGAATCCTAAAAGTGTTGGCGAAGTTGTAAAGTCTCCCGGCATGAAAGAGTTTATCAAATGGCTCCTGGCCGTCATTGTCATGCTGCTGCTGTGTATGGGGGTTTGTCTACCTCTACTCCTATCCCCGGCTGCGCGAAAAAGGGGTGGGTGATTACCTCCAGCACCGGCAAGACCCCGATAGCGTAGATTTGCCCCGCGCCACCGGCCTGGCCCAGTGTTCCGCCGCGCCGTTTGTCATGCCCTCTGCGGGCTGGGTCGGAATTCTTTACGGCGACAGCATTCTGGGTACGGTCAATCACTCCGGCCTGGATATTTTTGGGCTGGAAGGCAACGGTGTCACCCCGGTCTACGCCGCTTATGACGGCTACGTGACCCGCCTGCCGGAATGGACCAGCGCCGTGATTATCCGTCACCCCCAGGACCCGCTGAATACGGGCCGCCAAATCTGGACCTATTACACGCACATGGCCGACAGCGCTTCCGGCAAAAGTTATATCATTGACCAGATTCCGCCGGGTACGGTCGAACTTCCAGTCAAGCAAGGCACGTTGCTAGGTTATCAGGGGGATTACAACGGCCAATCGTGGCGGCCTATTGACACCCACCTTCATTTTAGCATTGTGCTGGATGATGGTCTGGGCCGCTTCCGCAACGAGACCGACATGACCAATACCATTGACCCGTCGCCCTACCTGGGCATGCGGCTCAACGCCACCTGTGCCGACCGCCCCCCCCCTCTGCCGCCCCGATTTTGCCTGCGAACCACTCGCCAGCCAGTGAGAGATTGGAGATTGGAGATTGGAGATTAAGTCAATCTCTAATCTCCAATCTCTATTTTTAAGGAGCGTTGGAAAGATGAAGATAAACGTTGATTTATCGGGCCAGGTGGCGTTGGTCACGGGGGCCGGGCAGGGGATTGGCCGGGCGATTGGGCAGCGGCTAGCCGGCTGTGGAGCCAGAGTTTGTATCAATGACATCAATGCCGACACCGCTCAGGCTACCGTTGAGCTGATCCAGTCCAGCGGTGGCGAGGCGATGGCATTCATCGCTTCGGTGGATGACAAAAACGGGGTCGAGACGATGGTGCAAACAGTGGTCGAAGCCTGGGGCAAATTGGATTTTTTGGTCAACAACGCCGGTATCGAACCCTCGGCTTCCATCCTGGAGATGGAAGAGGCCACCTGGGACCGGACCCTGGCGGTCAATTTAAAGGGGACTTTTTTGTGCAGCCAGGCCGCCGGACGGGTGATGAAGGCGCAGGGCAGCGGGGTGATCGTCAATATCTCGTCTATCGCCGGGCACAGCACGCCGCTGGCTTTGCGCTCGGCTTACTGCGCCAGCAAGGCCGGCATGGTTGGGTTCACCAAAGAGTGCGCCCGCGAGTTCGCCGGGTATGGCATCCGGGTCAACGCCGTTTGTCCGGGCGTCATTATCACCCCGATGACCGAAAAACTCCGCCACAACGAAGCGATGATGGCCAAATGGATGCAGGAGATTCCCCAACGCCGTCTGGGTGAAGCCGCCGAGGTAGCCGAATTGGTCCTGTTCCTGTGCAGCGACAGCGCCGGCTATATCACCGGCGAGGCCATTTATGTGGACGGCGGCAAGGTCATGCCGTAATCAACAATTTGATCGCACCCTTCGATACGCGCTCCACGTTGTTCCGCGCTACTCAGGATGCGATATTTAAGCCGAAAATCATCCTGAGTAGCCCCGACCGGAGGGAGCGGGCGTATCGAAGGGTGAATTTTGGTAAAATTTTGAACTCAGGTTATTAGTTCGAGGCGGGTTCCGTAGGGGGAGCCTGAACCGCTGCCGGTGTCGGGGCGGGTGGAGTCTGGGGCGGCTGAGTTTGCTGCATGAGGGCAAAGCTGGTTGCGCCGCTTTTGACCGTGATCGGGATGACCAACTGACGGCCATCGAAGGTGGTTTTGAGCAGGTAGTTGCCGGCGGGCACGTCGGCAAAGGTGAAGGTTTCAAAATACTGGTCGTCGGAATTGACCTGATGATCGGGATAGGTGAAAGTTTCCCGCCAGAAGCGGTTGGGGGTATCGGCCCGATGCAAGGTGACAAGCTGCACCGGCGCCAGGAAGTTTTGATAATCCACCACCCGCCCGGCGATGACCCCGTAGCCGGGATCGGGTTTCAGCCACAAATCGGGGTTGCGGGTGTCGTTGTAAGTTGTTCCCCCCAAACGCACTTCCAGATGCAAATGCGGTCCGGTCGCTACCCCCAGCCCGCCGACCAGGGCTATCGGCTGGCCCGCTGTGACCGGCTGCCCCACCCGGACCAACACTTTGGAGACATGTCCATACAGGGTATAAACCGGCTTGTCCTGCCAGCGCTGCGTGTGTTCGATCACCACCGCCTGGCCGTAAAAATCGGGCCAGGGGCCAAGCTGGGTAGCCGGAGTGGTATCCGGCCCGGCATGGACCACCACCCCATCGCCGACGGAGATGATCGGCTGGCCGCCCTGGCTTTGAATGTCAATCCCAAAATGCCAGAAATACTGCCCCCCGGCATTGGTGCCGTAGGGATAATAGAAACTGCCCCAGTTGGGATAGGCTTCGGTGAAGGGCCGGGTGAACCAGTAATGGTCGCTCACCTGCCGGTAATCGGGAATATCGGCGGGAACCGTGACGGTACGGGGCAGCGGGGTTGGCGCAACGGTGGGCGGTGGAGCAACGGCCGGGGTCAAGACGCCGGTGCTGGTCAGCGCGGCGGTATCGGTCAACGTCAGGGTGACGGTCAAGGGAGCTGGCGGGACGAAGCGTCGCTGTTTCGACGACCGGCGGCGTAGCGGTGGGGGTAAAGGTGGCGGTGGGCGGCACCGGCGTAAAGGTGGACGTGCTGGTGGCGGTCGGCGTATCGGTGGGGGTGGGTGTGTTTGTGACCGTGGGTGTGGAAGTGGGTGTATGGGTTGAAGTGCTGGTTGGAGTGGCGGTCGGGGTGGAAGTGGGCGGTTTGGTCGGCGTTTTGGTCGCGGTTGGGGTGGCGGCAGCCAGGGCGTTAGCCTGATTAGCCTGGTTAACCCCAATAATAACAATGACCAAAACGGTCAGGATTACACCGGCAACAACGCCCAGGACGATCCATGTGGTTTGTTTATCGAGGGTGGGGAACTGCAAGGGAGCGTCTCCTTAACGTTCAACGTTAAACGTTCAACGTTGAACGTCAGGGTGCCCAATCAATATTTTCTTCGGTCCAGCTCCGGCTGTTGCTGGGGTCGAATTGAACCGTTCCATCAATGGAACGCCGATGGCAAACAGACGGCGCTGGTTGCCGCCGTCGGGGTCCATATCCCAGATGCTCCACTCGCCATCGCGGTTGGCGGCAAAGGCGATTTTAGTCCCATCGGGCGACCAGGTGGGCAGGCCATCATTGGCCGGGTCTGAGGTGAGGGCGCTGATCTCGCCGCCGTCAAGGCCAACCGAGTAGATTTCCCAATTGCCGCTGCGCTTGGACATAAAGACTACAGTGGTGCCGTCGGGCGAAATTTCGGGGTTGGTATCGCTGGGATGGTCGCTCAGAATAACCGGACTGCCGCCGTCAATATTGCTGCGGATAACACCGCACTTGCCACCCAGGCAACTGCTGTAAACAAACTGCTGGCCGTCGGGCGACCATTTGGCCGACTCGCCCTGGATGGGGAAGCCTTCGCGCCGCATCACTTCACCCACCCCATTGACCACGCGATAGACCGCCGGCTCTTTGCCGCCTACCCGTGAATGAAACATCAGGCTCTTATCCACGGGCGAAAACTGCGGGCGAGCCGACTCAAAGAAGGGGTTGAACTGCCAGTCTTCGCCGCCGTTCAGCGATCGGGCGAAGAGACCCCGCTTATCGGGCTGCCAGGAGCGAAAGGCCAGGTCAGCGCCGTCGGCGCTCAAGGCTGGCTGGCTGGCATCTTTTTGGACCAGTTCTTTGCTCGCCCCGTCGAAAGCGTCGGCGATGTAAATATCGTAAACTCCGCGGGCCGCATCAAAAACGGGGAAAATGATGCGCCCGGTAACTTCTTTTTCACCCCGGGCCAGGGTCTGGTCACGCGAGGCATATTCGGGCAGCGGCACCGGCGTGGCTGTGGGTTCGCTGGTGGGGGTGACGGTGAGTTCTTCGGTCGGTTCGGCGGTGGGTTCGACTGAGGCTTCAGCTTCAACTGGTGCCTCCGCCTCAACCGTTGCTTCAGCCGTAGGAGTCGGAACAGCCGAAACCGGCAGCGGCGTCGCGGCGGGTAGGGTAGCGTCGCCGGCAGGCCACGCGGGCGGGTGGCGGTGGGCAATAAAGTAATCTCCTGATTTTTGGGTCCCCACAATTTTAAAGTGTCAAAGCTGACCCAGACCCGTGGCTCGCTAAAGGTGCCGGCAAAAAAGCCAAAGTTGCCGTGAGAGAGCGAGTCATCCACCGCCGAAGCTAACTGCTGACCGTTGGCCCAGATGGTCAGATTTGGTCCAAAGGCCGAAACCTTGAGAATATTGGCCGATTTGCCTTTGTTGATAAAGGGTGAGGCGGTCCAATCTACCAGAGTGGTCCACTCACCCTTAACAAATTTACTGAGCAGGTAATAGCCATCGCCCGAAATATCAAAGCGATAGAAATTTTCGCGATCCTGAAAGCGGAAAAGCAGGCCGTAGCCGTTGGTGTCAGCGCCATCTTCCAGTTTGGCCTCAACCTCGACCTCAAAATCGGCCACATCGCGGTTGGCGAGACCCCAGGCCACCAGGTTGCTGGTGGTCACTTCGATCTGGTAGCGATTGTTGCCGTACTGTTTGGTGGTGTAGGCGTCAAAGGCGTCGTCCCAACCGCTAAAGGAGTCGCCAAAATCGTCCTCATAAATCAGGGCCAGGTCGGTCGGGCGATTGGGCGCTTCGGCGGGCGGCTGGACTTCGTTGCCGGGGGAGTCCACAATGGCAGCCGGCGTGCCGGCCTCGGTGGTGGTCTCTTCGCCGGCGGGGGGACGGCTAAAGATGAAGTACAAGATGGCTCCGGCCACCAGAAAGAGTAATAAAACAAAGCCGCCGGCAATCCAGGCCAGCCGGGGCAATCCCGGCGCAGGGGCTGGAGTTGGGGGCGCGGCGCTTGGCCGGGGCGTGATGACCGGCATAGGTGCGGTTCGGGCAGGGTCGGGTTCGGTCACGGCGGCGCCGGGCATATTGAGGACCAGCTCGGTTTCGCCCAGGCCGATCCGGTCGCCGGATTTGAGCGGGGTTGGCGCAGTGACGGCCGTCCCGTTGAGATAGGTGTGGTTGGAGCTGCCCAGGTCGGTCAGCAGCCATTGGCCTGCTTCCATTGAAATTTGGGCATGGTAGCGAGACATTTTGGGGTCGAGAATGATGATGTCGTTATCCTGTTCGCGGCCAATGCGGGTAGTCAGCTTGACTTTATATGTTTCACCCACATTTTCGCCCCGGATAACTTCTAACTTAGGAGCCATTGACGGCCCAACCTGGGTGGCTGAGCCGTGTTGTTTTTCTTCCATAAAAGCAACCTTCTCTTCATCCTCTATAACTGCTCAGCCATGTCATTTCGACCGCAGGGAGAAATCCTCGATACCTTAACTTTCATGTGTTGCGCCCTGAAGATTTCTCGACCTTCGGTCTCGAAATGACATGAGCCTAAGTAGTAACAATCCTCGTTTATTCTTGTCGCGCCCTACGCTGAAACAAGACATAGGGGTCATCTTCTCACCAGGAAATATAAAGGTATACTAAAAATAAAGGAAAACCTTCATCTTTCTGGGGGCAAATGGGCAGGCAGGAATTGAATGACCCTGGCAATCCAAAAACCAATTATAGCAGAGGCCAGCAGGGGCGTCAAAGAAAATGAAAAGGGGTTAGCCGCGCAAAACAGCCCGCACCGGCGAGCCATCGCCGCCTTCAATTTTGAGCGGCAGGGCGATCAGTTCGTACACGCCATCGGGGACGCCGGTCAGCAGCAGCCCTTCGAGGATGGCGATGCGGTGGCGGCGCAGGGCTTTGTGTCCCGGCAGAGTTTGGCTGTCCATATCGTCCATCGAGGGCGCGTCGGAGCCGAACAGCACGACGCCGTGCCGGGCCATCAGCTCGGCCAGTTCCGGCGAAGGATAGACAAACTCGGTGGGAAATTGGTCAACCGGCTTGTCGCTGGCGATGGAATGAACCAGCAGCCGTTTGACTCCGCTCCAGTCCAAACCGGGAAAGTCTGCCGGGACCAGCGGGCCGGCTTCGCGCTGCACCGTCACCACCGTCGCTGGGCCGAGGTATGCTTCCAGCGGCACAGCCTCTATTGTCAGGTCGTCGTCGAGAAAATGATAGGGCGCGTCCACGTGCGTGCCCATGTGGCTGCTCATGGTCAGCGTGGTCAGATTGATAGAGGAGCCGTCTTTGATGGCGGTGACGACCTCAACCGAAAAAGGCGTATCGCCGGGCCAGACGGCCAGGGTTGGGTTGATAGTGCGGGTGATGTCGAAGATTTTTGTCATGATTCTCTCGATGAGACGAAGAGGCGACAGAGTATCTTTTCGTCTCCTCGCGTTCTCGCCTCTTCACAGCCTGCCTCACTCCTCTCGCGATTTAATCAGCATGCGCCACTCACCCTTATGCACCAACTCATCGCGCTGATTGAGCACGCGGGCTTCAAACGTAACCAGACCACCGCCCAGAGCACGCATGAGTTTGGTTTCAAGTACCTTGATCTGCACCTGAATGGTGTCCCCAATCAAAACCGGTTTGGTGAATTTCCAGGTCAGTTCGCGGAAGGCCAGGGTGGTACCGTCAATAAAACCCTGCTGCACCGCCAGCCCGCTGGCAATCGAAGCGACCAGCATACCGTGAGCCACCCGCTGCCCGAAGGGGGTGGCCTTGGCGCTCTCGGCATCGGTATGGATAAAGTTGAAATCGCCCGACAAACCGGCAAACGTGACAATATCGGTTTCGGTGATGGTCCGGGCCGCGGTGTAAATTTCCAGGCCGGGTTCAAATTCTTCAAAATGCATACCGCGCGGGGCGAATTTCATCCAATCCTCCAAGGGGGTTGAGGGTTAAAGATTTAACGTTAAACGTTCTAACTTTCAACCTGAGAACGCTGCTAAATCAATAGATTGTCGTACAAAATCTCCAGGCTCAAATCCCCGCAGACGGTATCGCTGCAGGCCAGAGTCATGGCGGCGGCGCTGGCTCCCAGGCGCACGGCCTCGTCGAGGGGAATGTTGTTGAGCAGGCCAAAGACCACGGCCGCGGTCAGCGCATCGCCGGCTCCGGAGGGGTCTACAATATTGGTAGCCATGGCCGGGATATGGCCGCTGGCTTCGGCTGAAGCATAAACCACGCCGGCTTCGGCCAGGGTAATAATGACAATTTTGACCCCGGCATTGATCAGCGTGCGTGCGGCGGCAATGGCCCCGCTTTCATCCTTGATGGATTTGCCCGATAAGATTTCCGCTTCCAGCACGTTAGGAATGATCATGAATAAATCGGGCAGGTAGGTTTTCAAGCGCACGGCCAGCAGATTAGAGGTAGGATCGGCGCAGAGGCGGACGCCATACCGCTGCGCCACTTTGACCAGGGCTGCAATCGTAGCTTCCGGCAAATTGGTGTCGAAGACGACCATAGCCGCATTCTTGATGAGGCTGCGCCGCCGGTTGATCATCTGCGGGGTAATCAGCGCTAGAATCTCCATATCGTCTACCGACATGACCAGGTTGCCTTTTTCATCGAGCAGGGCAATGTATGCCGAGGTATGGTGTTCGGCGGAGATGACGAGATAATCGGTGTTGATGCCTACCTCGCCCGCATTCACCAGAATTCGCTGGCCCGACCCGCCCGCGCCGATGGCCGAAAGCAATACGGCTTCGATGCCCAGGCGGGCTAAATTTTCGGCGATATTGCGGCCCACCCCGCCGACCGAGACGCGGATGGTTCCGGGGGTGCTGCTGCCCAGTGTCAGCGGCGCTTTCGCTTTGCCCTTCGAGTCGACTCCCGCCGCACCGACGACCAGCACATAAGGTTGATTTGGTTCGGCCATAAGTTTTGCCTGCCCTGTGGATGGATGAGACAGACTATACCACACCCCTGAAGATTGTAGAAATTGCCGGCGAGCCGTCAATAAAACGTGTTGCATCTTGCGTGAGCTAAGGCTGACGGAACACGCAAGACGCAACACAAATATTGAGTTATTACCTCTTGGAACTACCTTCATCAAAAATGCAGCTTGTTACTATTCTCCTATAGCGAAATTAAACCATCTGGCGCATACTCAAAGGTAGCAATCATCCCGATTGCTTCGCGTCAGTTCATCACTCCTACCATCACCTGTAAAATCAAACCGGGGAAGTCTGATATGCTCGAAACCGTGCGTATAAAAGAGGGTTTTCGCGTGGGCAGTCCAAAAGCTCGAATTTTAATTGCTGACCCTGATGCCGATATTGGCGAATCGTTGCGTTTGTATTTTGAAGCGAATGGTTACGAAGTTCAAACCATCGAGCGGGAAGGCGATATTACCCGGACAGCTCGCTCCTGGCAGCCTCACGCCATCCTGATCAGTGACGAATTTGGTGATAAAGACCCTTTTCGCGTTTGCCAGGAACTGCTGGATGATACCCTCACCGGGCATATTCCGGTGATAATGCTGCTCCACCTCAACGAGCGCCACGCCCGTTTGACCGCTTTGGAAGCCGGTGCCAGCGATATTGTGGTCAAACCCTTCGATATTGAAGAACTGTGTTTACGGGTTGAAGCCACCATTCGCCTCTCGACGTTGCAGATGGGCATGTAAAATTCGGGATTTTAAATTTTCGGTTTATAATACGGCCTCTGTTACTTCAGAGGCCGTTTTTTATTTGTGCAAATGAGGCGAAGACGCGAGAGGCGAAGAGGCGAAGAATCTTTCGCCTCTTCGCCTCTCGCCTCATCGCGTCTTTATTAAAGGAGAGCTAACCTTGTTAATTGTGATGAAATTTGGCGGCACCTCGGTGGGGAGCGTGCCGGCGTTGGAAAAACTGGTTGAAATTGTGCAAACCGCACGGCAGCAGAGCCACAGCCTGGTAGTGGTCGTTTCGGCGATGAGCGGTGTGACCGATATGCTGCTCAACGCGGCCCATAAAGCGGAAGCAGGCGATGAGGAAACCGCCCATACGGCGCGGGCCGCCATCGCCCAACGACACGCGGAGACGACGCTGCACTTTTTGGGCGACACCCCTGAACGAACAGCCGTGCTGGCCGAAATCAACGGCCTGCTCGACGAGTTTGAGCTGCTCTGCCACGGCATCCGGGTGCTGGGCGAATTGACGCCGCGGGCGCTGGATGTGATTGCCGGTATGGGTGAACGGATCAGCGTGCCCCAGGTGACGGCTATCCTCAACCAGGCCGGGATACCGGCTCAGGGGGTCGCCGCCACCGATTTGATTGTGACTGACGGTCGCTTTGGCGCAGCCGTGCCCCTGGTTGAAGCAACTGCCGCCAAAGCTCAGGCTGGCTTGCGGCCCATTCTGGGGGCGGGCAAAACGCCGGTTGTGACCGGTTTTATTGCAGCCACCGAGGAGGGTATTCCCACCACTCTGGGGCGGGGCGGCAGCGATTACACCGCCACCATCCTGGGGCGCGCCCTGGAAGCTGATGAGGTTTGGATTTGGACCGATGTCAACGGGGTGATGACGACCGATCCGCGGGTTGTTCCGGCGGCCCATCCGATTGCGCATCTGTCTTATGCCGAAATCAGCGAGCTTTCCTTTTTGGGGCCAAAGTGCTTCACTCGCAGGCCATTCGCCCGGCCCGGCGGGTGGGCATGCCGGTGCGTATTCTCAACACCTTTGAACCAACTCATCCCGGCACACTCATCACCGCCGAAGCCAGGGAAAGCAACCGGGCGGTAAAAGCAGTCGCCGCTATCAAAAATATGAGCCTCGTCACCATCGAAGGTCCCGGTATGGCCGGCATTCCGGGCGTGGCGGGCCGCACTTTTATGGGTGTCGCCCGCACCGATACCAATGTCCTGATGATCAGCCAGGCGTCGTCGGAGCAGTCCATCTGTTTTGTTATTCCCAGCGCCGATGTCGGCAAGGTAGTCAAATCGCTGGAACAGGAGTTGGCTCGTGAAATCGAACGGCGTGACTTGGAGCCGTTGCGCTGGGAAGATGAGGTGGTGGTGCTGGCCATTGTCGGCGCGGGGATGAAGGGGACGCCGGGCATCAGCGGCCGCTTGTTTGGGGCGCTGGGGCGAGAAAAAATTAACATCATTGCTATTGCTCAAGGCAGCAGTGAATTTAATATCTCTCTGGTCATCAGCCGCAGCGAGGCCGATAAAGCAGTACGGGTGATTCACGACGAGTTTGAGTTAGAAAAACCGGATTAAAATCAGACCCCTTGCCTCGAATGTTAACTTTCGTTGACATAGGGTTAGCTTCGTGGTAAAATGGCCGCACTTTAGCAGGAGTGTCAGGTGTCCAGGGTTGAGTGTCAGGTGTCCAGGGTTGAGTGTCAGGTATCAAGAAGTATACTCTGCCTGGCATTCAATACATGATGCCTGACACTTAACACGTGACACTTAAACACGTGACACCTAAATCCGTGATACTTAAACACCTGACCCTTAACCTGTGAAATCGGTGAAGATTCTATTTGTCAGTGACAAAGTTGTCGAGCACCTCTACAGTCCCAGAATTGTGGAACGGTACAATGATGTTGATTTAATTATTGGTTGTGGCGATCTGCCCTATTACTACCTCGAATTTATCCTCTCTATGCTCAATGTGCCTTTGTTATATGTCCACGGTAATCATGACCCACAGCAAGAGTACCTCTCTGATGGCACCTCGACGACCGGCCCCAGCGGCGGCGCAAATTTACATTGCCGGGTGCAAAAAGAGAGCGGTGTGTTACTGGCTGGACTCGAAGGTTCGATCCGTTACAAAGATGGGCTTTTTCAATATACCCAGCGGGAAATGTGGCTGAATGTGTTTTATCTTATTCCCAGACTGCTGGTTAATAAATTGGTATATGGTCGCTATCTGGACATTCTGGTAGCCCACTCGCCGCCCTTTGGGATTCACAACGGCGAGGATCGCATCCACGCCGGGTTTAAGGCGTTTTTATGGTTTATGCGGATGTTCAAGCCCAAATATCTGGTACACGGCCACCGCCACGTTTATAATCCCGCTGAAACGATAGAAACGCGCTTTGAAGATACTCAGGTGGTTAATATTTACCCGTATCGTGTTTTAGAAATAGAGGTTCCTTGATGACCGGTTTGCACGTGGCTTTTCAGGGTGAACGGGGCGCATACAGCGAAGCGGCCGCCGTAGCTTTTTTTGGCGACTCTGTCCAGCCTATTCCTTATAATGATTTTGATAGCGTTTTTGAGGCTGTTAGCACCGGCCGGGTTGACCGGGGGGTGCTGCCGGTTGAGAACTCGCTGGCGGGCAGCATTCATCGCAATTACGATTTGCTGCTGCGGCACGAGCTTTTTATTGTCGGCGAGGTGCAAATTCCGATTGCTCATCAGCTTATCGCGCTGCCCGGTGTTTCTCTGGCCGACATCAGAAAAATCTACTCGCATCCGCAGGCCCTGGCCCAATGCGAACATTCGATGACCCGGCTCTTCCCCTCGGCTGAGCGCGTGGTTACGTATGATACCGCCGGCAGCGTCAAGATGATCAAAGAGCAAAACATCAGAGATGGGGCGGGGCTGGCCAGTCAACGGGCCGCCGCCATTTACGAGATGAACATTCTCCAGCCCGACATGCAGGATGATGCCGAAAATTATACCCGCTTTGTGGTGGTCGCCCGTGAGCTGCAAATCCCCGCCGGCGAGGCCAAAACCTCTATTGTATTTTCCATGGATAACCTACCCGGCTCGCTCTTCAAAAGTCTGGCCGTTTTTGCCCTGCGCGATATTGACCTGACCAAAATCGAATCGCGGCCGTTGCAGGGTAAACGCTGGCAGTATTTTTTCTACATTGATTTTCTGGCCAGCCAGGATGAAGAACGGGGCCGCAACGCCTTGAACCATTTGCGCGAGATTACCAGTTATTTGAAGGTGCTGGGGTCGTACCCGCGCGGGGTATGAAATGACCAATACTCAGAAAATCATCAGCGTTTTTGGCAGCAGTTCTCCCCGGCCCGGCTCGGCGGATTACGAGGCAGCGCGCACCGTGGGCCGCTTGCTGGCGCAGGCCGGCTTTGCTGTACAAACGGGCAGTTATTCAGGGGTGATGGCCGCAGCCAGTCAGGGGGCGTCTGAGGCAGGCGGACATGTGATCGGGGTCGGCTGCACCCAGATTGAACAATACCGCCCCATCCCGCCCAATGAATGGGTCAAGGAGCAATTCACCCACGCCACGCTGCGGGAACGGCTGTTTCATTTGGTTGATCGCTGCGATGGGGCCATCGTGATGCCGGGCGGTATCGGTACCCTTTCAGAATTGGCGCTCATCTGGAGTTTTGTGCAAACCGGCGAGATTTCGCCCCGGCCCATTATTACCGTCGGCGGGTTATGGCAGCGCACCCTGGCTGCCTTTATTGATGGGGATTATGTTCAGCCCAAACACCAGGCCCTTATCACCATCGCCCGCACCGCCGATGAGGCGGTCAAAAAGATGATTGGCTACTTTAATCAAGCGTGATGAAAAGGAAATAAACCATGCTCGACTCTGTCACGGTAAGACCGATTCTGCCCGACGAACTGGAAAAAGTAGCTTACGTCCGCGCGGCCAGTTTGGGCGGCGATCAAGCTGCCTGCCTGACCGATCTGCAAAACAACCCCCGCTACAACTCCTCGAATATTATTGTGGCCGAGTACCAGGGTGAGGTCATTGGTACCATAACTCTTTTCCCGGCCCAAATGTGGTTGAGCGGGGTGCCCATCAGCGTCGGCGCTGTTACCGGGGTGGCGGTTTTGCCCCAATTCCAGCGTAAAGGGATCGCCGGCAAAATGATGGATTTCTCTATTGTGCGCATGGTGGCCGAAGGCCGGGCGATGTCCGTCCTCTTTCCCCATTCACACAAATATTATCGCCAGTTTGGCTTCGGCACGTTGGGCGACCTGCACGCCTATCGGATTAATCCCCACAATTTAACCGTCTTTGCCGAAGGCCATCGGGTGCGTGCTTTTACCCCGGACGATTTGCCGATGATGCGAGTCATGTATAAAGGCCAACTGACCTGGCACAACGGCTGGTTTACCCGCAGTAATGAATGGTGGGACAAAATTGTGGCCCACATGCCCAACATCATGGTTTTTGATAATGATGGAACCATCGAGGGTTACTACACTTACGACCTCGAAACGGGTAAAACCGGTGAAATAGTGCTGCGCCTCAAAGAGTTTTTTGCCGCCGAAGATCAGGCATATCGCGGACTGATCGGCTACCTGGCGGCGCAAAATGAGGCCGATGTGATTGAGTATCTGGCCCCGCCCGATACCCCCCTGCGCCACAGCCTGCGCCAGCCCAAAGCCGACGATGCCCAAAACCGAGGTTATATCTTTAACGATTTGTGCCACGTGACCCCTGGCCCCGTGGCCCGGATCATCAACCTGTCCACGGCCCTGACGAAGCGGTTTTATGCCCGTCACATGTCGGGCGAGCGCGTGATTCGGGTCAGCGACCCACTCATTCCCACCAATGAAGAGCCGCTGCTGTTTCGGCTGGTGGATGGCCGGGCTGAAACCCGCTCGGCCGATGGTCGCAAAACCCAAATTGAAACCGATATTGCCACCATGACCCAAATTCTGTGCGGGTATCTCACCGCTCAGGACGCGCGCCGCCTGGGCCGCTTGCAGAGCAATGAAGACACCTGTTCATGGCTCGATAAAGCCATCGAGGACAGCCCGGTTTACATTCAACCGGGGGATTGGTTTTAAACGCCAAAACTCTCGACCTAATTTGCATTTGTGGCTAATTATGGTATAACTCGCCCCACATTTGGCACATCCACATTTTATGTGGAATACAGGTATCAAAGGCGATACTGAGCAAGAGATTCCGGGTCGGTACGCCTTGAGGGGAATGGAATTCAAGCATTTTTAGATGACGGGCTACTCATCTAAAAAGGAGTAAGACAGAGATGACTAAAAAGATCACCAAAACCCAACTGGCCGTTCTCAAACAGGAGCGTGATCATACGCTGGCTGAATTGGAGAACTTACGGCAAGAACTTCGATTGGAGATGGAAATCGAAGATGTAGACGAGGTGGCCTCGGAACTGATTGAGCGTGACAAAATGTATTCTCTGATCCTGACGCTGGAGCGCAAGCTGGAGGATATTGATCACGCCATCAAGCAGGCCCAGGAGCACGGCTATGGCATCTGCGAGCGGTGCGGTAACGCAATTGATCCCGAACGATTGGAAATTTTCCCGGAAACAACGTTTTGTATTAACTGTAAACGGGAGAGTGAACGGCTTGCCCGGGCTTCATCCTGATAAAACATTAACCAGATTGTTATAACTTGCAGGGGGGCGAGAGATTATTCTCTCGCCCTTTTTTGCTCATCATCACTAAGCCAGTACTCGGTGCGAAACGAGCAGGCCGCGTTCCCACGCCCGGCTAATTCGGCGGCGTGGGAGCCGCCTCTGCTGAGTTTCGCACCGTAAAGTAAGCTAATTTGCTTAAGCGTTTTTGCTTGGCTTTGGCTTCGTGATATAATGGGACTATGGCAACACAAACAAAAACGTATAAACAACCATCGGTTTTACCTCCTTTTATCGTTAATAGCCTCATGGCTGGCGTCGTGGGGATTTTTCTTTTGGTGGGCGCTTACACCGGCTATCTCTTCTATCACGTAGTCAAAAACGCCGTCAAAGAAATCGCCTCGCGCACCAATTTACCCACCACTGTACCCTACATTGATTTAGCCCTGCCGCTGGCGGCTTTGCCGCTCACCGGCGACGGTACCGTTCCCCTGGCGCTGCCCATTCGCGGCGGCGAAACCGGTGCCACCGGCGTTACCGGCGTCCCGCTGCCCGATTACGAGCAGAAGGAGCGGGTCAATATTTTGCTGTTGGGCATTGATAAACGCCCCGACGAGTCCATTGCCCGCACCGACACCATGATCCTGGTTACGGTTGACCCCAATACCAAAACGGCCGGGATGCTGTCTATTCCGCGTGACTTGTGGGTCTCCGTGCCCGGCTATTATGAAGACCGGATCAATAAAGCCTTTTTTCTGGGCGAACAGGATAAGTATCCGGGCGGCGGTCCCGCGTTGGCGATGAAAACCATTCAATACAACCTGGGCGTCCCCATCCACTTTTACGTGCAGGTTGACTTTCATGGCTTTGAGCAAATTGTGGACACCCTGGGCGGGATAGATGTTTATGTTTCCGAAACCATTGACGACCCCACCTATCCCGATAATAACTACGGCTACGACCCCTTTTACATCGAGGCCGGGCAGCACACTTTAAACGGCTATAATGCCCTGCGCTACGCCCGCACCCGCCACACCCCCGGCTCCGACTTTTCCCGCGCCCGGCGGCAGCAGCAAGTGCTGATGGCGATTCGCGATAAAGCCCTTCAACTGGGCATGGTCCCCAAAATTCCTGAGTTGTGGAATACCATGGCCGGGACGGTGGAAACCGACTTGCAATTGGTGGATATTGTCGAATTGGCTCAACTGGCCGACGAAATTGATACCGGCAATATTAAATCTGCGGTCATTGACCAAAGCATGACCCTGGATTACATTGCCGATACCGGCGCGCAGGTGCTCTTGCCGCTGCGCGACAAAATCAAATTGGTTATTGACGAAATGTTCGCCAAAACAGAGCCGGTGCAGCAAGGCCCTTCGCAAGCCGAAATTGAAGCCGCCCAGCAAGCCCAGGCCGAAGCCAGGGCGCAAGAGATCGCCGAACAGGCCAAACGTCAGGAAGAGATCAGGGCTTTTCTGGCTCAAGAAAATGCCCGGCTGGTGGTCCAAAACGGCACCAATATCTCCGGCCTGGCCACCCAAACAGCCGATTACCTGCGGCAGCAGGGTTTCAATATTTTGCAATTTGGCCCCGCCGATACCACAACCTACAATGACTCGGTCATTGTGGTTTACAACGAAAGCAAAGTTTATACCTTGCAGGTGTTAGCGGCCCTGTTTGAAGTTTCCGAAGAAAATATTCGACGCAGTCCCAACCTCAAGAGTGATGTGGATTTCAGAGTCATCGTCGGCAGCAATTTCGAGTTGTCTGGCCCGGTTCCTCTGACCACCGACGAGCCATAAACGGGTGGTTTAGATAATTTTAGCCAACTATACCAAAGCCTATCCTGACAGCGGGGATAGGCTTTTTTGCTAAACCTCCGGAGCGGTTTTGACCATTTGCCAAAGGAAAGATACCATGCGCTAGAGACCTTACAGGTTTCTAAAACCTGTAAGGTCTTAGCTAAATTTGACTTAAAAGGATTGACAATCTGATGAACAGCCCTGAAACCCCCGGTGCGGCTACCTATCGCGAAATTACTACCCAAACCGAAGCCTGGGCCGAAGCGATAGAGGTGGTCGCCCACCATGCCGGGGCGTTATCGGCGCTTTGGCATGGTGGAAATTTTACACAGCTTATTTTTACCGGCTGTGGCTCAACCTACTATCTGGCCCTGGCTGCCGCCGCTTTGTTTCAGGAGCTGACCGGCCAGCCGGCCCGAGACATTCCCGCCAGCGAGCTGGTTTTGTCGCCGGCCAGCGTCTATTCCGCTACCGGACCCATTCTATTGGTAGCCGTCAGCCGCTCCGCCGAAACCACCGAAACGATCCAGGCGATTAAGCTGTTCCAACAGCAGCAGCGAGGCCAGGTTATCACCATCAGCAACTACCCGGAACGTCCCCTGGCCGCCATGGGGCAAATCAACCTGGCCATGCCAACCGGACAGGAACACAGCGTAGCTCAAACCCGCTCCTTCGCTTCGATGTACGTGGCCGCCGTGGCGATGGCCGCATTGTTCGCCGGGCGGGCTGATTTGAGCCAGTCTATCACCGGGCTGCCACAGGTGGGCCAACGGCTTATCCAGCAGTACGAAACCCTGGCCCAAACCTGGGGCAGCAACCTGAACCTGAACCGTTTCTATTTTTTTGGGCAGCGGTCTGCGTTACGGTCTGGCCTGTGAAGTCAATCTGAACATGAATGAGATGACCCTGACCGATAGCGAGCCGTTCCACTTTCTGGAATTTCGCCACGGCCCTATCTCGATGGCTGGCTCCACTGTAGCAGTGATTGGGCTGCTCTCGGAGCAAAATCTGGCCCACGAAGCCGCTGTGCTGCAAG
>JAAUSP010000597.1 GCA_012032575.1 Anaerolineales bacterium | reverse complement strand
TTCAGACAGGGGGAAGACGGTGGAACTGCCGGCGCTGATGATGTCGCCGGTCACATCCAGCGGGTTGATTTCGGGCAAAGCCATCCCACTGCCTTCGGCCATCGCCTCTTCCGTCGCTTCGGCGGCAGCCTCGGCCGGCTCGGCGGCTGACATTTCACCGCCGGCTGCGCTCATCCAATTATTTTTAGCGGTATCGAGGGCGGCGGGGGAAGCGGGGAAGTAACCGATATCCTCGATTTCCTCGTTGACATAAGTGAGGTAGAAGTTGATGAAGGCCGCGACCTGGGGCTTTTCAGCCATGATCTTGGCATCGGAATAGATGAACAGAGGGCGAGCCAGAGGATAGTCGCCGTTTTCGGCGGTTTCAGCCGTAGGTTCAATCCCATTGATGGAAACGGCTTTGAGGGCATCGGCTTCATTCTGATAGTAGGCATATCCGAAGTAGCCGATGGCATAGGGGCTGCCTTCGACGCCCTGAGCCAGGACATTGTCATCCTCGGAAAGCTGGAGGCTGGCCGCCTTGAGGATGGCTTCTTCACCCTTGCCCTCGTCGGCTTCTTCTTTGACATAATATTCGTCCATGACGGCTTCGACAAAGTAATCGAAAGTGCCGCTGTCGGTGCCGGGGCTAAAGCGCAGGATGTCTTCGGCCGGCCAGTCGGGGCGGACATCGGACCATTTTTGAGCGGTGGAGAACAGCAAGGCCAGTTCTTCCAGGGTGACATCGGTCAGGAAGTCGTTTTCAGCGCTGACCACAACAGCCAGGGCATCGGTGCCGACGCGGAACTCAATGGGGGTGCGGCCAATGCTTTCACAGGAGGCGATTTCTTCCTCGTTGATGGCGCGGGAGGCGTTGGAGATGTCGGTTTCACCGGCGACACAGAAGCGCTCGAAGCCAGCGCCGGAGCCGATGCTGTCAATGGTGATGTTGCCGGCATAGCCTTCATCCTGGAAGCGTTCGGCCATGCGTTCAGACAGGGGGAAGACGGTGGAGCTGCCGGCGCTGATGATGTCGCCGGTCACATCCAGCGGGTTGATTTCAGGTAAAGCCATCCCGCTGCCTTCCGCCATCGCTTCTTCCGTCGCCTCAGCCATCGCCTCTTCGGTCGCTTCGGCCATCGCCTCTTCGGTCGCCTCAGCCGGAGCTTCGGTTGGCTCGGCGGCGGCTTCGGTGGGGGCCGCTTCGACCGCCTCGGTGGGGGCTGGCTCTTTAGCCGTTTGCTCGGTTGGGGCGGCCCCGCCACACTGCGCGGCTACCAAACTGATGATGAGCAGCAAGCTCATCAAAATTACTGTTGTTTTGAATTTTTGTTTCATGGTTTAGGACTCTCCTCCAAACATAAGAAAAAAGTAAAAAGATGGGCGCATAAACTCATCCCGACAGGGGATAATACCTGCGCCGTTTAAAAGGCGTGTTAATTTTACTTTAAATAACTGTTAAGTAGTTGTTAAGTAAATTTAACAAATCATTCCTGAAAATAAAACCAGCTATTATTTAGATCGGCTGAGAACAGCCGATGCGTTAAAAGGTGGTGATATTAATCTTGTGGTCGGCTAAAAAGGCCAGTAGTTCCGGGGAGGGAGGTAAGCTGAGCAGTGTGGTTTTATCGTGGGCTTTCTGCCGTAAAACAAAGTGGTAGGTGCCGGATGACTCGGTGGCGGTACGCCAGGTAGACCTGATGAGCACAGGCTGGTCAATTTCCCAACCGGCATCCAGAGCTTTGATCAGTTGTACAAAGCGGGGATCGTCATTTCTGTTTAGCATAGGATTTAATGAACTAATCTTTGCCGGTCTTCGGTCAACCGGCCCAATTCCGTTTGGAGTTGCAAATACTCGCGGACCAGCTCGGCTTTTCGGGTGGGATAAGCATTGCTCATTCGTTCCTGCTGCTTCAAAATAGCCAGCCTATGCTCTAGCCGGGCAATCTTTAGATTGAGTGTCCCCAATGTTTCTAACATGGACGTTTCTCCCATATCGTCAAATAAAAAATCCATCTTACTATCTTAGATGGATTTTAAAGCTTGAAATTAAGAATTAAGTTAACTTGATTTTAAGGGGGGGTAAAGCTCTTGTTAAATTTTTTTTACGCTATCCTTCAAAACGATAACCAATACTGCGGATGGTGGTGATGCGTTTGGGTTTCGACGGTGCATCTTCTATTTTTTCGCGCAGCCAGCGGATGTGGACATCCACCGTGCGCGACTCGCCGTAATAATCGTAGCCCCATACTTTGGTCAGCAGCAGGTCCCGCGAGAGGACCATGCCCCGGCTGCGGATCAACTCGGCCAGCAGGTCGAACTCTTTGTAGCTGAGGTTGAGTTCTGCCGTTCCTTTATAAGCTTTGCGGGCCACCAAATCCAGCGCCAGATCGTTGGAGGTCAACCGTTCGGCAGCGGTTTGCTTGGGGTTGCGCCGCAGCGCCGCCCGCACCCGGGCCAAAAACTCGC
Source organism: Anaerolineales bacterium (assembly GCA_012032575.1). The sequence goes on along the minus strand of JAAUSP010000597.1, from coordinate 2,342 downwards.
CCAGGCTGAAGGGCTTGGTCATATAATCATCGGCCCCGGAGTCAAGGCCGATAATTTTATCCACTTCGCTGGAGCGGGCGGTCAGAATGATGATCGGCACATCCAGTTCTCGCCGCAGTATCCGGCACACCGACAGCCCATCGAGTTGAGGCAGCATGACATCCAGCACCACCAGGTCAAGGAGTTGTTCCCGCGCAATTTTTAGCCCGGTCTGGCCATCGGTGGCGACGGCGACGGTGTAGCCTTCTCTTTCCAGGTTGTAGGCCAGGGTTTGTTGTAATGTTTCGTCGTCTTCGACGATCAGGATAGATTTTGGCAGCATACTATTATTATTTAGCATAAAAGATCAACCTTAGCTGGGGTAAGTGGTTCCGGCCTTATTATAGCGACGAGCTATAGAATCACAAACCCGCGCCTAATACTCCTGGGTTAAAGGCAGCGATATATAAAACGTCGAACCTTCACCCACTACACTTTCAACCCAAACCCGGCCATTGTGCAGTTCCACCAAATCTTTTACCACCGCCAGCCCCATGCCCATGCCAATCTGCTCATCCACCGCTTGATTTCTGATCTGGTAAAATGCGTCAAAAATGCGTTTCTGTTCCGAGCGGGGAATCCCCACCCCGTTATCGGCGACCGTTAGCAGCAGGCGCGGATGAAAGCTGTTGCCGGCCCGTTCCATTTCCACCGCGGCTTGCAGCGACACCTTTCCGCCCGGCGGGGTAAAATGACAGGCATTGGTGAGCAGATTGTCCAGAATTTGCCGGAAATGTTTGGGGTCGGCGGCAACGGGGGGCAGATCAGCCGGAATGTGGGCGATTAGTTTTAGCTCGCGCAGCCGGACCAGCGAGTTCAAATCGCGCAGGGCATCCTGAATAATCGCGGCTACCCCTATCTCTTCAAAGCGGGGCAGAATTTTGTGCCGGTTCTGGGCGCTGATTTGAATGGCGTTATCCAGCACCGTGACCATGCGGTCGGCGCTGCTGTGGATGATGTGCTGCACCCGAAGCTGATCGGAGTTATACCCGCCCATTTCGCCGTGAATAATCAAATCCGAATAACCTTTGACCGCCGTAAGCGGCGCCCGCAACTCCCGCGAGAGGGCGGCGATGAAATCGTTTCTGGCCCGGTCGGCCTTGACCTCGCGGCTGACATCCCGAAAGATGGCGATAATCCCCAGCCACTCGCCCTCGGCGCTGCGCCAGGGAATGAGGCGGCCCTGAATGGCCCGGTCGTTGTTTTCAAAAAAGGTCGGCAGCGGCTGGTTGCGGCGGGCAAAAGCCGCCGCCAAATTTTCAATCGCTTCGCCCGAATCAATCTCGCCATAGATGGTGCCAATCGGCTGGTCCAGCAGCTCCCAGCGGATTTTGCCCAAAATCCGCTCGGCGGCCTGATTGACCAGTTGGACCCGCCCGCTGGCATCGCTCACCACCACCCCATCGCTGATGGTTTCCAGCAGAGCCAGGTGACGGTCGGGTTCCTGCACCTGCTTCTGGGCCGATTCGGCAATGGCCTCGGCTTCGGCCTCAAGCTCCTGGTAGCGGCGGCGGTGCTCGACCATGGTCGCAATTTGGGGGGCCAGGTGGCGGCAGAGCCGGACATCACTGGGGCGAATGGGCCGGCTGGAGACCGGGTTGCCCAGCATCAAGGCCCCCACCGGCCGCCCTTTGATCAGCAGCGGTTGGATCAGGGTGGGCCGGCCCGGTCTTCGCGCCACAGCCCGTACAGCGACTGCAGGCCATTGGTCTGTTCTTCCGGCAGCAGCAGTGGCTCCTGGGTTTCGAGGGAATGTTGCAGCGGTGGGCAGTGGTCCAGATTAAATTTTATTTCGGCCTGCCGGGCCAGGTGAACCGGGCGCTGGGGATTGTACAGCGTCGCCAGGCGGACCTGGCCGATGCCTGGGCGTCCAGAATAAAAATTGGCCGATTGGTCGGCGTGGGTGGCCTGGGCCATACTGCGCACGATGTGTTCCATAGATTGGTTCAAATTGGGGATGGTATTGAGGGTTTCACTGACTTCCAGCCAGCGCTGCTGTTCCCGGCTGGAGTCAACCGCCTCCTGCACCAGGGCTTCGGCCATTTGCTGGCGTTCGGTATACTTTTGGCGAAAGGTCAGAATGCTCTCGCCGTGGATGGCGCTGATAAAAAAGACATAGGCCAGCAGATGGACCAGCCAGGCCGGGGTGTTCAAATCCAGCAAACTAAGCAAATTACCCGAAGCCAGAATAAAGGGGATGGCCAGATGCGGCCAGCGGACCCCGCCCGCGCTGACCAGGATAAAACGGCGCACTGAAAACCGCAATCATCAGGCTGTGCAGCGGGGCCGGCGCCGCCAGGCCG
>JAAUSP010000596.1 GCA_012032575.1 Anaerolineales bacterium | reverse complement strand
GTCACTTCCCAGACGATTACCGCCGGATGGAGCGTCAAACAAGCCAAAGGTAAAATCGCAGGTCAGGCTAACCGGATAAGTTCCACCCCGGGCCAGCCGGCCCTGGTAGGTAAAGGCCGTGCCGGTGGGGGTCTGGGCCAGAATCATGCCGGGCACAATACCGAACCCGGCCACCAGCAGCAGACCCAAAATTGCGATCCGATAGGACAATAATCTTTTTTGGTTTGTCACTATTTTATCCCCTCCGGTAACACATCTATCCATTACGGATAGGTACTTTTCAGGCAGATAGCGTGAGCCTTATTCGTATCAGAGCTGCCATTATCGCAATCACAGTACCATCCGCCGCCCGAGTCGCTTATTTCCAAAAGGTCGTCATCGGCACACTCACACCCGCCTCCAACAATAGTGTAACCAGTTGGACAGTAAACAGTATGTGTCCCATTTGCGTCACTATAGGTTTCTGATACATATTGAACGTCAAGGGTTAGGGGGAAATCATAATCGGCGAAGGTCCATTGGGCGCCGTCATACTTTAAGATATCCCCATAGCCAGGATCAGCGGAATCAACAGGTTGATTCCGAATTTTGGTCACACTAAAGCCACCGCTATAGCTGCCGGTGGCATCGTTGGAGGCAGAGGTAGTTGAGAAGGAGACATAGTCGCTGCCGTGGGTATGGTCACTGCGAGCAGTCAGGGGTGAGGTACCGGTGCCAGGAAATTCAAAGTCCAGAGCTAACTGGTCGTTTTCGTCCATTTTGACGCCCGTGCCGGTATTAACTGAGACTAGATTATCGCTAATATCCAGGCCATCACCGCCAATGTAGGAGGCGATGCTATCAACGGCGCAGCCCCACGAGTTATTGACCGCCTGCCATTTGATCGTTTGCCCGTCGGGACAGGGGCCGGCCATATCGGCAAAGGTAATGGTTTTGTTTTGAATAGCGGCGGAGTCCACTGCGCCGGTGGCTAACCTGGCATTGTTGACAATACCCGCTTGCAGCTTAACATTAGTCACGGCGCTGTCGGCCAGCATCGAGGAGGTAATGCCACCGTTTGGCACAGCTAGGCTGACATCCCCGGAGGTTCCGCCGCCGCTCAACCCTGCCCCGGCGACTACTTCCGTCACGTCGCCCTGAGGAATAGGTTCGCATTGCGGGCTGCCATCGGGATTGATGGCTCGGATGGCCTGGCCCGGCCCACAATCAACGGCAACGCGGCGCTGTACATAAACCTCATCAATCGAAAAGACGCTGCCGGTGAGGGTGATGCCCTCGCCAGGCACAATGGTTGCGCCCGTACCACTGCTGTCGCACGAAACCGTGCCGTTGGCATTGACCACCCGGATTGCGTTGGTGTCGCTGCATGTCCCACTGACGCGGTACTGGTAGGTATTGGGAATCGCTGCCACGATCGTGGGGGTGACCACATTAAATTGGCTACCCTGGAGGGTCAGGCCGTAACCAGAGGTATAGGTATTTATATTATCGTCGTTATCGGCAAAGCCGACTGGCTTGTTGGTCACGGCGCTCCAGGGGATGGTGATCGCTGTCGTAGTCAGAGCGTACAGCGCATAAGGCGCAGCCTTTAGTTCGACCCGCTGGCTGTTGAGGGGCACAAAAGCAGCATCGCCGGGGCACTGCACCTCGACGGCGAGGAAACGTTTATTGCCGGTAAAAGCGGTGGCTCCAAACTCATTGCCGCTGTTCAAATTTGTCGTAAAGTAGCCATCCTGAACTGTCACGCCGAGAACCGTTTGGGCCGCCCCTACCTGGCTGCCGCCTGTGGCCTGATCGTACAGCCTGAAGCCGAAATTACAGCTTCCGTTATAATACTGACCGGTGCGGATCAGGCGGCCTTGATAGGTAAAAGTGTTATCCACCGGCCCCTGAGCAAAAACAAGCAGCGCTGACGCGCCGATGCCGAACAGCATTATAAACACAATAATCATCAATTTTAGGAGCGGTTGATGAGACATCCGGGCTGACTCCTTTCAATCACACGGCTGGCTGATGTAACTGGCTACACTGGGTAGAGACTCACCGCCGGCGTTAAGCGCGGTGACGTAATACATATAACCACAGGCCGCCGTGGAATCGGTAAACCTGTTCGCATTGGCCGGTACGCTACCTGACAGGTCAAAACTAACCGGGCCGGTGCGCGGGCTGCGATAAATCCAATACTCGACGACCGCTTCTTCAGGCAGGCGAGGCGTCCACTCCAGGATTGTCTGGTTGTCTTGAATCCAACCGGAGAGGCCGGTCACCTGGCCGGGTTTGGGTATACTGGGATCATAAGCGACTCTGGTAGATTGAACCCCCGCCTTGACGACCAGGGGCAGGTAAACAGAAAGCGAGGTGCCGGGTGGGAGTGGAGGGGAACTTGTGCCCAAAACGGTAACAAGGGTATTAGTTTGGACTTCGCGGGTAGTCGGGCAGGGTTGGCCGACCACCGTGAGCGTAATCGGGTAAACGCCGGCCAAAGCGTAGGCATAAGGTACATTATTTTGCCCAATGCCGGTGTCGCCATTGCCGAAGTGCCAGGTAAAGGTCATCACCCCGGTCCCGGCGCTGATCCCCGCCGCAAAGTTCATGGTCTGGCTTACGGCAACGGTGGTGGTGATCACGCCATTTGCTTTTGTGGTAATGGTTGGGTCGGCGGGCCAGACACAACTGAGCGTTCTAAGCCGGAAGGGTGGACTGACTGCGCGGCTGACCGCATATTGAATGAGGGCCGCGGCTTGTTGTTGACAACAGTAATCCGAAACTGAATATAATCGCCGATGGCTCCATCGGCTGCCGTTTCCCAGGTTAAGCGGGCCGGTGTGCCGGTCGGCGAGGTGGTGCCATCGTGGGTGGTGCTAGAGATGGTAGCCGTCTGCCACTCATCGCCCCCGTTGACGGAAAACTCAAATTTATAGGCGCTGGGCGAGGGAGATGTAATGATGCTGTTACTCTCCGGATCAAATACGGTGTAATCCAGGTTAAGGGTGGTATTGGTCAAGACCTTTGAGGAAATAAAATAGGCATCTTTGGTGGCGGGCCGTTCAATTTTTAGGTAAGAGGGGTTACGCGGTAAAGGAGCGTAACGTTGGCCGAGATGCCCCGGCAGCAGGTAACCGTTTTCAAAAATTCCGTTACTATCACTCCCATCCTGGCTAAAAGCCAGGTCGAGATCGCCATCGCCGTCCTTATCGCCCCAGGCCAGGCCGGTAATGTTGTAAGCAATGGCCGATTGCCACAGCCAAATCAAAACCGTGCTGGACGATGTGCTAAAGTTAGCATAAACCCGCGCCTGTTGTCCGTGATTGCCGAGGGCCAGATCGGGTTTGCCGTCGTTGTTCCAATCGCCCCAGGCCAGGCTGTAGGTGTTGGCGCTGTCCTGGGAACTCCAGGTTTGGGCAAAGACGCCGCTAAAAATTACCCTGATTTTGGTAGATAAAGCTGGCTGCGCCATCGTTGCCCAGCCCCAGGTCGGGGTCGCCGTCACCGTCATAATCAGCCCAGGCCACGCTGCGGGTACAATACCCGAAAGCCGGCAGGTTAGCATTAGTAACCAGGCTGAAGGTGTTATCCCGATTATTTTTATACAGTTGGACGCTGTTCGACAGGTTGGCGTGGCAGTTACCGAGCGCAAAATCCAGGTGGTTGTCGTGGTTGAAGTCGGCCCAGGCTACGCTGACGGTAGCTTCCTGAGTGGGTAAAGGCCAACGTATTGAGGTGGAATCTAAAAAGGGAGCAACTCGCTTATTAAGATAAACATAGCTCTGCCGGGCCGCGCCATCTTTCCCGCCGATCAGTAAATCGAGCAGGCCGTCGCCATCGGCGTCGCCAAAGGCCAGGGTATAGGCTTCGACGCTGTTAATGCTTTGGGTTGAGCCACCCCGATACAATTTGACCTGCCCGCCGGGGACGCCATCGGCGATGTCCAGGTTGCCGTTGGCGTCAAAATCGCCGAAGATGGCCGTGCGCCGCCCACCTGAGTCGAAGGTTGGTCCAGCCGGGCAACTCACTGGATTAGAGCCGGCCAGGCAAAAGTCAGCCCCGCTGTTGCGATAGAGCTGTGTGGCTACACCCGCGCCGCCATAAAGCAGGTCCAGCCGACCATCGCCGTTATAATCGCCCCAGGCCACGCTGCTGGCCTGAAACGCGGCTATCGCATTCTCAGCCAGGCGGGGATTCAGAAAAGAACCAAACGTGGTAAACTGCTGGCTGGGGCCTTGCTGGTTAACCACCGACAGGTCGAGATCGCCGTCATTGTCCCGGTCTGCGCCACGGACGCTAGAGATGATCCCATCGGTCAGGAAAACGGAGATAAAATCGTTAAAAAGGAAGTTGTTCGCGCCGCTGCTGTCAATCCGGTTGGGATAGATGCGGAGAGAGCCATTGCCGCCGCCCGGCGAGTTGGTCAGGGCCAGGTCGAGCCAGCCATCCCGCTGAATATCAACCCAATCCAGGGCATAAGCCGTAATCCCGCTTAAGATTTGAGCAATATTCCAACTGCCACTGCCGTTCAGGTTCAGGTAGAAGCGCAGTTCTTGTTGGTTGGGGAATGTTCCGGCCAGATCAAGATAGCCATCCCGGTTATAATCGCCCCAGGCCAGGTCGAATAAGCTGGTGTTTGAGGCATCCTGGTCAATGCTAATCGCCCCGCTTTTGGTAAAGGCCAATGAGCCGGCGCTGTTTTTGACCAGGTAAACAAACCCGCCGCCGGGAGCTTCGAGGTCAACTCCGCCAATAGCCAGTTCGGGGTAGCCGTCGCGGTTATAGTCGCCCCAGGCCAGGTCGTTGATGCT
>JAAUSP010000026.1 GCA_012032575.1 Anaerolineales bacterium | reverse complement strand
GGGCCGGGTGGGCGGCGGGGTGGCGGCAACCAGGGCATCCAGGCGGCGCATGGCCAGGGCCGAGGCAAAATGCTCCTGCTGCACAGTGACAGTGCCATTGTACCAACCCTCACCCATTTCCATCAGACCTTTTTGCAACAGTTCAAAGCAAACCGTTTCTAACGGATAGAGCGCCGAGGCGTGCGCCAGGATATTTTCGGCGGTGCGTTCATCAAAAGCCAAACAGGCCGAAATCCATCCCCGCCGTAATTCAGTGACAGCACTGCCGGCCGGTAAGGTTGGCTGGGCATTTAAAGGCCCAGGAACCGAATGCGACGTAGCCTGGAGCGGATTTTGCCCCTCTTGTTGCAGACTGTGCCACAAATCTACCGCCCGGCTGATACTCAAGCCTTCCTCTTGCCGGGCCGCCAGCCATTTGAGCATATCAATATCATGCTGCGAGTAAAGCCGGTGGCCTCCCCCTGTGCGCTGCGGCTGGGGTAGACCATAGCGGCGCTCCCAGGCCCGCAGGGTATCAGGTTTGAGGCCGGTCTCTTGCACAACAGCTTTTAGGTTATAACTTGGTGTCTGATTCGATGTGGACATTAATTGGCCTTTTTATAGTTTGGCTGAGGGTTTGCCGAAAAACAGATTTTATCTTCACTTTCGGTCAATATAATATCACAGATATGTATGATTGTCAATAATTTGTCTATGTAAATCCGGGTAAATATCTTGACAAATTATGGACGATTGTGGTATTTTATAAGGGTTCTAATGCTTGTGGAGGAAATCTTTATGGCTTTACAAATTCATACCTGGGAACAGTCATTGTTGTCATTGGCTCATGAAGCGCGCCATTCGGTGCGGCCGCCCTTCATGCCGCCAGACGCAACGAAGCATTACTGCGGCAGGCCTATGCCCATTGCGAAACAATTACGGCCCAACACAGCCGTTCGTTTCACCTGGCCTCAAGTTTATTGCCAGCCCATAAGCGCCGGGCCGCGCGGGCGCTTTATGCTTTTTGCCGAACCAGTGATGATCTGGTTGACCGCCCCAGCGGTGATGTTGGGACAGGGTTGAGCCTGTGGCGGCAGCGGGTGGCCCTGGCCGAGCCGCCCACCGACGACTCGATAGCCCTGGCCTGGGCCGATACCTGCTCGCGCTTTCATATTCCTCATCGCTATGCCGAGCAGCTTATTGACGGCGTGGCCCGTGATTTGTACCAGAGCCGTTATGATACGTTTGACGAGCTGGCCGGATACGCCTATGGAGTGGCCTCCACAGTCGGCTTGATGAGCATGCACATCATTGGCTTTGCCGGGCCAGCGGCGATACCCTATGCGATTAAATTAGGTGTGGCTTTGCAGATGACAAATATTCTGCGGGATGTGGGCCAGGATTGGCAGATGGGCCGGGTCTATTTGCCCCAAGCGGAACTGGCCGCCTTTGAGCTAACCGAAGGTGACATTGCCGCCGGTCAGGTTGATACCCGCTGGCGCGCCTTTATGCAGTTCCAAATTGAACGCAACCGCCGCCTGTACGCCGAAGCCTGGCCCGGTATCGCCCTGCTCAACCGGGATGGCCGTTTTGCTATTGCCGCAGCCGCCGGACTATACCGGGCTATTTTGGACGATATTGAACGGCATGATTACGATGTGTTCCATTACCGCGCCCATGTCAGCGGGTGGGAGAAGTTGAGCCTCCTGCCAGGGATTTGGTGGGCAAGCCTGAATTCAAGGGGGGGAGATTAGGCGGGGCGATTTCCCGGCCCGGTATTACCTCTGTGTACTGCACAGTTATATTCAAAAGTTTTTCGACTTCACCATTAATCTCCGGCTGGCTGTGGAGTAAAAAACGGCGGAGCGCTTTGATGGTGAAAGTTAGAGTTTGACCATTATCATACTGCACAATCAATTTAACGGGTTGTACCTGGCTGAGTTCCACACCGCCTCCAGGGATGATAACAAGAATTCATTACCGATTGACAAAATATAATGCGCTCTGGTATTTCTGACAAATACCTCATTCATTCATTGATTGCTTAATAAATAATTACCTATTTAATTTTTATCTGTTTACATTTGACAAGATTGAGTTCCTCAATTATAATCCGGTTCATATACTTAATAATTAAGTATTTAATCAATAAGTTTTGACATTTTAGTTTTCCACTATTATTTTGAAACCGACAGAGTCAACCTCCACAATAGACTCTGTAGGCAGAGATGGACCGATTGGAGTAAGATCGGTCCATCTTCTTTTCCTCATTGCTGCCTGTTCCATCGCTTAATTTTGTCTGAATAAAATAAGATCCCTATCAATGACCGAACGGTCAGGGGCGTACTACAAGTTTCTTCTGGTGTAATCACAAGAGGAGGTGAATTATGGATAATGATTCCGCTTTGAATGACGACCTACATTTATGGCGCTGCGATAGATGTAAACTCTGGTGGTATAGCGAACCTACCGCCCCCAACTTTTGGCGACTGATCCGGTTAGCCGATCCCGTTCTGGATCCGCTCTGGCAGATGCGCTGTCCTGGTTACAAAGTTTTTGGTCCCAATCCCTCGGTTTGTCCCGAATGTGCGGCGACGATGACCCAACTGACCTTCAAACAATCCAGAAATTCTATTTTTGCTCAAGGGTTGTTGTCTTCATTAGTTAACTAACTTTTCGCATTATGCCTTGGTTCTATAGCTATTTGGGTGCGACACATTTTGAGAGTGTGTCGCACTTGGTACCTCCTTCAGTTGGATTTTAGCCCTTCGTATGGTAAATTTCCTGTCAACTTCGCTTTTCAGTTGAACAAATCTATGCCCTAACTAAACGGAGACAGGAGAAAGCCATGCAGAATGAACGTAAATTTTATATTGATGGAAAATGGGTTGACCCACACAGCCAGCAAATTGCGGAAATCATAAACCCGGCCACCGAAGAAGTTATCGGAACCATTTTCCTCGGCGACCAGGAAGATGTTGACGCTGCGGTTGCTGCCGCCAAGAAAGCTTTCAAGCAATTCTCGCAGACAAGTGTGGCCGAGCGCGTCGCTCTGCTGGAGAGCATCATCGAGGCTTATAAGAAGCGCATGCCCGATCTGACAGCCGTTGTCTCCCAGGAAATGGGGGCGCCGTTGTCGTTAGCCCAGTCTGCCCAGGCACCGTCAGGGCTAAAGCACTTCGAGACAATGCTCCAGGTGCTAAAAACTTTTGAATGGGAAAAAGACATGGGGCGCAACCGCATCGTGTATGAACCGATTGGCGTATGTGCCTTGATTACGCCGTGGAACTGGCCGCTCAACCAGATGGTTGTGAAGGTAGCGCCGGCCCTGGCCGCCGGCTGCACCATGGTGCTGAAACCGACCGAAATCGCCCCTCTGAATGCGATCATCTTGGCTGAAATCATGCACGAAGCCGGCACACCGGCGGGTGTATTTAACCTCGTCAACGGCGATGGCCCCGGCGTTGGGACAGCGCTGTCCAGGCACCCCGATGTGGATATGGTATCGTTCACCGGCTCAACGCGGGCTGGGGTGCTGGTGGCCCAAAATGCAGCCCCCACCGTGAAGCGGGTGTCCCAGGAGTTGGGCGGCAAATCGGCCAACATCATCCTCGACGACGCCGACTTTGACAAGGTGGTTGCCGCAGGCATGAGAATCTGTGCGCGGAACACCGGCCAGTCGTGTAATGCTCCGACGCGCATGTTGGTGCCCATGAAGCGCATGGACGAAGCAGCAGCCATCGCCAGGGCCGCCGCCCTGTCTCTGAAGGTCGGTGATCCGGCGGACCCCGCTACTGAAATTGGGCCGGTCATCTCCCGGGTGCAATGGGACAAGATTCAACGGTTAATCAAGCAGGGTATCGCAGAGGAGGCCAAACTCGAATGTGGCGGTGAAGGTCTGCCCGCTGGCCTGGATCGGGGCTACTTTGTGAAGCCGACCGTGTTCTCGCACGTAAAAAACAGCATGACGATTGCCCGTGAGGAGATCTTCGGGCCGGTGTTGGTCATCATCGGTTATGAGGACGAGGCGGATGCCGTTCGTATTGCTAAGACACGCAGTATGGACTCTCCGGCTATGTCCAGTCGGCCGACCTGGAACGGGCGCGCCGGGTTGCCCGGCAGATTCGCGCCGGGAATGTGCATGTCAATGGCACGCCTGGCGGCTACGATACCCCCTTTGGGGGCTATAAGCAATCCGGTAACGGCCGCGAGTACGGCCTCTGGGGGTTCGAGGAGTTTCTCGAAACCAAGGCAATCCTGGGATACAACGCTGCCGCATAAAGTAAACTCAGTGGATCCAATTTCGAGGACACGAAGCGGGCACGTCTACGTGCCGAACAAAGTCACATGTGGGCGTGCCCGCTTTGCGTCCTTAAATTTGGATCTACTGAAACTCGGTACAGGTCTCAGGCCAAATTGACGACAATCGTCTTCAATTCGGTTAGCCGCTCGTAAATGTGCCGGCCACCCACCCGGCCAAAGCCGCTCCGTGACCCGGCCCGGCCGCCAAAGGGCAGATGCAATTCCCACCAGTTGGTCGACTCGTTGATGTTGACCCAACCCACGCGGGCTGCCTCGGCGAACTTCAACGCCCGCCGCAAATCGCGGGTAAACACAGCCGCGAGCAGGCCGTACTCGGAAGAATTGATAATCTCCAGGGCTTGCCCCTCATCCCGGATGACGGCCACCGGCGCAATCGGACCAAAAGTTTCTTCGCGTGCGACTTCCATCTCCAGCGTCACCCCAGCGAGCACCGTGGGTTGATAATAGAGCGGGGTGGGCCGGTTCGTGGCCCGTTGGCCGCCGGTGACGATTTTCGCGCCACGGCTCAGGGCATCAGCTATGTGCCGATCCATCTTGGCCGCTGTCGGTTCATTGTTCAGCGGCCCCAACGTCGTAGCCGGGTCGAACGGATCGCCCAGCCTGATCTTCTCCTCCACCGCCGCTTGCAGTCGTCGCACATATTCGTCGTGTACGCTTTCCTGCACCAGGATCAGCTCACTGGCGCTGCAGCTCTGCCCCGCGCCCAGAAAGCAGCCGACCAGCGTCGCAGCCACCGCCTGATCCAGGTCGGCATCCTCCAGGATCACCATCGGCCCGTTGCCGCCCATTTCAATCAGCAGTTCTTTCCCGGCGGCGCGGGCAGCAACGGTGTGACCGGTCGCAATCGAGCCGATGAAGGCGACGGCCTGAGTGCCGGGGTTGGCGGCAATCTCATCGCCGACCACCGCGCCGGGGCCGGTCACCAGGTTGAGCAGGCCCGGCGGCAGACCAGCCGCGAGGATACATTCGGCCAGCTTGACCGCACAAATAGAGGTGGTCGGTGCGGCCGCCCAGACAACCGCGTTGCCGCAGGCCAGGGCCGGACCAACCACCTCGGCCGGCATTTCGTAGGGCCAGTTCCAGGGCGTGATGACGCCCACCACCCCGCGTGGCACACGCTGCAGGAGGACCCGCTTGTTGGCGTCCACCGAGGCCGGCATCACCCCTTCCAGGCGGCGGGCATCCCCGGCGGCCATGCGGAAGTATTCGGCGATGTCGTCCACCTCGATGTATGCTTCGGCGTGCAAGGGCTTGCCCTGCTCCAGAGTCAGGGTGCGGGCCAACTCCTCGCGGCGTTCGCCGATAATGGAGGCGGCCCGTTCCAGCAGCGCGGCTCGCTCGAAGGGGGTGCGGGCGGCCCAGGCAGGCCAGGCCGCGTTGGCCGCATCAATGGCGCGCTGGACATCGGCCCGAGTACCGGAGGGCAGCGTACCGATGGGTTCACCCGTCACCGGGCTGACCACCTCGAAGGATTGGCCGGACTCACTCTCGGTCCATTCGCCGGCGATGTGCATCTGATAGTTATTCATTGAACAGACTCCTCTTATGGTATAAAACCCATTGCGGCGCTATTTTACATCGCTGTTGAGGAGCGGCAAAATACGGTCTTTACGAGCGGGAGGCCAAGCTCGATGACTCCGGCATGGGGCCAGCGGGCCAGAGCCAGGGGCAGTAATTCGGGCCGGACGACGACAACCGCCCGGCCATAGGCCCCGGAGTCGGCGGCCGTCAGACCAGCCAGCCAGCCCCGGCTTTGCTCCCACTCCAGCGGCCCCAGTTCATCAACAATCAGCAGGTCGCAGGGGGTTGCGGCTTGCAGCACCGCACTACCCCAGGCCATCACCGCCTGGTCAAAAATCCAACCGGGGGTAGACAGTCTCGCCGAAGCAACGCCATTATTGACCCGCGCCAGCCGGCGAGAGTGACCGGTGCGAACATCGAGCGCCTCGATCCCCACTTTTTGCTCGCCCGCATAAACAGCGGGTGAAATCAGGCCGGCTGCATCCAGACCGGCTAGCCGGGCCTGCTCCAGCAGGGATAGACATGCGGTGGTTTTGCCGCATCCTCGTGGCCCAGTCAAAAGGATCAGCGAAGTCACAGAGCTACTTGAGATATGGTTAGTTATACTCATCATCGGTATTAATAAAACTTATCTTTTAATTATTCATTAAATAAATATTGCAGTATTATATGAGAAATTAAAACTACCGTCAAACCCCAGCATTTCCAAATTTGGATGAGACTCGTAGGGGCGAGGCCGGTTGACGTAGCCTTCTTGGGCCAAATGAGCCGATTTTCAACCGGCCTCGCCCCTGCACTGGGGTTAAATTTGGAATTGCTGTATTTTTTCGCCTGGTTTTGACAGTTCATTGGTTTCAGGGTTATAATTGGGTCAAATATTCACAAAATAAGTATTCGATCATTCAATTATGCCCAGAGTCAATGAGCCTTTATCTACCGAATTTGCGCTGTTAGGTTTTTTGCGCCGGCAGCCGATGTACGGCTACGAAATCCACCAGCAGCTTTCCGATCCGACCGGCCTCGGGTTGGTCTGGCACATGAAACAAAGCCAACTTTATGCCCTGTTGACCAAACTGGAACGGGAAGGGTTTGTGACGACCACCATCGAGTATCAGGAAGCCCGGCCGCCGCGAAAAATGTTCGAGTTGAGCGGGGCGGGTCGCCAGGCATTTGAGGATTGGGTGCAGCAGCCCGTAGCCCAGGGCCGAAAACTGCGGCTGGATTTTATGGCGAAACTTTACTTCGCCCGGCTCGAAGGGCCGGAGGTGGTGGCGCGCTTGATTGAACGGCAGCGTTTGGCCTGTCGCGAGTGGCTGCACGAGCAGGCAGAAGAAACAGAGAGCTTGCGTTACAGCCAGCCCTACGATTGGCTGGTCCATAAATTTCGGCTGGGCCAAATCGAAGCGATGCTGACCTGGCTGGACACATGTGAGGAAGCGCTGGCGGCAGCCGTCACTTAACCCGGCCGGTTTTATTCTCCCGCAACCGAGAATTCATCTGTTGGACTAAAGGGGTGTTTATGACATCCAGTTCAAATTCTTTAAATAGTTATTTATTTAATAAATATCTATAAATAATATAATCAAAAAAAGGAGAAGGGAAATGAATAAAAGAATAGCCATCCTATTCAATTGCTGGATTGTCATCAGCCTGCTGCTGGCGGCTTTAGCGCCGGTTGTGCTGGCTGCACCACGGGCGCAAGACGCAGTGACCTGCGCGGAAGAATATACGGTTCAAGCCGACGATTGGCTCAGTAAAATCTCGGAAAAACTTCTGGGCGATGTGCTGGCTTACCCGGCTATTGCCGCAGCAACCAATCAGAAACACGCGGCGGATGCCACCTTTGCCGAGATCACCAACCCCGATGTGATTGAAGTGGGCTGGAAATTGTGCGTGCCGGGGGCGGAAGAGGCTCAAGCGCTGCTTGATAGTACGGCAGCGGCGATGGCTCCGCTGGAGCCGGCAGATTTGAATGTTTTTGCCGCTGCTTCCTTGACCGAAGCCTTTAACGAAATGGGGCAGACCTTCTCAGCCGAGCATCCCGGTGTTACCTTGACCTTTAATTTTGCCGGGTCGCAGCAGTTGGCGCAGCAGCTTGGGCAGGCGGCTCCGGCCGATGTGTTTGCCAGCGCCAACAAGACCCAAATGCAGGTCGCTATTGACGCCGGTCGCATCATCAGCGGTACGCAGAAAACCTTTGTCCGCAATCGGCTGGTGGTCATTTATCCTGGCGACAATCCCGCCGGACTGACCCAACTACAAGACCTGGCCAAGCCGGGCTTGAAGCTCATTCTGGCAGCCAAAGAGGTGCCGGTGGGCCAATATTCGCTGGATTTCCTGGGTAAAGCCATTACTGATACCGCTTTTAGCCCGACCTATATGGACGATGTGTTGAAGAATGTGGTTTCTTATGAGGAGAATGTACGGTCGGTGCTGACCAAGGTTTCGTTGGGTGAAGGGGACGCCGGAATTGTTTATACCAGCGATATTATCGGTGAGGGGGCGGATAAGGTGGGCCGGCTTGACATTCCCGATAGTTTGAATACCCTGGCGACTTATCCGATTGCGGTGGTGAGCGACAGCGTCGCGCCCACGCAAGCGCAGGCTTTTGTGGATTATGTGCTCTCGCCGGCCGGTCAGGCGGTGCTGGAAAAGTATGGTTTTATTCCAGCAGCGGCTAAATAATAACTAATCCTGCCGAAGCTCCTCTATTTTCTGTACTAAAAGGTGAACTGGTACAATGGCGTATTGGTTCACCTTACCTTTTTAGCCAGAGGAGATACTTTATGGATGTTTGTTTTACCCCTATTGGTATTATTCGCTCGCCCTATCCAGAGCCGGCGGGGATGCCTATCCAGGCAGTAGCGGCTCAAGGGGTGGCCGGTCAGATTGAACTTAACCCAATTTACCAGACTGGCCTGCAAGATATTGAGGGCTTTTCTCACCTCATTCTGCTTTACCATCTGCATCTGGTTCATGAATCCAGCCTGCTGGTCACGCCCTTCCTGGACAACCAACCCCACGGTATTTTTGCGACCCGTTCACCCAAACGCCCCAACCCGATTGGTTTATCTATCGTGCGCCTTATTCGCGTCGAAGGGGCGACGCTCCACATCGAAGATGTAGACATCGTGGATGGGACGCCCCTGCTGGACCTCAAACCCTACGTGTCTACCTTCGACAGCCGCGAGGGGGCCGCCACCGGCTGGTTTGAGCAGAACGCTGGCCGGGTCTACTCTGTTCGGGCCGATCAGCGGTTTCTATAATAGGTTTACCAGCGAAAGAAATGAGGTAAAAATGGCTCAGTCTGCCCTGCCGTGGTCGCGACGCACCCAATCTTCGTCAGCCACCCCACCGATTCGCCTCCGTGATCCCTGGTGGTTGTTAAGTTTACCGCTGCTGCTCTTTCTGGCCTTGCCGCTGGTGGCAATGTTTCTGCGGACGCCGCCGGATCAACTCTGGGCCAACCTGGGCCAAACACAAGTCATCCAGGCGGTCAGCCTGAGTTTGTTAACCACCTCAATTACCCTGGCCGTGACTATTATTTTCGGTACGCCGGTAGCTTATCTCCTGGCTCGTTATAACTTCCCTTTTCGCCGGGCCGTTGACACCCTGCTGGACCTGCCGACGGTTTTACCGCCCTCGGTGGCCGGGGTGGCATTATTGATGGCCTTCGGGCGGCGAGGATTGGTGGGGGAATGGTTGGAGATTTGGGGACTGCATATTGCCTTTACCCAGGTTGCTGTGGTTCTGGCTCAAACTTTTATTGCCGCCCCTTTTTATGTCAAAGCGGCTACGTTGGGCTTTGCCAGTGTGGATCGAGACCTGGAGCAGGCAGCGGCGCTCGATGGTGCAGGTGGCGGACAGGTATTTCGTTTTATCACCCTGCCTCTGGCCTGGTCAGCCCTGCTCAGCGGCGCAGTGATGACCTGGGCCCGTGCTCTGGGCGAGTTTGGCGCCACCATTATCTTTGCCGGCAACTATCCGGGCCGCACCCAGACCATGCCCCTGGCGATCTACATTGGTTTTGAGCTTGATTTGAATGTAGCCCTGACCCTCTCGGTCATCCTGGTCGGCTGTTCTTTTCTGGTTTTGATTGCGGTCAAAGGGCTGCTCCAGCGAGAGGTGGAGGCGAGGACCCATTAAGCAAGTTCCAAAGTAATTGCTTAGCCCTCATGTCATTTCGAGGCCGTAGGCCGAGAAATCCCTATAGCGCACCATAGCATCAGAGATTTCTCTCTTCGGTCGAAATGACATGCCTGAATGGTTACAAATAAGCTAAAATGTGTTGCGCCTTGCGTTTGCTTATGCAACACGCAACACGAGTCTTAATTCCCCCGCGAAATCAAATCATCGGCGATTTTGGCCGACGATAACACCCCCGGCAAACCCGCTCCCGGATGCGTGCCGGCCCCGACAAAATACAAATTATCAAACTCTTCGGAGCGGTTGTGAGGCCGAAACCAGGCCGATTGGGTTAAAATTGGCTCGACGGAAAAGGCCGAACCAAGATAGCTGTTGAGCGTATTCTGAAAGTGCAGCGGATCTATATAATGTTCGGCCACGATATTGGCCTGTAAATCGGGCAGGTAGTTATCCTCCAAAAACTGCATGATCCGGTCGCGGTAGGGTTTGGCCGCCTTTGTCCAGTCAATGCCCGAACCGAGATGCGGCACCGGCGACAGGACATAAAAGCTCTCGCAGCCTTCCGGGGCCATGGAGGGGTCGGTCAGGGTGGGCATGTGCAGGTAGAGCGAGAAATCGTTAGAGAGCTGTTTGGTGGTAAAGATGTCGGTTAGCAGCCCTTTGTAACGTTCCCCCAGAATGATGTTGTGATGGGCCAGTTTGGTATCGGTGTAGCGCCGTTTGGTGCCAAAATAGATTACAAACAGCGACATGCTGTAACGCATCTTTTCGATTTTGCGGTTGGTGTATTTGCGCCGGTACTGCTCAGGGATGAGGTTGCGGTAGGTAAAGGCCACATCGGCGTTTGAGATAACCACGTCGGCGTGGTGGATGGTCCCATCGGCCAGGCGAACGCCGCTGACGCGGCGGCCCTCTACGAGAATCTCGTCTACCTCGGTATTGACACAAATTTGTCCCCCTAGCTCTTCAAACAGCTGGCCCAAGCCCTGGACAATCGCGCCAGTGCCGCCCATGGCGTAATGAACGCCCCACTCTCGTTCCAGGTAGTGGATGAGGGCATAAATAGAGGTTGTTTCAAAGGGGTTGCCGCCCACCAGCAGCGGGTGGAAAGAGAAGCAGCGGCGCAGAAAGTCGTCCTGCACAAATTGAGACACGTAACTGTAAACACTTTTGTGTGATTGCAGCTTGATTAAATCGGGCACAATGCGCAGCATATCCATCAGCGTGAGAAAAGGTTTGTCGGCCAGTTCCACAAAACCCTTCTGGAAAATGGCTTTGGTAGAATGAATAAACTTCAGGTAGCCGGCTTTGTCTTTTGGACTCCACTGCTCAATTTGGCTTAAAGTAAAGTCAGCATTATCATTGTAGTCAAAACAGCGCCCTTCGTGGTTAAAGATACGGTAAAAAGGGTGACACGGCACCAATTCAAAATAATCTTCCCGACGTTTGCCGGCAGCGGCGAAGATGTCGTCGAACATAAAGGGCGCGGTGACAATGGTCGGCCCGCCATCAAATTTGAAGCCGTTGCTTTCATAAACGTAGGCTCGCCCTCCTAATTTGTCTCGTTTCTCAAAAATTTGCACATCGTGGCCTTTGGCGGCCAACCGAACTGCTGCTCCCAGACCCCCAAAGCCGCTGCCAATGACTATTATTTTTTTGCTCATGTTTTGCTCCAATATTGCTACTTGACAAATACAACGTTGTCAAGAAATTGAAAAAGTTTTGTCCATATTCTTGATTAAATAATACGCTAAAATCAATTATTTGTCAAGGTTTAATCTGGATTTGATATTCAGAGATTGTTGGTAACTCCACTCTTATGGACGATCTACTATCTGAAACAAGCCGGTCCCCCCTGCAAATTCAAACGCTCGGCGGCTTTCGGGCCTGGCGCGATGGTTTTGAAATTGAGCCGGCGGCCTGGGGACGGGAAAAAGCGTTCCACTTGTTCCAGTTTTTTATTACGGTGCGGCGCTTTCCCTCGCCTTTGCACAAAGAGCAAATTATTGACCGGCTATGGCCTGAGCTTGATCTGGAGGAAGGGGATCGAGATTTTAAGGTTGCCCTCAATACCATTTACAAAGTTCTGGAACCAGAACGAAAGCCACGGGCCGAGTCGCGTTTTATTCAGCGTCAAGAGTTGGTTTACAGCCTGAATTTGAGTCAAATTACGGTTGATGCTGACCTGTTTGAAGCCCTGGTGGCGCAGGGTAACCAGGCTCTGCCGGACCATCCGGCTGACGCTATTGCCCCCTATCAAAAAGCGCTGGCCTTTTACAGTGGGGATTATTTACCGGAACGGCGTTATGAGGATTGGACCAGCGCCGAACGGGAGCGTCTGCAATTGCTGGCCCTGGGGACGATGACCACGCTGGCCAGCCTATTGCTAGAGCAAAGCCCCCTGGAGAGTATTCGCTTAACCCAACACGTCCTTACCGTTGACTCGGTGTGGGAAGCGGCCTACCGGGTGCAAATTCAAGCCTATCTTCGTCAGGGTAACCGCCCGCTGGCACTGCGAACGTACCAAAAGTGCGTTGAGATGCTTCAGGATGAGTTGGGGGTGGCCCCGCTCCCCGAAACTCAACAATTGTATCTACAAATCAATCAGTAATTAGGCGCAGCGCCCAGGGGCTTATGTCCCAGGTACTACGTTCTTGTAACTCATCTGTAACTCCTCCCTGTTAAAGTATAATCGTTACTGAAAAGGTTTGGGCCATGATAAAAACTCAAAATAATATCGCCTCGTTTGTATTGCGTTTTACTCAAGAGTTATGGCGTGATGCTCAGGGTGAACCCCACGTCCAGTGGCGCGGCCACATTCGTCATGTGCAGGGTGATGAGGAGGACCGGTTTACTGATTTTGCGGAAGCAGTTGCTTTTATTCAACGCTATTTAACTCAACTTACGTTAGAGGCTTTAACAGGAGGTCAGCCTATGAATCAAGAAAAGGTGCTCCAGGAAAGCTTTAAAATATGGGAGCAATTTGCTTCAAGTTATACCGATATGATGTTTGAGACGATGCAGCATACGGTCAAACAGTCAGAGGCTTTCCGGGAGCAGTTTGATCAGGCCGCGGAACGCGCCTTGAAAACCTGGCAGTTGTCACCCCAACCCCCGTACCGGCAGCTTGTTGAAGCGATGAATTTGCTTCAATCCCAAGTTGAAACCCTAACCAGCAAAGTTGAAAATCTGGAAAAGAGTTTACAGGCAAAAACCGATCAGGAATAAAGCGTGGTTCCAGACCAAAATTTATTTGATTACAGGAGCAAACTTATGCCAGTGAAAGTTAAAGATGAGAAAGATGTGTTTCCTAACTTAGCCGATGTGGCTACCAAAATGACCGAAGAAACCAGGGTGGCCGTAGACTCTGTAACGGCTATAGCCAGTACCGCCACCGAGGAAACCAAAAACCTGTTAGCGACAAATCAGGAAACGGTTAAGAAAAGCCTTGAAATGTGGCAGGAGTACACCCAGGTTTATACCGATGTTGTTCTAAAAGCCACCGAGCAATCCTTTAAGCAGTCTTTGGGCTTTCGAGAGAATATGGACAGGATTGTTACCGACAGCTTCAAAAAAGCGCAGGCGTTGGGCCTTGAAGAGCGCCAGTTTGGCGTTGAAATGGCCGAACTGGTCCAAACCCAGGCTCAAGCTGTATCCGAATACGCGGTTAAAATGTTTACCACCACCTCTAAAGTTATGACCACCACCGCGCTCTTTTCGGATTGGGCCGCCGAGCGCATGGCCAAAATGTTTACAACCATCTCCACTAATTAACCGATTTGAGGTAGGAGGAGAACAAGTTTCTCCTCCTCTCCTTCATTAATTTCAACATAGGAGTTGAGTATGCGCCTTAAAGACAAGGTTGCGATTATAACTGGGGCCGGGCGCGGTATTGGCCGAGCCACTGCCCTGCGTTTTGCTGAAGAGGGCGCTCGAGTCGTTATCGCTGATGTTGACCTGGATGAGGCTCAGAGTGTTGCAGATGAGATCGAAGCGAAAGACGGCAAAGCTTTGGCGGTTAAGGTAAATGTAACCGACCGGGCTTCGATCAATGCTATGGTTCAAACCGTTCTGGATCATTTTGGTGGCCGGATTGATGTGTTGATTAATAACGCCGGCACCATTCGCGACTCCCAATTACTAAAAATGACGGAGGAAAACTTCGATCTGGTCATTAATATCAATTTGAAAGGCGTTTTCAACTGCACCCAGGCTGTGGTGCCAACCATGGTTGCGCAAGGTAGTGGGGTTATTCTCAGCACCTCATCACTGGTGGCCCCGTATGGCAACTATGGTCAAACCAACTATGTGGCCAGTAAAGCCGGCGTGGTGGGTATGACCAAGGTTTGGGCGCGCGAGTTGGGCCGCAAAGGTATCCGGGCCAATGCTGTTGCTCCTGGTTTTATTGAAACGCGCTTAACCGCCGGTATCCCTGAAAAAGTGGTAGAGAAACTGGTGGAACGGATCGCCTTAGGGCATTTTGGCCAGCCAGTAGATATTGCCAATGCTTTTGTGTGGCTGGCTTCGGATGAAGCCAGGTATGTCTCGGGCCATGTGCTGGATGTAGACGGTGGAGCTACTCTCTAAAACCGGGCTGAACAGAAGGCGCAAGCCGAAAAACTGAATTATTGTTATCCTGGTTGACCGGCTGTATATTACCGAAGGAGGTAAAGTGTGTTAAAAGCAAAAGACATCATGACGAGCGACGTCATTACAATTCAGCCTTCTGCTTTGGTGTCTGAGGCTATTGGCTTGATGCGGCAGAAAAAAATCCATGCCATCGTGGTCACATCACGCGCCCCGGAGAAGGCTTTTGGGATTGTAACGGAGGCAGATATTGCCTACAAAGTTGTTGCTCGTGACAGTGACCCTAAAGCCCTGACGGTTGGGGATATTATGACCAAACCCTGTATTACGGTTAATCCTGATATGACCGTAGAAAATGTAGCCCGTTTGTTTGCCAATAATCATATCCATCGCGCCCCGGTTGTTAAGGACGAACTGCTGGGTATCGTCTCCATATCAGACATCTTACAGAAGGGGAAGTGGTGGCAGGATTAAAGCAATTCCCTTGTCAAAGGAGCTAATTTATGCAAACTGCGAAGGAAATCATGACCATAACCGTGGTCACTATTCAAGCTTCAGCTTCGGCCGCCGAAGCCATAGCGCTGATGAGAGAGAAACATTTGCGCGGTCTAGTTGTAGAACCAGACCATAATAATGATGCTTACGGGATTGTCACCGAGACCGATATAGCCTATAAAGTGGCGGCCTATGGCAAGAATCCCCAGACTATTTCTGTCAGCGATATTATGACCAAGCCTTGTATCGAAGTTGACCCCGATCTGACTGTCGAAGAAGTAGCCCAATTGTTTGCGTTGAATCATCTGCATCGAGCACCGGTGATTAAAGAAAAATTATTCGGTATCATCTCGGTTAGCGATATTCTGCGCGAAACGATGTGGTGGCAAGATTAAAAATATTAAATAATTTAATTTAAAACAACAGAAGGAGAATATTTAATGGACTGGTCAAAACAAACTCAAGATATGTTCAAATCCTGGACAGATGCTCAAACCAAAACCTGGAACACCTGGCTTGACACTGTCAAAGGCTTTGATCCTTCCCAGCCGGGGCAGGCATGGGAAAAAACAGTAGACGCCTGGCAGCAATCGGTCAAGAACACTTTGACCGCTCAGGTTGAAGGCAGCCGCATCTGGGCCGAAAGCGTTTCTTCCGTTCAGGGCGCACCCAAAGAAACGGCCAACTGGGCCCAACAAGTTCAGGATATGACCCAACGCTGGACCGATCTGCAAACACAGATGTGGGACAACTGGTTTGATGTGATGAAAAAAGCCGATATGGCCAAGTTTTCTACGCTGGGCAAAGAAGGATCGGGTATGCTGGACCCCTGGCAAGACATGAGCAAAAAGATGATGGACGCCCAAATGGAGTGGGTCCGCAACTTTACCGCCAAAGTTAAAGCCGACTAATAATTAACCAGCAATGGTTAAGGAGAAACCGAATATGGATTGGCAAAAACAGGCCGAAACCATGATGAATACATGGGTTGAGGCTCAAAAAAAGATGTGGGGCAGTTGGACCGATCTGATACAGACTAACGCTACTCCGAACCAATTCTACCCCAATATGATGGATCAGTGGCGCTGGTTGACCGAACAGAGCATGCAGGCCTGGACTGCCAACTCCGGGCCAACCGCCAAAGGCGTAGCCGAACAAATGGCCGCCAGCCAGGCTTCGATGATGCGCTTTCTCGAACTGTCTACCAAAGCATGGCAGGTGATGGCTCCCAAAGTCGAAGCCGGCGAAGATTGGCAATCGGTGCTGCGCGAATACAGCGAGCAGTGGTTCCAACAACTGGTGGGCGGGCCAACTGGATTTGTAAATGCCAGCACCGATATCAATCAGTTGTGGCGCTTCTACATGGAAGAGTGGCAAAAGCTTGGCCAGCCCTGGGCCCAATCCTGGGGGCAGACTCCCTGGCAATTTAGTCAGGGCCTCACCGGAGCCGGTTCTGAACTGGCCGAGTTGAGCCGGCTGCACTGGGATGCTTACGAGCGCTCCTTTGGCCGGATGACCGAAACCCCACGGTTGGGCTTCAATCGCGAACTGATGGATAAGTTGGTCAACAGTTTTGATACCTGGGTGCAATTCCGCAAATCCAGCGCCGACTACCACGTTTTGTTAGCCCGAACCTCGGCTAAGGCTTTTGAGCAAGTGATGCAAGAACTGGTGGGCCTGAGCGAAAAGGGTGAAAAGATTGACAGCATCCGTGAGTTGATGAACCTGTGGATGGATACTATTGACCAGACCTTCTCCAAGCTCTACAAAACTGAAGAATATCTGAATGTCCAGCGTGATTTGTCTACCGCGGTCATGACGTACCGGATGAAAGAGCAAGAGATTGTTGAAGTTATGATGAAGATGCTCAATCTGCCCACCCGGGGTGAGTTGGATGATGCCTATCGCAGCCTGTATGAGCTGCGCAAGGAAGTCAAGCAGCTTAAAAAAGTGCTGAAGGAACAGAATGGCGCCAGCCCCGCTGAAGTAAAGGCGGAAGCTAAAAAACCCAAAGCGTCGGCCAAGCAAAAACCCGCCGTAGAACCAGCCGAACCTGTGCTCGAAACTGTCGGGAATGAGGGGTAAGGAGTCCAATCATGTCATTTCCTATCCAAATAACGCCAGATAAAGCTATCCACGAGCTGACCGAGATCAATCAAAAGCTGGTCAAGGGCATCGAGATGTTGAGCGAACTCAAAGAGGATGATATTCAGGTTGGCACGGCCCCCAAAGAGGTAGTTTATCGCGAAGACAAGCTAAAACTTTACCACTTCATCCCGCAGGTCAAGAAGCCCTTCAGTGTTCCGCTGCTGTTTTCCTACGCCCTGGTTAACCGCTGGATGGTGGCCGATTTGCAAGAAGACCGCTCGCTGATCCGCAACCTGCTCAAAGAAGGTATTGATGTTTACCTGATTGACTGGGGTGATCCCTCCCGGATGGATCGCTGGTTGACCCTGGATGACTATGTTAACACCTACCTGGATAACTGCGTAGATTTCATCCGCGAAAAGCATGGCCTGGACAAAATCAATATCCTGGGGATTTGTCAGGGCGGGACCATTGCCACTTGTTATACTGCTCTGCACTCCGAAAAAGTCCAGAATTTGGTCCTCACCGTCACCCCGATTGACTTCCACGCCGACAAGGAAGAAGAAAACCCAGACTGGGGCCTGTTAAATGTATGGGCGCGTCACCTGGACATTGACCCGATGATTGACGCCCTGGGTGTTGTCCCCGCCGAGCTGTTGAATTTCTCCTTCATGCTGGTCCGGCCGATGTCATTGAATGTCAAAAAATATACCGATATGATTGACATTATGGATGACAAGAACAAAATGATGAACTTCCTGCGCATGGAAAAATGGCTTAACGAAGGCCCTGACAGCGCCGGGGAAGCCTATCGCCAATTCGTCAAAGACTTCTTCCAGAAGAACCTGTTGGTTCAGGGTGAAGTGATGCTGGGCGATCAAAAGGTAGACCTGGGCAATATCACGGTGCCGGTGTTGAACTGTTTTGCTAACCAGGATCACCTGGTGCCGCCCAAGTCTACCCGGGCGCTGGCGAAATATGTCGGCTCAAAGGATTATACGGAATTAGAAATTCCGGCCGGACACATTGGTTTCTATGTCAGTGGTAAATCACAAAAGATGCTAGCTCCAGGTATTGCTAACTGGCTTAAAGATCGTGGTTAATAACTAGATTACCTGGCTAACCCATTCTCAAATATAGACCTCCGGCATTCCCCCGGAGGTCTATATTTCCAGACAGGTGTAAGCTATAACGGCTTTGAGTATTTGAAAATGCACCGATGACAAATGTCACTGCAAAATGCCGCCTCTTGTCACTGTTTTTTGCTCATAAGATAGATTAAACTCCTCGTATATTGTTTTTGGGGCTAATTTAACTCGTTATATCAAAACATCTCCGGTGTAGTTTTACTTTCAGTAAAACGAAGCCATCCTCATTCTGATCATCCAGGCAATTTTTTTAGCCAGACAATAAAATATTCTCAATTTATTTAACCAAGGGAGGCAAAAATGTTAGGGCTTGAGGACAAAGTCGTTGTAGTTACCGGGGGCAACCATGGTATTGGGGCTTCTATTGTAGAAGTTCTGGAAGAATTTGGGGCAAAAGTAGCTTATAATTACCGCAGCGAACCCGGGCCGCGGGGGTCACTGGCCGTCAAAGTTGACGTGACCGACGAAGCCGGTATGGCCGAATTCGCCGACAAAGTAGAGCGGGAATTGGGGCCAATTTACGGAATAGTGCCAAACGCCGGCATCATTAAAGATAATCTGATTGTCAGAATGCCCACGGACGACTGGCACAGTGTGCTTGAAGTCAATTTAACCGGGGCTTACTATACGGTTAAATCCATTTTACCCAAGATGTACGAGCGGCAGGAAGGTTCGGTTGTTTTTATCAGCTCGTTGGGGGGCCAGCGAGGTAATATTGGACAGGCTAACTACTCTGCTGCTAAGGCCGGGATGATTGCTCTGGCCCAAACTTTGGCCCTTGAGGCCGCTCGCTATGGGGTCCGATCTAATGTGGTTGCGCCGGGTTACACCGAGACCGATATTGTAAAAGGTATTCCTGAAAAGGTGCAAGAAGTGCTGATTAAGCAGATTCCTCTGCGCCGCTTTGCCCAACCCAAGGAGATGGCCTGGGTAGTTGCTTTCCTGCTATCGCCGGTTGCTTCAAGTTACATCACCGGCCAGGTCATCCCCGTGAATGGTGGGCAATATTTCTGATGAGGGTATAATGTCAACTCAGAACACGATGGAGATGTGGCTTCGTCTCATGAGCGATGCTATGCGTGGTACTGCTGATGCTCAGGAGGCAATTCGCACCCTGGGCGAAATGCCAACCACTCCCGATCAATTAACCCGCTGGATGACCCGTTTCATGCCTATGGCAGTTGGGCAATCCACCAAGCCTGAATGATGGGAGATTGGCTTGAGGACACCTGGAAAATGATGGGGGTAGTGCCGCGCTATCGTTATCTTGAACTGTTGGAGCGCCACGAACTGCTCCGAAATCGGCTTGAACAGGCTGAAACCACCATTCAAAAACTGCGAAAAGCTACGGTTGGGGCCAAAATTCCAGAGCAGGAAGTTCAGCAAATCTTAAATCTCTGGGAAGGTATGCTGCAAGAGACCTTAAGTATGCAGGCCGATTGGATGCGAACCTGGACCAAGACAGAGGGCGCCGAAGAGAAAGGCGAAACTAAAGCTCCAACCCCTGAAGACTCAGCGACCAGCAAAGGTGAGGAGAATCAGGGCTAACTCAGGCTGACCACGATGGGCCTCTGCACGCTCCAAGAGGTACTTGACTCAGCTTAACGGGATTATTATCAAATCAATAGGGGATTAAAGTTAATATTATCTGTAAGGAGGTATAATGGCTGGAAAACTTAACCGGGGTGTCGCTATTGTGGGGGCTGGAATGACCCAATTTGGTGCCTTCCCCGGCAAAGCGACCCGAGATTTATTTGTCGAAGCCTTTCGTGAAATGTCTGTATCCGTAGACAAGGGTTTTGACCCCAATGCTATCGAAGCAGTTTATATTGGCAATTACAGTAGTGACCTATTTGAAGGCCAGGGCCATACGGCTCCTTTTATGACCGACTATGTCGGCCTGACTCCTCGACCAGCCACCCGCTGTGAAGATGCCTGTGCCAGCGGCAGCGCCGCCCTGCGCAGCGGCTTGTTTGCTATCGCTTCTGGTATGTATGATATGGTTTTGGTGGGCGGCATTGAAAAAATGACCGATCTGCCTACCGAGCGCGTGACCGATACCCTGGCCACCGCTTCTGATGCTCTGTATGATGTTCCGGCCGGCTTTACCTTCCCCGGTCTGTATGCTTCAATTGCCACCGCCTATATGGATCGTTATGGGGCTACCCCAGAATCATTTATGAAAGTGGGCATCAAGAATCACAACAACGGCTCGCTTAATCCCAAAGCCCAATTTGGACAGACGATTGCCAGCCTGATGGATCGTCAAAAGAAGAGCGCCGAAAAGAAAGGCCGCCCCATCCCCACCTGGGCCGACGAGATGGAATTTCTGCACGACGACAAAGCCAACCTGGTGATTGCCTGGCCCATGCGTCTGTACGACTGCTCGCCGGTTTCTGATGGTGCGGCGGCTATCCTTTTGGTAGCTGAAGATCTGGCCCGGAATTATTCCGAAAACCCCGTTTATGTCGTCGGTTCCGGTCAGGCCAGCGATATGACCATCCGCCATCGCTCCGAATTGACCGGCCTCAGAGCGGCCCAGATTGCCTCTCAAAAAGCTTACGAGATGGCCGGCGTGACGCCCGCAGATATCAAAGTGGCCGAAGTTCACGACTGCTTCACCATCGCCGAGATTCTCGCTACCGAAGACCTCGGTTTCTTCAAACCCGGTCAAGGCTATGTCGCTGCCGAGGAAGGCGTTACCTCTCGCGTAGGCCCGCGCCCCATTAACAGCTCGGGCGGGCTTAAATCCAAAGGTCACCCGGTTGGCGCTTCGGGCGCGGGACAGGTGGTTGAGATCTGGAAGCAACTGCGCGGCGAAGCCGGTGAACGGCAACTGCCCGGCGACAACCTCAACCTGGGCTTAACCCATAATGTTGGTGGCACCGGCGAAACAGCCATCGTCCACATTTACGAGAGGAAATAACTCATGGCAGAAAATGTTGCCCCTCCCTTTACCGCTGCTGAATTTAATCAATACCTGGCTCAGCATAAACTGGTCGGCTCTCGCAGCTTAGTCAGCGACAAACTCTATGTGCCGCCGCGCCCCATGTGCCCCGGCCACTCAACACCTATGATATGGAGCTAGTTGAACTGTCTGGCAGGGCAAACTGGTCGCCTTTACCGTTATTACCATTGCCCCCACCCAGATGATCGAAGCCGGTTACAACCGCAACAACCCCTACTGTGCCGGAATAGTCGAACTGGATGAAGGCCCCAAAGTCAGCGCTCAAATCATTGGCGTAGATGTGGCTCACCCGGAAACCATCAAAATCGGTACCCCGGTAAAAGTCGCCTTTGTCGAGCGCGGCCAGGAAGACAAGCGCCGCACCTATCTGGCTTTTGAGCCGGCCTGATGTTTAAATTAAGGGTTAATAGGATTACGCTGTTCAGGCTCAAAACGGGTCTGCTACCCGCGTCTGTCGGGGGTCGCAGACCCCTTCCGAGCAGCCAACTACGGTTGCGATAAGCAGCTTCTTGAGTTAAACTAATAACCCTACATCCTGTAGTTTTTCAAAAAGAGTCCCGTATCTTCGGTTTATCAGACTGAAATCGGGACTCTTATTTACAGTAAATTGTACAGTCAGGAAAGTTCCCCAGCGGCCTGTACGCCGCCAGGTATTAAAATAAGGCAGAGATTGGAGATTGGGAGATTCGAGATTAATCCAATCTCCAATCTCCAATTACCAATCTCTATTTTCAGAGGAGTCAGAGTGCAATGCAAAATCTACCCAATGGAGTCCAGATTGTGGGGCCAGAGTTGCCCGCATTTGCCCAGGTGCTAACCCCCGAGGCGCTGGCCTTTGTAGCCAAGCTCCACCGCCATTTCAACCCCACCCGAGAACGGTTGCTGCAACGACGCGCTGAGCGCCAGCTAGAACTTGATTCGGGTAAACTGCCGGATTTTCTGCCCAACAGCGAGGCCCGCGGGGACTGGCAGGTTGCGCCCGCGCCGCCCGATTTACAAAAACGGTGGGTTGAAATCACCGGCCCCACCGAGCGCAAAATGATGGTCAATGCGCTCAACTCCGGAGCCAGCGTTTTTATGGCCGACTGTGAAGACGCCCTTTCCCCCACCTGGAACAACGCCGTCGAAGGTCAGCTTAACCTGATTAACGCGGTCCGGCGGCAGATTGATTTTGTCAGCCCCGAAGGTAAGGAATACAAGCTTAACGACCAAGTGGCCACGCTCCTGGTGCGGCCGCGCGGCTGGCACCTCACCGAGAAAAACGTCCTGGTAGATGACCAGCCCATTTCAGGCAGTTTGTTTGATTTTGGCTTGTACTTTTTCCACAATGCCCATGAACTACTTCAGCGCGGCAGCGGACCTTACTATTATTTACCCAAGCTGGAAAGCCACCTCGAAGCGCGGCTGTGGAATGATGTTTTCAAACTGGCCCAGGATGAATTATCCATTCCGCGCGGAACAATCCGGGCTACTGTGCTGATCGAGACGATCATGGCCGCGTTTGAGATGGAAGAAATCCTGTACGAACTGCGCGACCACATGTCGGGCCTCAACGCCGGCCGCTGGGATTACATCTTTAGTGTAATCAAAAAGTTTAGCCGCCGGGCCGAGTTTATGCTGCCCGACCGCGTTCAGGTTACAATGACCGTGCCGTTTATGCGCCCCTACACCGAACTGCTGGTCAAAACCTGCCACAAGCACGGCGCGCATGCTATCGGCGGAATGGCTGCATTTATCCCCAGCCGGCGCGACTCTGAAGTTAACGAGCGGGCGCTGACCAGAGTGCGCGAGGACAAAGAGCGCGAATCGAGCGACGGTTTTGATGGCACCTGGGTAGCTCACCCTGACCTGGTGCCGGTGGCCTGGGAAATTTTTGAGCGCAAGCTGGGTGACAAACCTCACCAGAAAGAACGCATGCGCGAGGATGTGCAGGTGGCGGCCTCAGATTTGGTCAATATTCAAGTGCCGGGTGGCCAGATTACCGAAGCCGGGATACGCTTAAATGTTAACGTGGCCCTGCAATATATCAATTCCTGGCTGGATGGCAACGGCGCAGCGGCCATTTACAATTTGATGGAAGATACCGCCACCGCCGAAATTTCGCGTGCCCAACTGTGGCAGTGGCTTTGCCATGGTGCCAAGCTGGATGATGGTCGGGAGTTTACCAGAGCCATGTACGAACAAATTCGCACCGAAGAACTGGCATCGCTGGGTGGGGCTGGTAATGCTCACTACGGTGAAGCCGTGGCAATTTTAGACGAGTTGGTGCTGAATGATACGTTTATCGAGTTTTTAACCTTTGTGGCTTATCCCTATTTAAGCTAACCCTTTCCTGGGTAGAAAAAAAGCCTGGCTTCGGCCAGGCTTTTTGTTTTGCCTGCTGGTGTAACTCTATTGTAACTTTTATATGGTATAATAGAAGGTATCAATCTTGATGTAGTGCTGAGGAGAATAACTGGCCTTTCTTCCAAAGTGAAAAACGCCAAAAAATGAAACTTTTCCTCCTTAACCGATGTAGTTATAAAGGGCGAACCATGGGACAATCTACAGCTCCTGATCAAAGCAAGATTTGGTACTGGTGGATGGCCGAACTGGCGTATAGTTGGAATTCGCCGTTCGAGGTCAATCAGGTTGATTTAAGAAATCGTCTGGCCCACCATAGCAAGGCTGAACTTGTTGAGTTAATCGGCAAGATGATTGCCCATGAACCTGATCTGGAAGCTTTGATCGAAGAGCCTCAACCGCACAAAATAGACCCGGAGTCTTCGCCAAAAGCAAAGGCTATGCAGCGGCAAGTGCGCCAGGTTTTCCATCGGGTAGCTTATCAGCCCTATGCTTGCTATGCTTTGAGCCTGGAATTACTGGACTTTATTGAGTCCGGCGACAACTATGTAGACCAGCAAGATTATTATGAGGCATTTGTAATTTATACCGTAGTAATCCGAGAAATTATTGAAAATTACGACCTGATTGATAACTCAGAAGGTGAATTGTTCCAGGTTATTTATCGAGCCAATCAAGGGTTAAGCAAATGCTTGACCTATTCAACTGATGCCCACTTTCGACAGATGATTCTGCGCGCTTTGTTTGATACTTATATTTGGGATGTTGAATGTGGTAGCACCGATTTGGGTCTGGAAATCCTTGACTTAATCAACGGTTCTGCTTTCTCCTCTGAAAGACAAATCATTATTCAGTGGGCCGAAGCCGCCCTGCCCGATGGTAATTCCTGGCGGGATAACTTTCGCCGCCAGATTTATCAGGAAGGCTTGGCCAGGCTCCGCGCCATGTAAACACAGTTTAAAGGGCGGCTGTAAAAAAGCGCCTGTTGACAAATCCCCCAACCTGTGCTAAGATTGCGCCCCAACAATCTATAAACCTTTTTGAGCCGCGATGCTCCTGACCGCAAAATTAAGAGTTTGCGGCGGGAGCATTTTTGTTGGCTAAATATCGGCTTGCTTTCCTGAGAACAGAGAGACTAATCATGATCGAAACCCTACAATCGTCTGCTCGCAGCGTGATGTTCCACCCCCCTTTTACCCGTTACGAACTTGATGTGGCCTACGATGAACTGTTTTACCCTACCGGCCAGCCTCGTCCGCATTATCACGCCCTGTATGAACGCCTGCTAGAACTGCCTGCTGAGGAGCTACAGCGCCGCCAACAGGCCGCCGACCTGTCCTTTCTTCATCAGGGCATCACTTTTACCGTGTATGGCCGCGAAGAGGGCACCGAACGGATCATCCCCCACGATCTGCTGCCGCGCATTCTCACCGGCACAGAATGGGCCGACATCGAGCGGGGGTTGACCCAGCGTATTATCGCCCTCAACATGTTTTTGCAAGACATTTATCACGAGGGCCGTATTCTGGCCGACAAGGTTGTGCCGCGTGAACTGGTCTATAGCTGCCGCCACTACCGGCGCGAGATGCGCGGTTTGCGTGTGCCCCACGGAATTTATATTTCTGTCACCGGCACCGATTTAGTGCGCCTGGCCGATGGCAGCTTTGCCGTGCTGGAAGATAATCTGCGCGTGCCCAGCGGCGTGTCTTATATGCTGGCTAATCGGCAGGTGATGAAACGGGTTTTTCCCCACCTGTTTAGCAATTACGGCGTGCGCCCGCTGGACAATTACGGCCAGGCTTTACTGGCCACCCTGCGTGCGCTGGCCCCGGCCACCCGACCCGACCCATTGTCGCTGCTGACCCCGGACGTTATAATTCAGCCTATTACGAGCACACTTTTTAGCCCGACAGATGGGCATTGAGCTGGTTGAAGGGCGTGATCTGCTCATTCACGATAATGTGGTTTACATGCGCACCACCGCCGGCTTGCAGCGCGTGGATGTGATCTATCGCCGGGTTGACGACGATTTCCTCGACCCGCTGGTATTCCGGCCAGACTCCGCTTTGGGTGTCGCCGGACTGTTCAATGCCTACCGGGCTGGCAATGTCGCCCTGGCCAATGCCATCGGCACCGGCATTGCCGACGATAAAGCCGTCTATGCTTATGTCCCGGCGATCATTCGCTACTATCTGTCCGAAGAACCCATTTTGCCCAATGTGAACACCTATTTGTTAAGCGATGAACAGCAGCGGCAGTACGTGTTGGAGCATCTGGGCGAACTGGTGGTCAAGGCGGTGGGGGAATCGGGTGGCTATGGCATGTTGATTGGCCCGCACAGCACCGCCACCGAGCGCGAGAGTTTCGCCAGCGCATTCTGGCCCAGCCGCGCAACTATATTGCCCAACCTACCCTGGCTCTTTCCCGCGCCCCCAGCTTTATTGACAACCACGTCGAAGCCCGTCACGTGGATGCCTTCTGGGCGAAGGCGATCGCGATGGGGAGGCCGACGTAGCCGAGCCCGATCACGGCGACGACAGCGTCGCGGCTGTCGATGCGGGCTTGCAGGGTGGTGAACATCAGCCGCGCTCCGGCATAGGTGCGGCCTTGACGGCGGTGCGGTGCTGCCCATGTCCGCAAAGACGTGCTCAATGCCGCTGTGCTTGAAGTAGTACACGGTTTCGCCGTGCAATGTGCTGCGGTAGTAGCCAACGTGCCAGTCTCGGGCCATGGTCAATCCGCCGCGCTCGTACCCCAAACCGGCCTCCAGCTCGCGCATGGGCGCCTGGTCAACGTGCGACAAGAAGGTGCGCCGGGTGATTTCTCGGCCGCTGGAGATCATGTCGGACAGTCCGCCATCGGTGTAAACATCGTCCCGCGGCCAGCCGACGCAATCGCAGTAGAAGGGCAATCGTGTG
>JAAUSP010000595.1 GCA_012032575.1 Anaerolineales bacterium | reverse complement strand
TTGACTGCGGCCGCGGCCAGATAGCCCGACGACGCATCCAAACGCCGACGGCATGGCCGGCTACCCCCTGCCGCAGCAGCTCCAGGTGCGCCCCACCGGCCCCGCAGCCGATGTCCAGCACACTGATAGGCTCGGGGACGTAGGTCATCACGTAGGCGATGAGTTTGCGGGTGCGCTGGTCCAGCCCTTTTTTGAGGTAATGCTGCGCCTCTTTGCGGGCGTGGGCGGCGTCGAAGAAGGTGTCGAGGTTATTTATATTGCGGGGGGAACAACAGGGACAGGTCATAAAACATCATTCCTCAGTCATGTCATTTCGAGACCGAAGGTCGAGAAATCCCCAGGGCACAACACGTAAAAGTAAGATGTCAGGGATTTCTCCCTGCGGTCGAAATGACATAGCTGAGCAGTTACGCACAGATTGTAACAATTCTAACCCTATCATTGCCTATCCTCCACAGCCAAAACTCTCATGAAATTATACCCCAATTTCGTAAAAACTTCAGTCAATCTCATCAGTAACAAGAAGACCTACGAATAACGTAGGTCTTCCATTTTAACGAAAATTATGCTCTTGGTCAACGGAATTTTTACAATTGTTTCATTATTTTAAAGAGCCAACTTTATGAACTCTTGTCCTGAGTTACTCTGAACAGGGGCAGGCTTTAACTCGGCCATCTCCCACAAAAACTCAGGCGCAAAATCGGCCCCATTGGGCCACTCAATTGTCCGGCTGGTTAAAAAAACTTGCTTAAACAAACTTTTATCTCGTAAAGGTTCAAAAACCTCCCCATACAGTTCCTTTTCTAAATCTACCAGCCCTTCCGCCCCATTGTTAAATTTCAATTTTAGCTTGTAATCTTCCAAATATTCTACTTCTATCACATGTAAAAACATAGTTACCTCACGCTAACGGCTCAATTTGGCTCAATGCTTGTCGCTGCCGCGCTCTGTCCCAATTCTCCAATAATTCAGTTTGGTGTTCATCTAACCAGGTCCAGATAAGATTAAGGGCGCGTCTTGGCATATTCCCGGTGATTGAGCCTGTCAAAATATCTACAGTGATCTCATAATTTTGATACTCTGCGTGAAAATGGGGTGGATTATGCTCATTGTAGTTCATGCTTATTCTAATGCCGTAAAAGGTTGATATAGTTGGCATCCTGAAAACTTTGGCAAAAGTATGGCCGAGATACCCGATTAGAACGAAGATTGAGGGTGTATTATAGCATAACTCTACCCCATGTGGTAAACAAGAGCCGTTTTTCGTCCAGCTACCTGACCCTATTAATTCCTACTGATGATGCGGATACCCCAACCGCGACAGCGACTCGGTGATTTCCTCCAAAATAACCGGGTCGTCAATGGTAGCGGGCATGCGATATTCCATCCCATCGGCAATCTTTTTCATGGTGCCGCGCAGCACTTTGCCGGAGCGGGTTTTGGGCAGCCGCTTGACCACTGTCGCCACTTTGAACGAGGCCACCGGGCCGATACGGTCGCGCACCATGCCGATGAGTTCATCCACAATTTGTTTTTCGGTACGGTTGACCCCCGATTTGAGCACGACCACGCCCAGCGGAATTTCGCCCTTCAACTCGTCGGCCACGCCGATGACGGCACACTCGGCCACATCCGGGTGCGAGGCCAGCACTTCTTCCATGCCGCCGGTCGAGAGGCGATGTCCAGCCACGTTGATGATGTCGTCGGTGCGGCTCATAATCCACAGGTAGCCATCGTCATCCTTAAAACCGGCGTCGGCGGTGGTGTAGTAGCCAGAAAAGGCGCTGAGATAGGAGCGAACAAAGCCGTCGTCGTTGTTCCAGAGCGTGGGCAGGCAGCTTGGCGGCAGGGGCAGCTTAATGACAATGCTGCCGATTTTATTGGGCGGCGATTCGTGGCCGCCTTCGTCCAAAATCTGGATATTGTAGCCAGGCACCGGCTTGCCGGCAGACCCCGGCTTGACCGGGAACATTTCCAACCCGGCAAAGTTGGCCCCGATGGCCCAGCCGGTTTCGGTTTGCCACCAGTGGTCAATCACCGGCACGTTGAGTTTGTTCTCGGCCCAATGGAGCGTATCGGGGTCGCAGCGCTCACCGGCCAGGAACAGGGTGCGGAAGCCGTTGAGGTCATACTTGCCGACATACTCACCGTTGGGGTCGTCGCGCTTGATAGCCCGGAAGGCGGTGGGGGCAGTGAACAGAACACTGACCTTGTGCTGCGAGATGACCCGCCAGAACGCGCCGGGGTCGGGCGTGCCGACCGGCTTGCCCTCGTAAAGAATGGTGGTACAGCCGTGGAAGAGCGGGGCATAAACAATATAGGAATGACCGACCACCCAGCCGACATCCGAGGCGGCCCAATAAACCTCGCCCGGCTTGACGCCGTAAATGTGCTCCATGCTCCACTTCAGGGCCACCAGATGTCCACCGTTGTCGCGGACCACCCCTTTGGGAACGCCGGTGGTGCCGGACGTGTAGAGAATATAGAGCGGGTCGGTGGCGGCGACGGGGACGCAGTCCACCGGTTCGGCCTGGGCCATCAGTTCGGTCCAATCCAAATCGCGCCCTTCGATCATGCCGGCCTGGGCCTGCGGGCGCTGCAAAATGATACATTTTTCCGGCACATGCGAGGCCAGTTCGATGGCGGAGTCGAGCAGGGGCTTGTAGGGGATAACCCGGTTAACTTCGATGCCGCACGAGGCAGAGACCATCAGCTTGGGCTTGGCATCGTCAATACGGGTGGCCAACTCATTGGGGGCAAAGCCGCCAAACACCACCGAATGGATAGCCCCAATGCGGGCGCAGGCCAGCATCGCCACCACTGCTTCGGGGACCATGGGCATGTAGATAATGACCCGGTCGCCTTTGGTGACGCCTTGACCGGCTAACACCCCGGCAAAACGGGCGACCTCGCCCAACAGTTCGCGATAGGTAAAACTTTTAATGGTATTGGTCGCCGGGCTGTCGTAAATCAGCGCGGGTTGGTCGGCCCGGCCGTTGGCCACATGCCGGTCGAGGGCGTTGTAACAACTGTTGGTCAAACCACCGCTGAACCAGCGATAAAAAGGTGGGTTTGAGTCATCCAGCACTCTGTCCCACTTTTTGAACCAGTGGACCGCCTCAGCCGCGTCTGCCCAGAACTCGGCCGGTTGTTCGATAGACTGTTGATACTTTTCTTGGTAGCTCATCTTTGAAGTCCCTCCTTAAAATATTAGACGGTAGACGGCAGGCAGGGTGAATACCCCCTACCTTGCTACTTTTTGCCGTATGATACCATTAACAGCGGCTTCTGTCATCCCCTTTTCGGGGGGTTTGAGCGGGTGAACCGAATCGCCGGGTACGGTGTTTTAAGTGACGGTGATATGTACCCCGCCAGAGGCGTTGACGTACCGGCGTATCCATGCTAAAATCCGGTCGCAAAAGCCAAATCGTGAAACGCCACTGGGGGGCCTTTCGTACAAAAATGTGAGGGTGGCTGAGTAATCAAAACTCTTTGCGTTTTACGCCTCACGTGTCACAGTTCACCCATCATTCCAATAAAAACAAGAGGTAGCAATGACATTTTCATTAATTAGCCCTTTCGCCACGCCAGATCCCAGGTTGCCCATCCGGCAGGGAGCGCCGCAGCTCACCCGGCCCGATAAGGAAGACAGCGAGTCTTTTTCGGTCGAAGCGCAGCAGCTTTTAGCCAATAACTGGGCGGCCCAAAAATCACTGCTTGAAGCAGGCCAGTATGATTTGCGGTGGTTAGAAGGGCGGCACGTCCTCCTGGCCGGAGCTACCGGGCCTGGCCTGGGCGGGGCGCTGGAAACGGCCATTATGGGCCTGGGCACGGCAGCCAGTGTGACCGTGGTGGCCCGCGATTTGAGCCTTTCTCTGGGTTATGAAACGGGCAGAGCCATGCAGGCTCAGGCCGACGCGATGGGCTGGGGTCAGCGCTTCCACTGGCTAAACGAGGGCATGTCCATGTTTGGTAAGTCGCTGGAAAATATTATCGTGGCCCTTAAAGAAGCCGGGGCGGATCGGGTGGTTTATTTTAACACCGTTGCCGCCGCGCTGTCCGGCTTGCTGCCGGGGATGCCGCCGGTCTATATCAAAGACTACGATGAAACCGGCCTGTTTCAATGGCAGCTAACTTACCTGACCGAAAAAGAAACCGGCATTACCAAGCATGTGATGGGCGAGTTGGCTGTTGAATTTCCCCGCATCCTGGAAGAGAACGACATCACCGTGGAAGCCGCCGTTTTTGCCGACTGGCGGGGCAGCCTCGACAAGGCCAGCCGCGATCCCAACCTGCGCGAATATGGCCGGCAGGGGGCTTATTCGACCAGCCTGTTTATGCCCAAAGATATTTTACAGGAATACACCCGCGCCATGATCGGCAGCGGCAAGGTGGTGCAAGACATCTTCTATCCGATGATGCGCACCCGCGCCCTGCCCTTGATCCCCGGCGGGGTGATGATCGCCAATCTGAACGAAACGCTCATGAAAAAAGAGGGCGTGCGCCGGCCCGATGTGCCGGAACTGGCCGTGGCCGCGCTGGATAAGGTCGGCAAGGGGCTGACCGAAGGCTACGACAACCCCTTCCCCCGCCTCGACTCCCACGATATTTTTCTGGATGAGTGGCTGTTTGAAATTTCCGCCCGCTTGAATGACGACGAGGACAGCGAGTTTTATTATAAGCGCTGGGTGTGAGAAGAGAGGCGAAGAGGCGAGGAAAGCAAAAAGTCCGGCTCGACACCAATACGTCGAGCCGGACTTTTTTTATCTGCAAGAAACATGCTGTTTCGGATGAAAAAAGACCTTACAGGTTTTGGAAACC
>JAAUSP010000025.1 GCA_012032575.1 Anaerolineales bacterium | reverse complement strand
CTCAAATCCACCCTCCAGCCGGGCCAACATCTCGTCAAAGGTAACGGCCAGCCGGCCCACTTCATCATTGGGCAGGTTGAGGTCGAGACGCTGGTGCAGATCGTCGGCGCTGATTTGTTGGGCGGCGCGGGTAATCCGGTCAATGGGGTTAAGGGCGCGGCCAGCCAAAAACCAGCCCCCGGCGCTGGCCGCTATCAATGTAAAAGGGATACCCAGGCCAAGCAGCCAGATCAGCCGCAGTTCCACTTCCTGGATGTGAGCGTTAACTTTCAGCCACCTGCACCATCCCGGCCCCCCGCCCTTCGATGACAAAAGGGACATTGTAGAGACGCAGGGGGACACCGCTCGCCAGGGTAGTGTATTCAAAATGAGCATAGTCTGAAGTGATAAGACTGGGGTCTATAGAAATACTGCTAAGATAACCCGGATCAATTACCGGCCGGCCCTGAGCGTCAAGCACGCGCCATAAAACACCATCTTCGGGCCGGTACCTCAATGAAAGTTGGTTATTCCGGTGTTCTCGTTCGTGCTCTTCTTCATGTTCGTCCTCACCTTCAACTCCAAAATTCAGCCCGCCAATCAGTTGACCGGCTTCACGCTGCAAATGGTTGTCCAATGTAGATATCAAGCTGCGACTCAAGCCGACATAAACGGCTGCCCCAAAAACAAGCAGGATCAAAACCAGTACAGTCGTATACCACAGAGTCAGGCGAAGGCGAATGTTCATTCGGCCTCATCGGCTTTGTAACCTACCCCGCGCACGGTGTGAATAAGCGGCGGTTCTCCATTTGCCTCTAATTTTTGGCGCAAATGGCGCACATACACATCCACCACATTGGACGCGCCGTAGTAATCGTAGCCCCAAATACTCTCCCGGATGAGAGTCCGGCTAAGCGGGCGGTGGGCGTGTCGTAGCAGGTACTCCAACAGAGCATACTCTTTAGCCGTCAGGTCAATCTCGCGCTCGCCTCGTCTGGCCCGGTGGGTGATGGTATCGAGAGTCAAATCGGCCAGCTTCAACACCGTTTCCGGGGTAGCCGCTACGGTCGTTCGGCGGGTGAGCGCCCGCAGACGAGCCAGCAGTTCCTTAAAAGCAAAGGGCTTGGGCAGATAATCATCCGCCCCGGCGTCCAGGCCCATAACCCGGTCATCCACCTCGTCGCGGGCGGTGAGCATAAGGATAGGCGTAGCGACACCGCGCTGCCGTAAGAGGCGGCACACTTCAAAGCCGTTCAGACCGGGCAGCATGACATCCAGCAAGATCAGGTCGTAATTTGCTCCAGCCACCCAATCCAAAGCCGCCGGACCATCGCCGGCTACATCCACGGCGTAACTTTCTTCTTCCAGTCCCTTTTTTAAGAAGCGGGCTATTCGGGCTTCATCTTCAACAACCAGGAGGCGCATACTATTAATTATCGCTGGTATTCATGAAGGATCAATGAATTTTTAATGAAAATTTTTTAATCCGGGAGGGTTTTGGGGTTCTGTTGCGGCAGGGTAAAACTAAAAATGCTGCCCTGCCCCGGCACCCCATTGCTCTCAACGCCGACCGTACCGCCCAGCTTTTCAACAATCCGCTGGACAATGGACAAGCCCAGGCCGTGACCCTCAACATTGGCCTGGTTGAGCCGGGTGAAGGGGATAAACAACTGGCTTTGCTCCCCCCGAGTCAGACCCCGCCCATTGTCGCGCACCCAAAACCGAACCCGGTTCCCCTCCTCAATGGTGCTGCCTAACTCCACCAGGGGCGGCTGCCCGCCATATTTGATGGCATTGCTCAAATAATTGGTCCAAACCTCTTCCACCCAGGGGCCATACCCCCAGGCAACCGGCCAATCCTCGTCGGGCGTGACTACCTGGGCGGCATACTCCTCGATCATAAAATCCAGCCGGCTCTGTACTTCGGCCACAATTGCGGCCATGTCGAGCGGCTGTGAGTCAATTTCCTCGGTCCGAATACTGGCCAGCAGCAACAGTTCGTTGATAATATTATTCATCTTTTGGCCGTTGCGCACAATCAAATCCAGCCGATTTTTTAGCTCTTCGGGCGACAACTTGTCGGAATATTTTTGCAGAAAGGCGGCATAGTTGATCGTCACCCCTAACGGATTTTTGAGATCATGGGCTACGGTGTGAGCGAAAGCATTCAATTCTTCAATCAACTTCTCCCGCTCAGCAATCTCCGCTTGCAGCCGCGCATTTTGTTCAGTCAGGGTTAGCTGTAGGTGCTGCAAGGTCAGGTGAGTTTTTAATCGGGCCAGCACTTCTTCGGATTGGATAGGACGGGTGATATAATCCACCGCGCCGAGGGCAAACCCGCGCACCTTGTCCACGGTGTTGGCCGGGGCGGTAATAAAAATGACGGGGATATGGCGGGTGGTTTCGCCGGCCTTCAGGCGGCGGCAGGTCTCAAAGCCGTCAATGCCGGGCAGGGCGACATCGAGCAAAATGATGTCAGGTTTGATATGTTCAACCGTAGACAGGGCGCTTTCACCGTCGCTGGCCACCATCACTTTGAAACCAAACCCCCGCAAATAGTCGAACAAAACGCCCAGGGTGCTGGTGGTATTAATGACGATGAGGATCATGCTGCTTTCGGCCGGTTTCGAGTTGAACATGAGGGTGTGCCTTGTTGGAAACGTGTGGTATGAAAACCCCTAAAGGTCTTCAAGACCTTTAGGGGTTGAACGATCAATTTCCTATTTGTAAAATCTCCCCGGTGCTGTGGTTGACAATATAAACCTCGCCGGCTTCATCCTGACCAAAAGAGCTGATGGTATAGCCGCTGGAGGTCAGTTGCGCCTGCGACCAACTGCCGTCAGCCTCGCGGCGCAGTCCCCAGATCAGGCCGGAACAATAATCCCCGTAAAAGTAAACGCCGGTCAACGCCGGAAACTGGCGGCCCCGGTACACATAGCCGCCCGTCACCGAGCAGCCCTGGCCGTGATCGTACTCAGCGATGGGTAATACCAGGCTCTGGCTGGCCGGGTCGCAGTTGCCCTCAAAGCAGTGACTGCCCTCCATAATGCGCCAGCCGTAATTCTGGCCGCCGGGCGTACCGGCCAATTCCACGTGGATTTCCTCATATTGATTTTGGCCCACATCGGCAATGTACATATCATCGGTGGCTGTATCAAAAGAGAAACGCCAGGGGTTGCGCCAGCCATAAGACCAGATTTCGAAGCTGCCCTGGCCGTTGGCGGCAAAGGGATTGTCTGCCGGGATACCGTAAGGGTCGGCGTTATCCACGTCGAGCCGCAAGATTTTACCCAGCAGCGAGTTCAAGTTCTGGCCGTTGTTGTGCGGGTCGTTGGCTGCACCGCCATCGCCCATGCCAATATACAGATAGCCATCCGGCCCAAAAGCAACCTGGCCGCCGTTGTGATTGGCGTAGGGCTGGTCAATGGTCAGCAAAATTTTGGCGCTGTTCGGGTCAGCGGTATCAGGGTCGCCGGACACGCTGTAACGGGCGATGACCGTATCGCCCTGCTTATCGGTATAATTGACAAAAAAGAACCCATTACCGGCATAGTCAGGATGAAAGGCCACACTCAACAAGCCCTGTTCGTTGGCATCAGAACCCACAATAGACACAATATCGAGGAACGGCGTCGGATTGATTTGACCCGCTTTGACCAGCAAAATCCGGCCGGCCTGCTCGACGACAAACAAGCGGCCGCTTCCATCGCCGGCGTGGGTCATGTAGAGCGGCTTGGTAAAGCCACTGACCACCGGGATAAACTGGAGGTCAAGTTCATCCAGGGCTAACGTTTCGACCGCCGCCGGAAGTTCGGCTGGCGGTAGTTCAGCCGTGGGCGGTGGAGCTGCCTCGGTCGGCAGCACGGCTTCGGGGGGAGCGGGGGTGGGCGGCTCTGGCTCCTGCGTCGGCAGCGGCTCATCGGTGGCTAACAGGCTGGGTTCTGCCGGTTCCGTGGTCGGCTGGACAGGTTCTTCAGGCGGCGGGGCCGGTTCGACGGCCTGGATTGTTGGTTCATCTGTGGGCGCTGAAGGTGGCGTAGGTGTTGAAGTTGGCGGCTCTGCCGTCGCCGTTGCCGGTGGAGGGGGTGGAGGCAGGGTTGCCTCGGCTTGAACTACAGCGCTTGGCTCAGGTTCAACCGTATTGGCCTGACCGGCTCCGCAAGCGGTGATAAAAATGATCAGACTACATCCTGTCAAAAATTGTTTTAATATCCTCATCAAACCTTCTCTCGCTTTAAAAATAATGTTGTCAAAACAGCTTCTCCCTCCACCGGGTCAGTCGTAACGGAAACTAACTCCCAGCCGCTATTTCCAACCCGCTGCAAAAACTCCCATAAATCAGGACAGGTTTCCAAAGCGCCCGGTGCATCCGGGGCCAACTCCCCTTGCCAACGGCTGTTGACAAAAGTGACCCGCATCAACTGCGACGAGCAAATCATATATTCAAATCGAGCCATAAGCACCTCGCTAATTGTGAATTGTGAATGAAAAAATCATTCACAATTCACAATTCATCATTCACAATTCACAATTAATCCTCATGGAGTTTACCCTGAAACCAGCAAAGTCTCAAATATGCGCCCTAATTTACAACCTGCCGCTTTACTGCTATACTTTCCCCGAATTTTTATAGTCATTTTTATAAAAAAGGAGGCAATTGTGCCTAATAGATTAGCCCAAGAAAGCAGTCCATATTTGCTGCAACACGCCAACAATCCGGTGGATTGGTATCCCTGGGGCGAAGAAGCCCTCCGCAAAGCCAAAGCTGAAGACAAGCCCATCTTTTTAAGCATTGGCTATTCCGCCTGCCACTGGTGTCACGTGATGGAACACGAAAGCTTTGAGAACGAACACATCGCCGCCCTGATGAACCAACTCTTTGTCAATATCAAGGTTGACCGGGAAGAACGGCCTGATCTCGACTCGATTTACATGGATGCGGTGGTCGCCATCAGCGGGCACGGCGGCTGGC
This sequence comes from Anaerolineales bacterium, assembly GCA_012032575.1. The sequence continues at coordinate 21,588 of JAAUSP010000025.1, read as the reverse complement.
CGATGAGCGTTTTTCTCACCCCGGAAGGGGTGCCTTTCTACGGCGGCACCTATTTCCCCCCCACGCCTCGCCACGGCATGCCCAGCTTTGAGCAGGTATTAAAAAGCATCTCGCACGTTTATCATCATCAAAAAGACGATGTCCGCAATAACGGCACGGCCCTGTTGGGGCGGATGGGCATGGGCCTGGCTCTGCAGGGAGACGGTTCGCTGGACCCGGCCGTGCCCGAACTGGCCCTGCAAACGCTGAGCCGCAGCTTTGATCGGACCAACGGCGGCTTCAGCCAGGCCCCCAAATTTCCCCAGCCCATGACCTACGATTTTTTACTGCGGTCCTACTATCGCAACAAACGGGCCGGTTCGCTCGAAATGGTCGAGCTAACCCTTCATAAAATGGCTCAGGGCGGCATGTATGACCAGCTTGGCGGTGGCTTTCATCGCTACTCGGTAGATAGTATCTGGTTAGTGCCCCACTTTGAAAAAATGCTGTACGACAACGCCCTCCTGGCTCGACTTTACCTGCACGCCTATCAACTCACCGGCAAACCTTTCTATCGCCGGATTGTGGAAGAAACCCTTGATTATGTCATCCGCGAAATGACTCACCCCGCCGGTGGTTTTTATTCCACCCAGGATGCCGACAGCGAGGGCGAAGAAGGCAAATTTTTCCTCTGGACGCCCACCGAAATCAAGGCAATTTTGGGTGAGGAAGAAGGCCGGATTTTCTGTGCCGCCTATGATGTCACACCCGGCGGAAACTTTGAAGGCAAATCTATTCTCAATCTGCCAACACCCCTGGACCAGATAGCCAAAAACTTAAACTTGACGCTCGATCAACTACAGGACACTCTCAGCCGAGGTCAGAAAAATTATTTATCGAGCGTGAGAAAAGGATCAAGCCGGGCCGCGACGAGAAAATCATCACCGCCTGGAATGGGCTGATGCTGGCAGCCTTTGCCGAGGCAGCACGGGTGCTCCAGCGCCCTGATTATAGCGAGGTGGCTATCCGCAATGCGGAGTTTATTTTATCAACAATGTTGAAAGAGGGCCGGTTGTTCCGCATCTGGAAAGAAACGCCGGGGCAGGCCAAGTTGATGGGCAATCTTGAAGATTACGCCTTTTACGCCGACGGCCTGCTCGCGCTATACCAAACCACCTTTAACCCTCGCTGGTTTCAACAGGCACGCACGCTCATGGATTTAGTCCTGGACCATTTTCAAGACGAAAAAAATGGCGGCTTTTTGATACTGCCGATGACCACGAGCAACTGGTCACCCGGCCCAAAAGTTTGCAGGATAACGCCACACCCTGTGGTAACAGCATGGCTGTACGGACACTGCTCATGCTGTCAGCCTACACGGGTCAGGCCAAATATGAAACGCCGGCTATCAGAGCTTTGGCTTCTTTACAAGCCCCAATGAGCCAATATCCAGGGGCTTTCGCCCACTGGCTAGGGGCGCTGGAATTTGTCATCGCCCCGCCAAAAGAGATTGCCATTATCGGGCAGATGACCAGTGAAGACACAAAAGCTCTCCTCGAAAAAGTCCTCCTGCCCTACCGGCCCAATCAAGTAGTCGCCTGCACCGACGAAAATCAAACCACCAGCCATCCGGAGTTAGTCGAGACCCGACCAAAACAAGAAGGGAAGGCCACTGCTTATGTGTGCCAACACTTTGCCTGTCAGCAACCCGTTACAAGCGCCGAAGCATTAGAGTCTTTGCTGTAAAAGAAAAGCCGCTCAATCGAGCGGCTTTTAAAGAAGTATAAAAATAACAGAAGAAATAAATAAAATTAGAGGTTTCCGACAATATTACTGAAAGTATTACCAATGACTGGACCGAGCAACAGCAGAATAGCGATTACAACAATGGCAACCAAGACCAAAATCAACGCATATTCGACAAGTCCCTGACCCTCTTCGCGGGGAAGGAATAACATTGTATATTTGCCTCCTTTCTTGATAAATTTTTGATAAGAAAAGCCACCAACATTTCTGTCGGTGGCCTTAAATAAAGATAAAGTATTTCTAAAGAATAAAAATTAGAGGTTGCCAACGATATTGCTGAAGACGTTGCCAACGACCGGGCCAAGCAACAACAGAATGGCAATAACGACGATAGCGACAAGAACCAGGATCAACGCATACTCTACGAGACCTTGACCTTCTTCGCGGGGGAGAAACAACATTGGGTATTTACCTCCTTTCTTCAAGATTTATTACAACTAAACTAAGATTATATTACCCCAATTCATTGAATTAATCAATAAATTTGACGTAAATCTTTTAGAATTGGCCGGCTAATACACCTTCAATTACCCGTTCAAAATCCTCATAGGGATAGGCTCCGGCCAGGGGAACGCCGTTTACCAGAAAAGCAGGGGTACCCCGCACGCCCATGACCTGAGCCAGACGAATATCTTCTTCCAGGGAAGTTCGATCTGAAAAATTAGCAAGGCATTGCTCAAAGGTTGCTTTATCCAGGCCCAAATCGGTAGCCAGTTGGGTCAAATTTGCAGGGGTAAAGCCAACGCCCCGGTTAGCGTACAAGGTGTTGTGATAATCCCAAAATTTATCCTGTTGGGCTGCACATTCGGCTCCTTCGGCGGCGGTCATGGAGTCGTCGCCTAGAATGGGATAATGGACGTAAGCCATCCGTACTTTGCCGGTCTTAATGTATTTTTCATCAATGAGAGGCAGCGTTTCTTGGGTCCACTTGGCACAGTAGCCGCAGTTGAAATCGCCAAATTCGATAAGGGTGATAGGAGCATTCTCGTCGCCTTGAAAATGGCGCGCCCCGGCGATAACCGCCAGCATGACTGCCTGATGCGGGTCTGGCTTGTTAATTTGATCTGACTCTTTCACAGCGGCCAGAGGGCCTTGGTTGATGACGGTTTCGGGTATTACCAATGGGTAAAGATAAAAACCGGCCAAACCGCCCACCAGCAGCCCAATGACCAGCAGCAACCACGGGTTGGGTGAAACCGTACTCTTTGTTTCCGGGACAGCGTTAACGCCTGTATCTGCGGAAGTTGGCAGCGGAAGATCACTTTCAGCAAATTCTCTTTTTTCTACTTCGATCACCGGGGACTCCTCTCATTATGATAGAGAAATGGCATAGCAAAACTCTACCCGAAAAACGATTGAAAATCAAATGTCATGTCGCTTATTGCTGGGACTTTTCAATCTTTTCCCAGCTATCTTTTAACTTGACGGTGCGATTGAAGACCAACGCCTCGAAAGTGGAGTCCAGATCAACGCAGAAGTAGCCCTGACGCTCGAATTGATAACGATCTCCAGGTTTGGCGTTGGCCAAGCTAGGCTCAACAAAACAGGAGGACAGAACTTCCAATGAATTGGGATTCAAATTGGTTGTAAAATCACTCCCCTCCTCAACTTCATCGGGATTAGGCTTGAGGAAAAGATGATCGTACAGGCGTACTTCGGCGGGGAGCGCGTGATCTGCGGAAACCCAGTGCAGGGTTGCTTTCACTTTGCGCCCATCCGGGGGATTATCGCCACCGCGCGTTTGGGGGTCGTAAGTACAATGCAGTTCAATAACCTCGCCGGTTTGGGGGTCTTTGACTACACCCACGCAGGTGATGAAGTACCCGTAGCGCAGCCGCACCTCCCGACCGGGGGACAGGCGGTAATACTTGGGCGGGGGTACCTCACGAAAATCGTCCTGATCAATGTACAAGACCTTTGAGAACGGCACTTTACGTGTGCCCATAGCGGGGTCTTCGGGATTGTTGACGGCGTCCATCTCTTCCACCAGGCCCTCCGGATAATTATCAATGATGACCCGCAGGGGATTCAGCACAGCCATTACCCGCGGGGCGCGTTTATTGAGGTCGTCACGCAGGGCGTTTTCCAACCGGGCAATCTGAATGGTACTACTGGCTTTGGCGACGCCGATTTCGTCACAGAAGTTACGAATGGCTTCGGGGGTGTAGCCGCGCCGGCGCAGACCCGACAGTGTGGGCATGCGGGGGTCGTCCCACCCGCTGACATACTTATCACGGACCAATTGCAACAGCTTGCGCTTGCTCATGACGGTATAGGTGAGGTTGAGGCGGGCAAACTCGATTTGCTGCGGGGCGTAAATACCCAATTCACGAATGTACCAATCGTACAGGGGGCGATGGTCTTCAAATTCCAGGGTGCAAATAGAATGGGTAATGCCCTCGATGGAGTCGGATTGGCCGTGCGCCCAATCGTACATGGGGTAAATAGACCATTTGTCGCCGGTGCGATGATGGGTGGCATGGAGGATGCGATACATGACCGGATCGCGGAAATTTAAGTTACCGGAAGCCATATCAATTTTGGCGCGCAGGACATGCGCCCCATCAGGGAATTCGCCGGCGCGCATACGTTGGAACAAGTCGAGGTTTTCTTCGATGGAACGGTCGCGGTAGGGGCTGTTTTTGCCTGGCTCGGTCAGAGTGCCGCGATAGGCGCGAATTTCTTCGGCGCTGAGGCTGTCTATGTAGGCTTTGCCTTTTTTGATGAGTTCGATGGCCCATTCGTAGAGCTGTTCAAAATAATCAGAGGCATAAAAGAGCCGGTCTTCCCAATCGAAGCCAAGCCAGCGCACGTCAGCCATAATTGACTCAACATATTCAACCTCTTCTTTAGTCGGGTTGGTATCGTCAAAGCGAAGGTTCGTTTTGCCGCCGTAAGATTCGGCCAGGCCAAAGTTAAGGCAGATGGATTTGGCATGGCCGATGTGGAGGTAACCGTTTGGCTCCGGGGGAAAACGGGTGTGGACGCGCTGGTCGTATTTGCCGGTGCGATTGTCTTCATTGACGATATCGCGGATGAAGTTGGACGGGGCGGCGGCCCCGGTTTCGGTTGTTTCGGGATTGGTCACTTCAGTCATGAGCGTAAAACCTTCTTCTCCTCGAAATTGCTGTAGCCAGAAATTGTAGCAGGTTTTTGCAAGCTATACCAGCAAGGTAATTTCCTTAAGTATGGGGCGGGTGCGCCTATGGTCGGAGCCGCGCCAACGCCCGATCCATTCGCGGCAATGCTTTTTCCCGGCCCAAAATTGCCAATGTTTCAAACAACGGTGGGGCGACCACTTTGCCGCAAACGGCCACGCGAATGGGCTGGAACATCTGGCCGGGTTTTATGCCCAGGGTTTGGGCTTCGGCGCGGAGGGCCTGATCGAGTGCATCGTGGGTGAAATCGGTTTGGGCCAGAATCACGCGGGCACGCTGGAGCAGGTTGGGTATCTCGGCCAGGCTCATTTTTTGCGGGACCAGCAGGTTCAGATCATAGTCGGGCAGTTCATCCACAAAAAGAAATCTACCCACTGCGGGGCATCACTGAGGACAGTCAGCCGTTCCCGGATGAGCGGGGTGATTTTGAGCAGCGTCTCCCACTCAGCGTTGATGCCGGCGGCGGTGACAAAAGGCAGCAGCCGATCCGTTAAATCGTCAACCGGCAGGCTGCGAATGTAAAGACCGTCGAAATGGTCAAGTTTGTCGTAGTTCCAGGCCGCCGGGGAAGGGTTGACCCGCTCCAGGCTGAAACGCTCGATCAATTCCTCCCGGCTCATGATTTCGGTTTTATCGTCGTAACTCCAGCCCAGCAGGGCCAGATAGTTGACCATCGCTTCGGGCAGGTAGCCCTTTTCCTCGAAGGTACGCACAAAAACCGGCAGCAGCCGGCCATCGGGGGCGCGCTCTTCCCGTTTGCTCATCTTGCCTTTGCCGGTGGGGTTGAGGATCAGCGGCAGATGGGCCATCAGGGGCGCTGCCAGCCGAAAGCATTGTAGAGGTGAATGTGCAGAGGCAGGCTATTGACCCACTCATCGCCGCGCAGAACGTGGCTAATTTCCATCAGATGGTCGTCCACGATGTTGGCCAGGTGATAGGTCGGAATGCCGTCGGATTTCATCATGACCGCATCCTGAAGGGTGGAGTTCTGGAAGGTAATGTCGCCCCGAATCAAATCATGAACGGTGATTTCGCCGTCGAGCGGCAGCTTGAGGCGAATGGTGTGGCTTTCGCCCGCCGCCACCCGCCGAGCGGCCTCCGCCGGATCAATATCCCGGCAGAAGCGATCATACCCGGACGACAGCCCCTGTTTCTGGCGTTCCTGCGAGGCGGCTTCGAGGCGTTCGGGGGTGCAGAAACATGGATAGGCCCGGCCTTGCTCGACCAGTTGTTGGCAATATTTCTGGTAGATGTCTAAGCGTTCGGTTTGGACATACGGGCCGTAGTTCCCGCCGACTTCCGGGCCTTCATCCCAATCCAATCCCAGGTAACGCAGTCCGTTGAGCAGCCAGGTCAGGGCGTCGGGATTGTAGCGTTTCTGGTCGGTATCTTCGATACGCAGCAGAAAGGTTCCCCCGTGGTGGCGGGCGAAGAGATAATTAAAAAGCGCCGTGCGAGCGCCGCCGACGTGAAAATCGCCGGTGGGGCTGGGGGCGTAGCGAACTCGCACCGGGACAGAAGAAGTTGTCATTACTTTTCATCCTTAAAGGAATGGCGAATGAGCGAATGGCGAATTATCATTTACTGATCCGCCGCTTCGTTTTTATCAAATAAGGTTTTGATGTGATCTAAATTTAAGTACCAAATGGATACGATAACCCCGCCCAGATATGGAACGAGATTAAAAGCCAGGCTGCCTGGGGTAAAATCTTTGTCGGCTAATGGCGTCGTTGAGGTAAATAAAGCGACCATGTAAAAAACAGCCCAAACCGCAATACAGCCCATAAAAAGGAGCCGGCTCCAATGCCTACGGGTCCACAAGCCATAGGCGCAGGCGGCAAACGCCAAAGCCAAAAGCATGTTGAGAATAAAAACAACCCAGATTTGGCCCTGGCTTACATTCTGATTGCTCGATCCCACCACCGCCGACAAGAGCACCAACCGGGCCAACGCCACCAAAGCCAGAACCACCGCCCAAAGCCCCAAAATAAAAATACCCCAACTGCCCCACCGCCGCTCGACAAATGCAGTCAGCTCGTTCATCAGACCTCCTCGAAATCGAGGGCCTTGCGGCGCATCAAGACGCTTTGCACCAGCCCCAGCGAAATTAAAAAGGCGATCAACGAGCTGCCCCCGTAGCTGACAAACGGTAAGGGCGTACCCGTAACCGGCAGCAAGCCCAGGTTGACTCCCAGGTTGACAAACGATTGAAAAAAGATCACCGCCGCCACGCCGATACAGATCAGCCGGCCAAAAGGGTCGCCGGTTAAATCGGAGGCCCGGATAATGCGCCAGATGAGGGCCAAAATAAGGCCAAACAGCAGCAGCGAACCGAGCAGCCCCAACTCCTCGCCGATGACCGAGAAAATAAAATCGGTGTGGCGAACCCGTAAAAAGTGAAGCTGGTTTTGGGTGCCAATGCTGAAGCCTTTGCCCAACATCCCGCCGGAGCCGATACTGATCAGGGCCTGCTGAATATTGTAATAGGCATCAGGATCGCTCTGCGGGTCAAGAAAAAGCATAAGCCGCTCACGCTGGTAGTCGGCCATGGTCAGCCAGACCACCGGACTGGCGATGATTCCGGCCAGCCCCAATAAGCCTACGTGAAACCAATGCACGCCGGCCATCAGGGCCATGATAAACCAGGTTACCACAACAATAATGGTCGTCCCCAGGTCGGGCTGCAGATAGATGAGAATAATCGGCGGGACTACGATCATCAGTGAAAAGAATAAATTTTTCAGCTTGTCCATTTGCCCATCGCGGTCCGCCAGAATTTTGGCCGTGACTACCACGACCACGATTTTGGCAATCTCACTGGGTTGAACGGGAAATAGACGGAAATCGAGCCAGCGCAGGGTGCCGGCGGTTAATTCGGCGGCGATGAACAGGGTGGTCAGCAGGCCCAACATGACTACATACAGCGGTTTGTAAAGCGAGGCATACCAGCGGTAATCAATCGCTGCAATCAAAACCAGCAAAACCAGGCCAATCCCGGCACGGGTTAATTGGGTCTGCCACAGGTCGCGCAAATCTTCCTGATTTTGATTGGCGCTGTAAATCATAATCACGCCATATAAAATTAATAATACGGCAATCCCGACCAGTACCAGGTCAAATTGCCGCCAAATTCTGCGATCCATATATTATTTTTGCCGCGCCCCGACCACCGGAATATTGGCCGTCAGACGGCTCTGGCGGGCGTTCTGGGTAAGCGAAATTTCTATGCCATCCCGGTCAATTTCAACATATTTTGAAATCACTTTAATTAATTCGTCTTTCAGCTCATTCATTTTTTCCGAAGACAGATTGACCCGATCCTGCACCAGTACCAGACGCAAGCGGTCTTTGGCAATATCCCGACTCGACGGTTCCCCTCGACCCAGCAGCCGATTGAGCATATTCATAAGCCAGACTCCTGTGTCCTAAGATGCTTTGAAAAATTTTGTAAGCCGCTTAATGAATGAGTTACCTTCTTCGAGGTTCAGGAAGGGAACTTCTTCGCCGGTGAGACGCCGGGCAATATTGCGATAAGCCTGCCCGGACATCGCCCCATTTTCCATCACCACCGGCCGGCCTTTATTAGTCGAAACAATAATCGCCTCGTCGTCGGGCACAATACCGATCAGGTTAATTGCCAGAATATCCATCACATCACTGGTATTGAGCATATCGCCGCGCTTGACCATGTCAAGACGCAGCCGGTTGACAATCAAATCAGCCGGGCCTTTCTCTTCGGCTTCGATCAAACCAATAATCCGGTCCGCGTCGCGCACCGCCGATACTTCGGGCGTGGTTACAATCACCACGCGATCAGCCGGAGCGACCGCATTTTTGAAACCCTGCTCAATCCCGGCCGGCGAGTCAATCAGAATGTAATCAAAATCGGGCCGCAACTGGTTGCAAACCTCAATCATATCCCCCGGCGTCACCGCTGTTTTATCGCGGGATTGGGCCGCCGGGATCAGATACAGCTCTTCCAGCCGCTTATCTTTAATCATCGCCTGGCGCAGCCGGCATGTTCCTTCAACCACGTTGACCAGATCATAGACAATGCGGTTTTCCAGGCCCATAACTACGTCCAGGTTACGCAGGCCAATGTCGGCGTCAATCGCTACAACCTTTTTGCCCTGCGCCGCCAGGGCTGTACTTAAATTAGCGGTGGTTGTGGTTTTACCAACGCCACCCTTACCCGAAGTTATGGTTATAACGACTGCGCTCATAGTCTCTTCCCGATTTCTAAGTTTAAATTTTAATTTACGATATGATTCAACGAATGGCGAATGAACCGCAAAGCGTGGCGAAAAGATATTATTCGCCATTCGCCTATTTTACTTGTCACTTCCACGGCTCGGCCACAATCTGACCCCCTTGCACTGAGGCCATTTCCGGCACAATGTCGTGGTCCGTGTCATCGGCGGGTGAACGGGTAATATAATCGCCGATACGAAGCTGGGTGGGCGATAGTTGCAGGGCACACACCACCGCATTTTTATCACCCCCGCTTCCGGCGTGGACCGTCCCCCGCAGCCGCCCCCAGACCACCACGCTACCCCCCGCGCGAATCTCCGCCCCCGGATTCACATCGCCAATCACAACAACGTGGCCCGGATGGTGGACGACCTGCCCGGAACGCAGAGTGCGCTGCACCAGCATGGCGTCCCCCTGTGTCGCCGGGGCTGCGGGGGGGGAAGCCGCCGGTCTAACCGGCAGCCCCAGGCCAATTTCCAGACCCAACTGAGCAGCCGCTTCCTGGGTATCAGGCGACTCGCTCTCCACGGCCCAGAGGGTCACATGATGGCGGTCGAGGGTTTGGCCAAACTGCTCCAATTCCTGGAGCGTTAGCTGCCGAGAGCCAACCGCCAGCCCAACCCGGCCTCCTTTAAAGAAGGATGCTTTTTCAGCCAGGCGCTGCTCCAATTCATCCACCAGCACCGGCCATGCACCCGCCCCCAGCGTGATAATCAGGCCGTCACTGGTGCCTTTAATGTTAATACGGTCACTCGACATTAAAACGTCTCGTTTGTTATTGAAGGTAGAGATTAGAGATTGGAGATTAGAGATTGACATTAATCAATCTCCAATCTCTAATCTCCGAATTTTCTAATTTTCTAATTTTCGGCTACAACAGCCTCCGCCGCCGGTTGAGCCTTAAATTCTACCAGATAGCGCAGCCCATTGCCAACTTCCAGCGATAACGACGCGCGCCGGCATAATCGGGCAAACGCAGCGCCCAATTTGAGGCCAGGTTCTGGTCCAGTTCGGTGTAATCGAATTGGCCGGTCAGGCCCGACTTAATTTGAGCCACCACCTGGCCGTTTACCAGGATATCAATTAAAACATCCGGCACGCCCTGGCCTGCGGCGTCGAGGACAAAGCCGGACACACTGGCCTTGTCGCTGCTCCAGGTGTCGGTGCCCAGCAGCCGTACCTCGAAGGTTGTTTCGGGCGAAATAGCCGGGAGGATTTCCTCGGTTTCTTCAGGTTCGGCTTCTTCCTCTTCCTCCGGGATGTTGAAGTAGTAGCGCAGCATTTTGTTGGTTATCGGCACCGCCACTTCCGACCCTTCAAGGGCTGCCCCACCGCCGTACACAAATACAATGGTGGCAATGGTAGGATTATTACTCGGCGCGTAGGAGGCAAACCAGGCGTGACTGGTTTTGACCCGGCCATCCCGGTCCAGGCATTGAGGATAGCGGTCACAAAATTCGGCGGTACCGGTTTTGCCCGAGGCGATAATCCCCGGCACATCAAACTGATCGTGAGCCGTGCCGGCCTCCCAGGCAATAACATCGCGCAGACCTTCCTGGATCAGGGCCATAAATTGCGGCTCAATAGTCAGCTTGCGGATCACCTGCGGCTCATTCACTTTAACCACATTGTCGTCGGCATCCAGAATTTCCTTGACCAGGTAAGGCCGGTAAAGGGTTCCGCCATTGGCAATAGCGGCATAAGCATTGACCATTTGCAGCGGTGTGGCCAGCGCAAACCCCTGACCGATAGACAGGTTATAGGTATCGCCGGTCAACCAGGCTTCAGAATAGTTGAGCCGCTTCCATTTTTGATTGGGTACCAGTCCGCCCACTTCGCCGGGAATGTCAATGCCGGTCGGCTCGCCCAGCCCGAACATTTCGGCATATTTGCCCATCCGCTCCAGGCCCAGGCCCTCGTATTCGGTGGGATAGTAGCCGCCACCGACCTGATAGAAATAAACGTCGCAAGAAAAAGCCAGGGCTGCGACCAGGTTCACCGGCCCGTGGCCGGTTCGCAGCCAGCAAAAAAAGGGCTGGGCCAAATCAAGATTGTCAGGCTCAAATTGGTTGGGCAGGTAAAGGGTACCTTCGTCAACAAAGATGGTATCCGAATAAACCGCCCGTTCTTGCAGCGCCCCCGCTGCCGGAATAATTTTAAAGGTAGAACCGGGCGGATACAGGCCGGCAATCGCGTGATTGACCAGCGGGGTCCAGGGATTTTCACTCAACAGCGACAGTTCTCTGGCCGAAATGCCCCGGGCAAAACTGTTGTTATCAAAACTGGGCAGCGAAACCATGGCCAGGATTTCACCTGTCTGCGGGTTCATGGCAATCGCCACGCCCTGATTAGAGCCGACTTCATCCATTTGTTCCTGCAAAGCGTCGGCGGTGGCCTGTTGCAAACCCAGGTCAAGGGATAAACGCAAATTGTGACCGGGCTTGACTTCAATACTCTCGCTGACCGTTCTGATCTTCTGGCCGGTCACGTCCACTTCGATGCTTTCCAGACCCTTGATACCGTGCAGCCAGGCTTCATAGCTCGCTTCGAGGCCGGCCAGGCCAATGCTGTCGGTCAGTTCATAGCCCTGGCTGTCATAGTCGGGGAATTGTTCCGCCGGGATCGGTCCCACATAACCAATCAGATGGCTCAACAGTTCGCCATACAGATAATCCCGCGTGGGTGAGGCTTCGATGGAGACGCCGGGCAAGCTGATGCGCTCCTCTTCAATTTTTGCCACAATCACCGGATCAACATCGGTGGCCACGGTGACCGGAAAAAAGGGGGCCAAAATACGATTTTGGTTGGCCGCATCGCGCAGACCCAGCGGGGCATTGGCCAACTGACGGCTGCGCGGATTGATAATTTGCCGGCTCAGTTGCCGGTTAAACTGATGATGGGTAATGGCTTGAAAATAGCCATTGTTCGCGCCCACCACCGGCTCAATCCGGGTGGTGATGGGCAAATTCAACAGTTCCGACAGGCGGGCAAAAACTTTGGCCTCGGCGGTCGAATCTTCAGGCAGGTAAGCCGGAATAATGACCACGTTATAGGTGGGCCGGTTGCGCACCAGCAGATCGTCGTTGCGATCATAAACCACCCCGCGCGCCGCCGGCACCTGGTTCAAACGGAAGCGGTTGGCATCGGCCAGAGCTTTGTAGGTTTCACCCTGGACTACCTGCAAATTCCACAGTTGGGTGGCCAAAACTAAAAAGGCCATCAGGGCCATACCCCGGAACAGGTAGCTACGCAGGCGGATTTGAAAGTCAGTCATGACCGTAAATTATACAATAGAAACAGGATTTTAGAAACTAGAATGAAAGAGGTTGCGGATTCAACCAGCGGTTGAGCAAATACAGCAGGGGAAAAACAAATAACATCGCCGCCGTATTAAAAAGCGCCACTGGCACCAGGATAAAGGAGAGAGTCTCATTCCAAATAACAGGCCGGCCTAATAAATTCAGAATCAGCAGGGCCATGCCATTAAAAAGTATACTTAACGGAAAGGTAAGGCTGAGAGGCAAAATAATACTGCTGCCAAAAAGCCGCCCATGAAACAAGCTGGTGATAAATTCTGCCACCAGCATGGCAAAGGTAAAAAGGCCAAACGGTCCGCCGGAGAGCAAATCCAGGCACAAGCCGCCGATTAATGCCCAGGAAAACCCTTCCCCCAACCCCCGTAAACTTGTCCAGCCGATGACCAGCACCAAAACCAGGTCAGGGTGGACGCCATTTACTTTGATATAAGGGGACAGCGTGGATTGAAGCAGGGTGGCAATAATGAGAATCGCCGGAGGAATAAAATTCTTAATTCTCCGACTCCTGCGCTTTTAAGATTTCGGCTTCGAAGTCAACTGGCTGAAAGGAAGTGATAATGAGCATCGTTTCGAGCTTGCCAAAGTCAACAGTCGGGCGGATGCGGGCGGTTTGAAACATATCCTGATCGCGATTGACAACTTCAGTCACCTGGCCGATGACCAGCTTATCGGGGAAATTACCACCCAGCCCGGAGGTGAGCACAATATCGCCGGGGTTAACCTTAGCATCCTGCGGAATTCGTTCCATGATCAGCGTGCCATCAATATTACCCCGCACCAGGCCGGTGACGCGGCTGTTTTGAATGAGAGCATTCACCGCGCTCGCCGGGTCAATCAGCATCAACACCTGGGCCAGGTTGGGGCCAACGGCTGTCACCCGCCCGACCAGACCCCGGTCGGTGATGACCGGCATATTTTCGGCGATGCCATCCCGCACGCCAACATTTACATATACAAAGTAGAGCAAATTGGTCGGGTCAACACCGATGCTGCGGCCAATAACGGTGGTGGTTTGGTAACTAAACTGGAGGTTGCTGCGGGTGTAATTGAGCAGTTGGCGCAAAAGTTCATTCTCTCGCTCCAACTCACGGAGCCGAACATTATCCACCATCAGCTTATTGTTGAGCGCTTCCAGCTCGGCATTTCTGGCCTGTAGAAGCTGCAAATTCTGGTTTTCCTCCAGCCGGCCTGAGACATTCTGGGCCACGCCGGTGGTCGCTTCCTGAAGGGGAACCAGCGCAGTTTGCACAAAGGTCCGCACCCGGGTCATATAACCAAGCCGATCCAGGGCAAACCCCAAAAAAAGCAGGGCCAGAATAAGGCCAATAAAAAGCGGTCTGTTTCTTGTTGCTATCATAACTACTGCTGTTGAAGGTTAAAAAGTTGAAAGTTGGCAGGTTGAAAACTACTGGATTACTTATAACCTGCAACTTTTAACCTATCAACTTGCAACCTGTTACGGCCGATGGTTGGTGCTGCCTCGCTGTAGCGAGGTCAAAACTTTGGCGTATTTGTCGTAGCTTTCCAGCACCTGACCCGCGCCGCGAGCGACACAGGTCAAGGGGTCATCGGCAATGTAGACCCGCATCTTGGTTTCTTCCGACAACCGCTCGGCCAACCCCTGCAACAGAGCGCCGCCGCCGGCCAGGGCAATCCCGCCTTCCATCAAGTCGGCAATCAATTCGGGAGGCGTTTCATCCAGCGTATCGCGTACCGCATCTACAATCACCGAAAGAGAGTCACTTAAGGCTTCGCGGACCTCCACACTCGACACCTCAACTGAGTCGGGCAAGCCGGTAATCAGGTTGCGCCCACGCAGGGCAATAATCTGTTCCTCTGGCAGAGGGTACGCCGATCCGATGGTAATTTTGGCTCGCTCCGCCATCCGCTGGCCGATCAGCAGGTTATATTTTTGGCGGGCGTAGTTAACAATGGCTTCGTCCATCTCGTCACCCGCTACCCGAATCGAGCGGCTAACCACAATCCCGCCCAGCGAGAAGACAGCTACCTCGGTGGTGCCACCGCCGATGTCAATCACCATACTGCCCAGCGGCTCGGTAATCGGCAGCCCGGCTCCAATTGCCGCCGCCACCGGCTCTTCGATGATCTGGGCCTCACGGGCGCGGGCATTACGGGCCGCGTCATAGACGGCCCGTTTTTCAACTTCGGTCACGCCGCTGGGAATTCCTACGACTACACGCGGGGCATAAAACGGGGTCGGAATGAGGGTTTGCTCGTGAACCTTTTTTATAAAATAGCGCAGCATGGCCTCGGTGATTTCAAATTCCGAAATCACGCCATCGCGCAACGGACGAATAGCGACAATATTGGCCGGCGTCCGGCCGACCATTTCTTTGGCGTCAACGCCAATGGCCAAAGGTTTCTTTGTCTTTTTATCAATGGCTACAACAGAAGGCTCATTAATAACAATGCCCTTACCTCTAACATAAACCAGGGTGTTGGCTGTTCCCAAATCTATGCCAACATCAAGAGAAAAGAGCCCCAATAACGCATCTAAAGGGCCTGCCACTTAAGATTCTCCTTCCAAGTCACATAACAATAGGCAGGCCCACCTATTTTGTCGCCTGCCTACGCCAACGCCATTATACCACAATCATTTCTTTACACAAACAAATACGGGAGTTCGCAGGTAGATAGCGGCCTGGCACCGGTCGCAGACCGGCTTGAAGCGAAAGCGAAACTTCGCGGGCAGAGGCAAAGCGTGTCATTAGTCAAAAAGTGCCGTTGACATATTTTAAGGAATGTAATATCATCTTAAACAAGTACGCCAGAACAATCGTCCTAACGAGCATGCCTGAAAAATGAGTCAAACTCTCAAGTGCGACAAATGCAAATTTGAAAACCCCGCTACTCACACTTTTTGCGGCAACTGCGGCGCAAGATTAATCCCCGATAACAACCCCACAACTTCGCTCATTACCGCCCCTATCGAAGGGGAGCGGCGGCAGGTAACAATTATTTTTGCCGATATTTCCGGCTTTACCGCCCTCAACGATGCCGCCAAAAGCCCCGCTGAAGTTGAACAGGTGGTGCGGCTGATTAACCTGTGTTTGCAGGAACTCAGCGAAGCCATTTACGAGTTCGACGGGCAGATTGACAAGTACATTGGCGATGCGATTATGGCTGTTTTTGGCGCGCCCAAAGCCCACGAGGATGACCCCGAACGGGCGCTGCGGGCAGCCCTGGCGATGCAGGAACGGCTGGAAAAATTCAATCAAAACCCGCCCAGCCCGCTGCCCGAACCGCTGGGGATTCACATGGGTATCAATACCGGCACAGTCATTGCCGGCGATATTGGGGCCGACCGCAACCGTTCCTACACGGTCATGGGCGATGCGGTCAATGTCGCTTCCCGGCTGGAACATGTCTCGGAGCGGGGCGAAATTCTGATCAGCGAGGCTACCTACAACCTCACCAGCCGCCTGTTTGTGTTTGAAGAACGGGAGGCCGTGGCGGTCAAAGGTAAGAGCGAACCGCTCAAAATCTTCCAATTGAAGAGCGCCAAAGATTTAAGCCAGACTCAACGGGGCTTGAGCGGTATGGAAGCCCCGGTAATTGGCCGCGAAGATGATTTGAAGGTACTGCTGCAATTCAGCCAGCGTTTGCAGGATCGCCGGGGCGGAATCGTAGTGCTGGCCGGGGATGCCGGCCTGGGCAAATCGCGCCTGGTGCGCGAGTTCAGAAAGCAAATTGACACGTTGAGCGACGACAAGGCGAAACCGCTCTGGCTCCTGGGTCGCGGCCTGTCGTACCGCCAATCCTTTACCAACCGCCTGTTTGTAGATATTCTCAAAACTTATCTCGATCTGCCCGAAAATGCCGATGAAAGCCTGACCAAAATACGCCTGGACTTTATGGGCGAGGAGATGTTTGGCCCGCGCAAAAATGAGGTCATTCCCTACCTGGCGGCTCTCCTGGGAATCAAGCTTGACGAAGAAGTGGCCACCAGCCTGCCGGTTGATCCGGAATTTTTGCAGCAGCGCACCTTCCTGGCGATGGGTGAGTGGGTGGAAGTGCTGGTCAAGAAACGCCCGCTGATTATGGTGTTTGAAGACCTGCACTGGGCCGATCCCAGCTCGGTCAAATTGATCCAATATTTATTGACCCTGACCGTTTACAACCCGGTCCTGATGATTTGTGTCACCCGCCCGGAGCGAGACAGCGCTTTTTGGGACATCAAAGCCCAAAGCAGCCAACATTACAGCGACAATTACAAAGAAGTGGTGTTGTGGCCGCTCACCGACGAGGAAAGTCGCCAGGTGATCAAACACCTGCTCAAGCTGGAACAAATTCCCAAAGGCCTGGAAAATTTATTGCTCAACCGGGCTGCCGGCAACCCGCTCTTTTTGGAAGAACTACTGCGCAGTTTAATTGAAGAAGGCGTTATCCAGCCCACCGAAGAGGGCCGCTGGCAGATTACCCGCTCCGTCACCGAAATAGATATTCCCACCACCTTGCAGGGCGTTTTGACCGCCCGTATTGATCGGCTGGAAGACTCGGTCAAACGGGTGCTTCAGGTAGCCGCCGTGATCGGCCGGGTGTTCCCTCGCTTTGTCCTGGGACCCATCGTCAATAACGCTGAAATTGTGGAAAAAGCACTGACCCAGTTGGAAGCTGCCGACCTGATCGAAGTTCATGCCCACAATGCCCAGCCTGAATTTCGTTTTAAGCACGTGCTGACCCACGAAACCGCTTACAATAGCATGCTGAATCAGCAGCGCAAGATTATTCACGGCCAGATTGGCGATCACATGTCCCGCCTCTACTGGCAGTTGGGCGAAGAATACGCCGCGATTGTGGCCGATCACTATTACAAAAGTGAAAACTGGCCGCGGGCGCTGCGTTACTTCCAGCGGGCAGCCGAGGCGGCCATTCAATCATTCGCCAACCAGCAGGCCGTCGAGTTTTACAATCAGGCCCTTGAAGTGGCCGACAAACTGGGCGCGGCCGCCGACCAGCCGGCCCTCCTGGCGATTTATGAAGGGCGAGCCAAAATTCTCACCCGGCTGGTGTTCCACAGCAGGCCATTGCCGATTATCAGGCTATGCTGGCCAAAGCCAAAGAATTGAACGACGACTCGGCCCAGATGCGGGCTTTGAACGGGATTGGCTCGCTGCACGCCAGCCATTATGACTTCTCACAGGCCGCCGAATTTTTCAAAGAAGCGCTTGAAGTGGCCCGCCGCCTGGGAGACGAACGGGGTATAGCCGATACCCTGAGCCAACTCGGTAATTTCTACTACAGCCTGGGCAAGTTAGAATTGGGGGTCAAATGTTACCAGGAAGCCCTCGAATTGAGCCAGAAACTGGGCGATGAAAGCCGCCAGGTTGAGGCGGAAGACGGTCTGGCCAAAATTATGCTGGAGCAGGGCGAAATTAGCGCCAGTCTGGATCGTTACAAGCAGATTGTCAACACCCGGCGGCGTTTAGGCTATCGCAGCGGCTTGATGAACTCGCTGGCTTCCCTGCTGATGGCCCAAACCTTTTCAGCCGATTACCGGGGGGCGCAGGAAACCGCCGAAGAAGTGCTGGAAATGCACCGCAAATCGGGCGATTTTTACCGGGTTCCTTTCATTAAATATTATCAGGCCTTTGGTCAAATTTTTCATGGGGACTGGGATAAGGCCGGCGAAAATTTAACAGAAGGGCTGCGGCTGGCTCACGAGCAGCGGCAGAAATCGCTGCAAGCGCTGGGGATGGCCTGGTTGAGTTACTATTATTTAACCCTGGGTCTGGATGACGCTGGCTTGCAGCAGGCTCAGGAGAGCATGCGGCTAGCCGAGGAGCTTGGCTCGCCCCTCTATGTAATGCGGGCGCAGGCAATTTTAGGCACGGCTTTCCGTCATCTCGACCGGCTTGAAGAAGCGGTGCAAGAGCTGGAAAGCGTTCATCAAATGGCCCAGAGCATGGATTTTGTGCCGGATGAGGTGATGATCCTCTATCAGTTGGTCAGGGCTTATATGGATACCCATCAATGGCCTAAAGCCGAAGAGAGTTTGAACCGGCTTTCGACTCTGGCCCAAGCCAGTGACATGAAAGAATTTACGGTACGTGCCCAGTGGCTACAATCGCTGCTGGACATCCATCATAAACGCTACCCGGCAGCGCTCGATGTGCTGATTGCCGCCTCTGATCTGGCCGAGCAGATTGACAGCCGCTGGAGCCAATATATCATCCAGATCCAGAAATCTTATGTCTATCACATCTCGGGTAATTCCGCGGCTTCGAGAGACGCGATCACCTATGCTCAAAAGATTCAAAAACGCCTCCTCGAAACCCTGCCCGACGAACCTATCCGCCAGGCTTTTCTCGACAATGCTCACTCGAAACATCTCCAGGAAATGGTTGAAGCCAATGCCAGCCCAGCCAAAGTCAAGAGCATAGTTGGGGATGCGGTGCGGTGATTGCCGATCTGGTTCAAAAAATTAGCCAATTCTGCCAAAAAAATAATCTTCTGACCCGGCACGATCACCTTGTGCTGGGTGTATCGGGCGGCCCGGACTCGCTTTGCCTCCTTGACGTGCTGGAAACTATGCGGCCCAAGTTTGATTTGACCTTAACCGTCGCTCATCTCAACCACCAATTACGCGGCGACGACGCGCAGGCTGATGAAGCATATCTGCGAGAAGTGGCCGCTCAACGCCGGTTGCCCCTTTTTGTTGAAAGCATTGATGTGGGGGCGGTCGCCGCTCAGCGGAAACAATCCGTGGAAGAAGCGGCCCGCCAGCTTCGTTACACGTTTTTGGCGCGAGTGGCTCATCAGGCGGGAGCGACCAAAATTGCCGTCGGTCACCATGCCGACGACCAGGTTGAAACCGTCCTGATGCACTTTCTACGCGGAACCGGCCTATCCGGTTTACGCGGCATGCTGCCAGTGACAAATCTGGCCCAATTACGACTCAATCCCCCAGAGCAATCTCCAATCTCCAATCCCCTTCCTCCCTCCTCCCTCCTCCTCATTCGCCCCCTGCTGGAAACCTCACGGCGCGACATCGAAGCTTACTGCCGGGCGCGCGGGCTTGAGCCTCGCCAGGATTTTTCCAATCAGGATACCACGTATTTCCGCAACCGCTTGCGCCACGAATTGATCCCTCAGTTAGAAACCTACAATCCCAATATCCGGCAAACCTTACAGCGCACGGCCAAAGTGATGGCCGCCGAAACCGAATTTCTGCAAGCGCAGTTGGAACTGGCCTGGCAAACGATTGTCCACAGCGAGTCAGCTGAAACCATCGAGCTGGATTTAGCTGCCTGGCGAAACCTGCCCCTGGCCCTGAAACGCTCAACCCTGCGCCACGCTGTTCACACCCTGCGACGCAGTTTACGGGACATCAATTTTGAGCACATCGAGGCGGCGGTGAACCTGATTGAAACAGGAAGTGTGGGAGCCAAAGCGACGCTGCCTCAGGGATTAATGCTCACGCTGGGTTATCAGACCTTTGCCATTGCACCGGAACACGGCCCGTCTGATTCCGCTTGGCCCGACCGGCCCTTTCTGTGGCAGAGTCAACCTTTAGCGCTGGACCTGCCTGGCGTCACGCCACTGCCCGATACCCACTGGCAGCTAACCGCCGCTTTCCTGCGGCCCGATCAGATTCAACTCGACCATTTTTTAAAGCAAGTTGACCCCTGGGAAGCCTACCTGGATGCCGACGTTGTTGGCCCTCAGCCTGTTTTGCGTCCCCGCCGCCCTGGCGATGTTTTCACTCCTTTGGGCCTCGGCGGACGCCACCAAAAGGTGAATGAATTTATGATTAATAAAAAAATTCCCGCCGCCTGGCGAAATTTTGTTCCTCTTCTGGTAGCAGCCGAGCAGGTTTTGTGGCTCTGTGGTTACAGCCCTGATGAAAGCGCCTGCCTCCACCCGGCTACCCGCCGTGTGCTGCACCTCAAATTTGAGCCTCAATAAATTAACGTTATCGCAAAATCTTCTTAAAATTTGACCCCGCGAAAACTCATTAAGGCTGTTGCGGGACAAACTGCCTTCGAGTATAATGAGCTTTCGCTATGCTGGGGACCTCGGGGAGGAAGGATTCATGACCATGCATGTGTTATTAATTGAAAACAGTAGTCTCGACCAATCCGAGTCACTGTTCGCCAATCTAACCGAGCAGGGCTATGAGGTAGCTGTTTCGGCCACACCCGAAGCCGCGCTTGAAACTACCAAAACATTATGGCCAAATTTGATCGTTTTTAATTCTGCCAATACGCTTTTTAATCTGGCCAGTTTTCAAATGGCGCTTGATCAAACCAACCTGAATGTGCCTTATGTGGTGGTTGGCGATAAGAATCTGACCGTGGATGTCGGTATTGAAACGATTGTCGTGGCCCCCGGCAAAACCCAACATCTCAGCCAGGGCTTAAAAAAGGCGGCTTCCAACCAGAAGAACAGGTTTATACGACTGCCCGGCCTGACCCTGGATTGTTACAAGCATCAAATGCTGCGTGACAGCCATATCTATAATTTAACCCCCAAAGAATTCAAACTGTTGTATCTTCTGATTAACCATCACGACCAAATTTTGAGCCGCAAAACCATTATGCAAGAAGTCTGGGAAACGGATTATTTGGGCGATACCCGCACGCTGGATGTGCATATTCGCTGGATCCGTGAAAAAATCGAGGAAAATCCCAGCCGGCCCCAACGGTTGATTACCATTCGCGGCACCGGCTATCGCTTTATTCTATCCCCTGAATAAATTGTGAAACCGGGCCAATTTTGCTTTTTGCTGCTGATACTCCTGCTGGTGCTTGCAGGCTGCGGTGACAACCGCCCCCCCAACCAGCCCGATTTTCAACCCATTCGGCCCGACGCCGCCACGGCTCCGGCCATCGCCACGCCGGTTGCCAGCCAACCTACTTCTGTCATCCCTGTTGGGGTGGGGTTGAGCAACTTCACCCACCCCAGCCAGCGGTTTAGCATCAGCTATCCTGAAACCTGGCAGCCCTTTGAGCGGCCCGATGGCGTTGTTTTTATTGATCCGGGCGATGCCGCCGGGTACGGTGTTTTCTTCAACGATGCCGGTCAGGTCTATTCGGAAAAAGATTTGAACCAGT
>JAAUSP010000594.1 GCA_012032575.1 Anaerolineales bacterium | reverse complement strand
CATCCCTGCCGCTTTACTACAGCCAAACATTGGGTCTGCCGCTGACCGACTGGCTGCCCGATTTGGCCGGTTATGCCGAAATTACGCCCGCTCTCGGCGGTGCGAACTCCGCTCAAATTGTGACCGACCAGGGCCAAACGGTCTGGCTGGCCGAGGCGGGCCGTTCGGTCAAAGTCGTTCAGTCCGACCCTTGACCAAACTACCCTTCGGCCATTATTATTTGAGTTGGCCCCTGCGGGTCGAGCCGGGCCTCCCCGCTGACGCCGAACTATTACGCCTGTCGCTCAAGCTGTCGGGCGGGGGGCAGGTCTTCAACCGGGTTGTCACCGCCGCCGATTTGCCCGCCGATAACAGCTACGGCGAATTGCAACTGGCTTTCCGTAATCCCAACGTGGACCGCTGGCGCACCCCGCCCGTTTTCAATGCCGTCACCTCCGGCGCGGGGCAGCTCTGGGCCGGGCCAATCTCTTTTACCCCCGACCCCTTCTACGCTCTGTTTCTGCCCTATCTTGTCCTGGCTCTGTTGATTCTGGCGGCGTGGGCAAGCTGGTGGCGCTTCGGTTCCAAACGAAATAGCTTTGGTGCTACAATGTCACAAACGCCGCCACTGCTGCTCGGAAGCCTGGTGTTCATTCTGCCGCTGGCGGCTTTCGGCCATCTGACCTATCAATCCGGGCAAGAGGGTCGCGCTTACCAAGCCGGTGAGTTCAGCCATTTTGTCGGGCGGGAAGTGACCGACGCTCAATCCGCAGCGGGACAAGCCTGGCTGGTTGACCCGCAGGTTGATCCACCGCAGAAAGCGATTTATGGCCCCTTTGATATTTATGACGCGGGCCAGTACCGGGTTACATTTCGGCTGAAATTGCCGGAGGATGTCCAAACCGGGCAGGATATTGCCCGGCTGCAAGTGGCGGCAACCACCAACTACGACGAACTTCTCACTCAACCCCTCCGCCGGGAGCACTTTTCCAGGCCCAACGTTTATCACGATTTTGTGCTGACCGTGACCAATCCCCGCCGCCAGGCCCTCAGCTTTGAAGTCTACTACCTGGGCGTCGCCCCACTGCTGATTGACCGGGTGACAGTTGTCAGGGAGTAGGGCCCGGGGGTCGGGTGTCACGCAACACGCAACACGCAACACGCATCACGTGTCTGTTCATTAATCTAACATCCTTGAGAGGTCATTTTGAAATTACACCGTCTTATTTCATATAGCCTGATGACTGCCGGGGCGCTTGCGGCGGGCAGGGCTGTGTTGAAGCGCCAGCAGTGGGAGGAAGTCAACGTTCACGCGGCAATCATGCTGGATTGGGATGACGTGCAGGCGGTCGCCACTCGAGCTGCGACTGTTTTTGCCGGGGCCGGTGACGGCGAGGCGGTGGCAGAACTGCTGCGCCTCTACCGGGCCAATGGAGCCACCCACCTGTCCATCCCGGAACTCACCCTCAACCGTCTCTTGGCCAAAGGGGAAATGAGTGTTACCCAGGGATCGAGCGACCATCGGGTTTATTTGCAGACTCAAAATTCAGTCCTGGCCGACCGGGTCGCTGCCGAATTGGAGGCCCGTTTGCCCCATCTCAAACCGCTGCGCAGCGGAACCAAGATTCCCGTTGTCTCCTTCCTGGGCGATTTGCCATCCGTGGCTGAAGTCGGCCTGGGGTTTGACCCGGCCCACGCGGCGCTGGCCCGGCAGGCCGATTTGACCCCCATCGCCCGGCCCATTGGCTACAGTTGGGTCCAGCCGGAAATGATCGAGCGCAGCCTGGAACAGGCCGCTAGCCTGGGGGCAAAAATTATTGCGTTTCAGGGGACGCTGATCCCCGGCCACGAGTTCAGAATGGATCAGACCGTTGCCGCGATGCGCCGGCATCACCTGACCTACGCTTATTTCAGCCAGAGCCGCCATCAAAAGGGCGATTGGTTCCTGGCCAAAAATTTAGCCAGGGAAGGGGCAATCATTCTGGCCCACGAATTTCAGCCGGAGGAACTGCTGGAGGAAGATTGGTTCACCGCCTCCTACCGCTGGGCCACGTTAGCCACCGAAGCCGGTATCCGCCTTTGTTCGGTGCGTTTCTTTCGTATTCTGCACGCCGCCGACCCGCTGGAATCGGTGGCCTATGTCAAGGAGTTGGCCCATGCCTTGCGGCATGCCGACCTGGTCCCGACCTATGCCGGCGAAGCGGATTTGACCGTCTTCCAGCCGCAGCGGGATGAATTGGCGCTGGCCTCCGCCGGATTGAGTATCGCCGGGGCGGCCGGTCTGGCGGCTGACCTTTTGCCTGTCCCTGATGGCCTCAAATTGTTGGGCGTCGGCGCGAGCGCCCTGGCTCTGGCCGGCCTGCCGTTTTTGGAAAAGGCGGAAGGCCGCGCAGCGAGGCGGAAGGCGGAAAATGATCATCATCACCACGACCATTCCCACGATCACGAACATCATGACCATCATCACAGCCACGACCATCCTCATGACCACGATCATAGCCATGAGCATGACCATGCTCACGAACATAAGCACGATCACAGCCATGACCACCACGCACCACGCACCACGCACCACGATCACGGCCACAGCCACAGTCACGACTCGGCCACGGCCTATGCCCCCAAAGGTCTGGCCCTGGCGGCGACAGTCCTCTTCCCGGCAGCGGCCACGGCAATCAATGGTGCTAATCCGGTTGCGGCCATGGCTCAGGCGCTGGCTGTTAGCACCGCCGGAATCGCCGCGCTCAGCGCCACCACGGCTGAAAGCGACTATCTGCTGGGTATCGAAGATTATCGCGGCTACAATCTCGATTGGCTCATCCCTCTGGGGCTAGCTTCCATGACAAGCCTACCCGAAATCGTAAATCGTAAATCCGCCAAAGGCACGCAAAGCGAAATCGTAAATCGAAAATCTCTGTGGCGCTGGCTGCCTCTGGCCGGGCTGGCCCTGGTAGCAGCCAAAAGCCTGAGCGGGCCAAACCCGGATGCACCGGCTGCTCTGGACCGGGAACACCGTCATGCCCACACTCACCACCTCTCGGCCTTTCAGCGCAGCCTGGGTGACAGCAAAATGGCCCTGTCACCCAAACCGCTGCGCAAGTGGGCGCTACTGGCCCCTCTGGGCGTGGTTGGCGCGTCAATTTTAAAGCAGCACAAGCAGGACGAACTGTCCGCCATCGCCCTGACGGCTGCCGCTGCCGGCCAGGTAGCCACCTTGACCGGCTTCCGCAACGGTCAGCGCCCCCTGTTGAAAACATTGGAAGGCCGGGCCAAAGGCTGGGCCATCGGTGCGGTGCTGGCGTTCATCTTTTGGCTGGTTTTTTCATTGTTCAAAATGAATGGGCGGAGGTAACATCCTGGCAAACGTAATTATCGGCGGTCCTGGTTTATGACCGTTTCAACTGACAAAGCTCCCATCAGCGCCCTGCGCAGCCTGTCGGCGGTCTCGCTGAACAAGGCGGTTCAGATGGCCGGGCTGGTGGCGACGGTAGCCCTGGTGCCGCGCTTGTTTGGGGCTGAGGATTATGGCCGTTTTGCCTTTGCCTTGTCTTTGTCTTATCTGGGCCAGGTGCTGGGCGATCTGGGCACGCTGGAGGTGATGGGCCGTTTTGTGCCGGAACTGCCGGCGGTCGAGTCCAGCCGGTTGTATATGCGGACGCTGGCCCTCAAAGGAATTGTCGGACTGTTCTGTGGGCTGATTACGGCGGGGGTCGCGCTGGTTTCGGTCGCCTGGATGTCGCCGGCCTGGGCGGGACTGATTGGGCTGAGCGTAGCCATTCATATTGTGGCCTGGACTCCGTTTCAGTTGGCCCTGGGCCTGCACCGGGTCGGTATCTGGATGGCCGAACAAGCCTGGCGGCAGTGGGTGTTGCTGGGTTTGCTGCTGGGGTTGCTGCCCTTTGCCGGCCTGAGCGGCGCGTTGTGGGCCATCGTGGTCATGGAGATTGTCTTTTGCCTGTTGGGGTTTTGGTGGGTGCGTGATTACTGGCAAAGTTCAGAATTGCGCCTCAACTGGGCTGAGTTGGTTCCGTATCTCCGCTTTGGCCTGGGTTTCTTTCTGGCCAACCTGGCCACGGTCATTTTTTATCGTTCCGGCCCTACCCTGGTGGAACTGCTGACCGGCGACTCGCGCCAGACCGGCTATTTTAACCTGGCCTTAGGCCTGTTTTTGACCGGCTACAGTACCGTCAGTCAATTTGCCCAGAGTATGTTGCCGGCCCTGAGCAGCTTTCGGGTGAAAGGGCAGAACGACAAACTGCGGCGCTGGCTGGTCAACTTTGTTCAGGTCAGTTGGTGGTCAAGCTGCCTGGGGGTGCTGGGGGTCTGGCTGCTGGCCGATTGGGCAGTGCCGTTGGTTTTTGGGCCGGAGTTTGCTCCGGCGGCGGCCTCGTTGAAATGGATCAGTTTGGGTATGCCGCTGGCAACTCTGCTGTGGGCGGGCAATGTCCTGGCTACGGTGGTGGGGCGAGGCAAGCTCAAATTTGGCGCGGCATTGGCAGCGCTGTTGGTTTTTATGGCCGCCGGCTGGGTTTAATCCCACTGTACGGGGCCGTTGGCGCAGCACTGGCCCTGATTCTGGCCGTTGCTGTGAATGTGGGGGTGTTGGGTGTTTACTTGTGGCCCTTTTATAATTGTGAATAGTGAATAGTGAATAGTGAATGGTCTGATCAACTCATTAACCATTAATTATTTCATCATTCACAATTAGACGGTAGACAGTAAACGGGGAAGAAATCCCAGAGTCCAAAGCTTGCTTTGACTTCTTGAGCCAGAACTTTTATGACTTTTTAACATTCAAACTCAAACCCAACCTGACCCCCGACCCCCAACCTCCGACCCCCAACTT
>JAAUSP010000593.1 GCA_012032575.1 Anaerolineales bacterium | reverse complement strand
CCCCGGTCACTTCAACCACATGGGTATAGCCGGTCGGCTGAGACACGGCAGCGGGATTAATGAAACGAACGGTTGGGTTTTGAGCAGTCATAGGTTGTCTCCTTGATAGAGTCTTGGGTTAATTCCTGACAGCAATTATTCAGGGTACGTCTTGCGTCTTGCGTGTTCCGTTATATTACGCAAGACGCAACACGACTGCTTAATTCAGCCGTTTGACTCCACTGGCTTGCAGTTCTGCCAGACATTCGGCGGTGCGCTCCAGCCCGGTGGCAAAGGTGGCGGGGTTTTGGCCAATCCCCAGCCGGAGATGGTGCTCGAAGCCAAAGGCGGAGCCGGGGGCCAGCATCACGCTGTAATGCTCGGCCAGCTTGTTGGCCAGTTCCAGCGAGGGAATATCCAAATTGTAGCGCAGCAGGGCCAGCAGACCGCCGCGTGGCGGAATCCACGAGACAGTGTCGGCGTGCTGGGCCATCCAGGTGGTGGCACAGGCCAGGTTTTGGCTGATGATGGCGTGATTACGCTCGACTACCCGCTCGCGGTGCTTGACGGCCAGGACGGCCAGGGCGTCATTGAGTTTGCCCGGACTCAGCGACACATAATCGCGCATGGCCCAACATTGGGCAATCAAATCCGCCGGCCCGGCCATCCAGCCGATACGCAGCCCCGGCAGGCCAAACGGCTTGGACAGCGTGCCGACGCTGATCCCGGACGCTCCCTGGTTGACCATCGGCGGGGCAAAATCGTCGCCGCCGGGGATGGTCAGCCAGCGGTAAGCTTCGTCGCCCAAAACCTTCGCCCCCACCGACTCAGCCAGGGCATAGATGCGCCGGACATCGGCGGTGGAGAGCATCGCCCCGGTGGGATTGTGGGGCGTGTTGATGACAATCAGGCGGGTCTGCCTGGTGACCAGCCGTTCCAGTTCATCCAGGTCATACCGGAAGCCGTTTTCGGGCCGCAGTTTCCAGAGCGAGACCTCGCAGCCGATGGCGCGGGGCACACTGTAAAGCTGCTGGTAGGCCGGGTAGACTGCCACCACGTGGTCGCCGGGGTCGAGCAGGGTGTTAAAAAGCAAAAAATTGGCTTCGATGGCCCCGGTGGTAATCAAAATATTCTGCGGGCCACAGTTATCATAAGTGGCGGCCAGCAGCGAGCGCAGTTCCAGCGAGCCGGGGGCTTCGCTGTAGCCCAGGGGCATTTCCAGCAGCCGTTGCAGCATCTCGTCCCGCTTTTCCGGCGGCTCAAATTGCAGCAAATCGTTGACCGTCAGGGGCAAAATGCCGCTTTCGGCAATATCGTATTTAACGTGCATTTCATAGGTGGTCATCCACCGTTCCAGGGCAAAGGTTTCAATTTTCATGTCAGCCGGCCCTTTGGGTCAGGATACGGGTAATTTGTTCCAGGTGAACGGCATCGTGCCAGCCGACATGCAGGGCAGCCGTCGCCAGGGTAAACGGGCCGTAATGCGGGTGCTGGCCCACCCGCTCCCACTGCTCCGCCGTTAGCTCGGAAAATAGAGCCACCAAACGCTGGCGGGAGGCGGTCAACTCGGCGAAGACCTGGCCCAAATCCTGCTGATTGTAGGCTCGATCCACGGCCAGCGCGTCCTGGTCATAGGCAAGCAGGGTGGGATTGTCCTGCTCCAGGGTCAGAATGGCCCGCTGGTAGAAAACCTCGTCGTAATCGCGCAGGTGACAGACCACCTCCAGCGTCGTCCAGCCGTTGGGCCCGTCGCGCAGCGTAGTTACCTCCTGGGGAGTCACCCCCTTGAGGATGTGGCCCAGCGTAGCCACCGTATTTTGCATCAAGGTCAGATAACGTTGTTGAATGAATTGCGCGGTCATAATTTTTCCCTCCTTAAGCCGGTTTCACTCCGGCCAATAAAGCCAACTCGCGCCACTTCCAGAAGCAGTCCACCTCGTCAAAACCGATTTGCCGCAGCCAGTCAAGCTGTGTTTCAACAGGGATGCACTTGTTTGAAGGGTCTTCCTCGGTGGCGTTCATCCCCAGGGCGCGATAAAAAGCTTCGTGCAGCGCTGCCGTCGGCGAGGCGACATGCTCCAGGTTGCAAAAGAGTCCGCCCGGTTCAAGCATATTAAAGATTTCGCGGTACAAGGCAAATTTGCGTTCATCGGCCAGGTGATGGATGGCAAAACCGGAGACAATAACCTCAAACAAGCCCAGTTGCGGCAGGGGGTCGTCCAGGTTGTGTTCGACCACCGAAACACTGGGATCGCCGGCAAATCGCGCTTGCGCGGCGGCTACCATCGTCGGCGAGAAGTCAAGCGCGATTCCCTCTGCCTGCGGCTTTTCCAGTTTGATCAGCGCCAACAAACGCCCGTCGCCCGCGCCCAAATCCAAAACACGTTTGACGCGATGCGGCAGCAGCTCCAGGATAACCGCCTCGCCTTCGGTGCGGTGGGGGATGCCGCCGGCCCTGGCCAGATAGGCCAGGGCATAGCTGGCGGTGGCGTATTCATTTAGCGTCTCTAAATTCATTCGCCTGCTCCATAATTTTGGATGGCAGAGATTAAAAATCCTGGGGGAACTTGAGGAAAAGGTAGCTGCTCAGCCCTATGTCATTTCGAGGCTGTAGGCCGACGCGAAGCGTCTTTACCGTGCGGCATCGGCCTCCGAGATTTCTCCCTTCGGTCGAAATGACATGGCTGAGTAGTTACCCGGTTTCTTGAAAAGTGGGCTAAACTGCCGTTGTTTCTCTTTCGCCCAGGCCGAGCAACATGTTGGCGGCGGTTTTAACGTAATAGGGGAAGCGCTGCCAGGTATCCTTGCGCACAGCGATGCGAGCGATACGTTTGGGCCGCAGATAAAAACGGCGATGGGCCTCGTGCCACTTGCGTTCGACCGTCTCTTTATCCAGATCACCAAAAACAAAGTGAGCCTTGTCATCCTGAATAGCAATCTGCGACCAATCCATGTTATCGGAGAAAACATCGCCGTGCTTTTTGAGTGTCTCCCACATCTCGGTGCCGGGGAAGGGCGCAGCCATCATAAAGTGGGCCAAATCGGGGTCGAGTTCCAGCGAGAGCCGGATGGTTTTTCCATAGACTCTTCGGTTTCGCCGGGCATGCCGAAGATAAAAAGCCCATTGTTTGCAGTTTGGCCGCTTTTGACCATTTGAAGGCCTGGCGGACCATGTCCACCGTTTGGCCTTTTTTGATGACATTGCGCAACATCCAGTCGTCGCCGTTTTCCACCCCAAAGCCGACCCGCTTGCAGCCGGCCTGCTTCATCAGCTTGAATAACTCGGCATCGGTGTTGTTGACCTTCATGCCGTGAATTGTGACCCAGGGCACGTGGTTGAGCTTGGCCTTAATCAGCGTCCGGCACAGCTCTTTGGCCCGGTTTTTGTCCAGATTCCAGATGTCGTCGGTGATACCGATTTCGGTCGCGCCCAAATCTTTGACCAGCCACTCCCACTCGGCCACCACATTTTCCACGCTGCGGCCCCGCCAGGTGTCACCGGTGATAGGCTTGGAACAGTAAGTACATTTGTAGGGGCAACCGCGCGAGGTGACAATGGTGAAGGCGCGGGCGTTCATATCCAGCCCGTCGGTCAGCGGGTTGAGGTTGGTGTAGCGATCAATCTTGAACATGTGAAACGCCGGGAAAGGAATGGCGTCAATGTCGTCGGGCAGCGGCCGGTCGAGGTTGTGCTTGATTTGCCCTCTTTGTCCCGCCACGACAAGCCGAGGATGCGGCCCCAGCCGGCTTCGGGGTTAAAAAGGCGAGGAGATTGGAGATTGGAGATTAAATTCTGCTTCTCAACCTCCAGTCTCCAATCTCCAATCTCTGCTTCTTTTTCCAAAACCCGCATAATTTCAATGATGGTATATTCACCCTCGCCACGAACCACCAGATCAACTTCGGGTTTTTCCATAGATTCGTGGGGCATGAGGGTCAGGTGCGGCCCGCCGAGAATGGTGATCGCACCGTGTTTTTGGCGGTGCGGGCGGCTTCCCAGGCTTGCACAATCAGCGGGGTTGGCGCGGACAGACAGACGATGTCAAAGGGTCACGGGCCAGCTTCTCGTCCAGCGACTCAAACTCCGACTCAACCGAGGCATCCCAAATTTCACATTCGTACCCGTGCGCCAGCAGCGAGCCGGCCAGGTAGCCCAGGCCCATATGCACGTGTTTGCGGCTGTTCCAGACCTCGGATTCGGGGCTGGCAAGTAAAACTTTCAATTAATCCTCCAAGCTTATGGCTGGATATTCTTTATCAACTCAGCCAAGTCATCATATTGATAAGGTGGTCGCTGTCGAATAGCCAGCACAGAGATGAGGTTCAATTCTTCCTCAATCACATAAACAATACGCCAAGAATCGAGACGAATACGGCATAATTTCAAGTCAGAAGTCAATTCTAGCTTGATCTTAGAAAGGTCTAGCAAGCGACTATTGCCTGGAAGTGATTCCTGTTGCAGAGCTTGCAGAATTCGAGTTACCCGCTGACGTACATTACCAGGTAAATTCCGAATCTCTTTGTGGACCTGTTGAGTTACTTCAACCCGGTAAGAGGCCATCTGCTACAAGTTCTTGTTCCAGACTCTCCAGGGAGATCATTTCGATCTCACCATCAGCTCGCTTTTGCAGCCATTCCTGCAAAATTGCTCGGTCTTCTTGATCTTCCAACAGCTCAATTAGCTGATTCCAGGAGCCAAGCAGCGCCTCCCAAACAGGCAAGGGTACAAGTACGTCCGTTTTATCACCCTTTGTGTCTGACACATACCGTACTGTGGCCAGAGCATCTGTTATCGTCATAATTTTTCTCCCTGGCTAAATTATACCTATGATAGCTTGGTGTGTAAAGGACTTAAATCACCTGA
>JAAUSP010000592.1 GCA_012032575.1 Anaerolineales bacterium | reverse complement strand
TTGGTCATAGTTGAGAAACATCTAAACTTCAATGAAGTAACCGCAAATTCATTGAGGAGGTGTTTCAAATGCAGATCAGGCTAAGCCTGCGGAAGGGTGAATTGGAAGCATTGCTCAAACGGCTCCAGCAGGCTTATGCCCGGGGTGAACTGCGGTTGATCAAACGGATCCATGCCCTGTTGTATCTCATTGAGGGCAAAACAGTGGCAGAAGTGGCGGAGATACTGAAATTGAGCCTGCAAACCATCTACAATTACCTAACGGCTTTTATCCTCAACCGGCTTGATAGCCTGGTGTATCACTGTCCACCGGGACGACCGCGCAAGTTGACCAAAACCCAACGCCAGATTTTGGCCAAACTGATTGAGCGAGGACCGGAAAAGGCGGGCTATGATTGCGGCTGTTGGGATACGGTGTTGATCCAAGATTTGATTTATACCCGCTTTGGGGTGGAATATAATCCCCATTACATAGCCGAATTGTTAAAGAATATGGGCTTTTCTTATCAGAAAGGCCGCTTTGTGTCGGACCATCTGGATAAGGTCGCTGAAGCCCAAAAGGAGTGGCTGGAAAAAACTTGGCCTCAGATCAAGCAACTCGCCCAAAAGAAAGGAGCGATGATTTTATTTGGCGACGAGGCCAGTTTTGCCCAATGGGGGTCGCTCAGTTATACCTGGGCTCGTAAAGGACAACAACCCACCGTCAAAACCAGCGGTTTGCGCAAAGGTTACAAAATCTTTGGCCTGATTGACTTCTTCTCCGGGGCTTTGTTTTACAAAGGGCATACCGGCAAGTTCAATGCCGAAAGTTATCAAGCCTTCTTGACCGAGGTGCTGACCCAAACGGATCAACCGATCATCCTTATTCAGGATGGCGCCCGCTATCATACCAGTAAGGCAATGGTAGAATTCTTTGCCCATCACCAGGAACGATTAACGGTTTATCAATTGCCCACCTACTCCCCAGAGTTCAATCCGATTGAGTATCTCTGGCGCAACATCAAGAAACAGGCCACCCATCTACGCTATTTCCCAACTTTTGCCGACTTGATCCATAAGGTCGATCAAAAGTTACGCTATTTTGCCAACACACCCAAACGTATCCTTAATCTAATGGGCAAGTATTGCCAGTCGTTAGGGGCTGAAGCCGCTTAAGCTTCTCCCCTCATTCAAAATCTTTTTCTGAAAAACTATAGTTGGTCAAAGTCACTGCGTATCTGCTGAGGAAATACTAAGAAAATGCTTGATTGGCTGATCTTCTCGGTAACTAAAGTATCTCCGGTTCATCTGTCGCCTGGAAATTACCCCATTTTAACAATACTTTTTAGCAAATCAATGGGTATGCGCCAAGTTCAGAGTACTATCACTTAGAAGTGACAGTCGCTTAAAAAGGATAGGAAAACGATGGTTACCAACGGAAGCAGTATGACCTGGAATTCAAATGTTAAACGGTCAAGCTAATGTAGTAGAAGGGCAAAAGCATGAATGAGTTTACTGCTCATTTAGTGTAACCAGCAAAAACAAGGAGGACCTGCCAACACTCCTGATGATTGCTTATTATACTGAAACCAGAATGAAACCAAAACCTTTTTATCGGAAAACCCTCTTGAAAAGTTATATTCTCATTCTGTTTTTAGTAGTGCGACACGAAGTCGCTTACATATCTGTTTTAACTGAATAAATAATCCCGGATGCAACCTGAGGGTATAATTTGTGAGCAGACGGAGTTCCCTTATGGAATTTAACGCAATCACTTTCGCTCCCGGCTCCATCCCGGAGGCAGTTTTGAAAAGGATAGGTCATCAGCTCAGAAAAGACACCCCTACAAAGAAGCCACTAGAGTGGCCAATGGCTCGATTTTTGATCGGGGCGGGGCGATTTTTACCAGGTGAAATAGCCCCAAAGGCTGCTATATAGCTTTGCCTTGCGATAAATAGTGCCGATAAATCCGGTATCTTAACGACCATCAACAGAGATTTTTGCTTCGCGCCCCCGGCACCGGGCCAACTCTGAATTTGCATAACCATACTGGTCCCTGACCTGCTGCAAAGCCTACGGCTCTTTCGATGGCGCTGATATCACTTCTGACTTGATTTTCCTCCAGGCCATATCGGCCATGGTCTCATCATCCAGTTCTTCAATCTGGACAGACATCTACAGCCACTCATCGCCATAGCGTTGAGCCAGGTAGCAAAACGCCGCCAGCCAGCGATGCCCAAACACCAGTTGTACCCGCCCGCCCTTTGACATCCGCCCTTTTGGCGACTGGAGCAGGCCCAGGGTATCCGGCAGAAACTCCCGCTGCCGGCGGATGTCTTCGGCCAGGCTGATAATATCTCGCCCCTCAAACCGTACTCGGGTTTGAAACGGGTTGGCTTCGATCAAATACGCCAACCCCTGGCTGCCAAGCGTTCAAAAGACCAAAAACTCACCGCCAAAACCTATTGACATAAAGTGAGTAATCTGGTATAATAATTAATGTAACCTCACTTTTTATCCAACTCCTCTGCTAAAAATCAATCTTCCCTTTTTCGCCGGAGAGACCCCAACCTCGCCGGCTTGTTTGCGTTTGCCCCAAATTTAACCAAAAAGAAAGGAGCCTACAATGACCGATTTAACCTTGCAGCCTGTCTTTCTGGGCCAGGAAACTGTGCCCGTCTTTAGCGATGAAAGCGAGCGCCTGACCGCAGTCTACAAGCAGTGCATCTTCGAGGATTGGCGTCGCTTCCTCTTCAGCGGTTTTAAGAAAGTGACGTTCACGACCGACCTCTACCGCTTCCTGGTCGCTGAATGTAGTCTGGTTGGCCGATATAACCAGGACTACTTCTGGAGTTTTCACTGCGCCGCCGCCTCCGAACATCTGAAATTTTTCCTGGGCCAGTTCGGTGGCAATGGTCGCTCGGTGGATTTTGGCACGCTGGCCTGGCTGGGCGGCCCAGCCGCCGACTTGAAGCACGCTATGTGCGCCGAAGCCGGCCGCCTCTACGCCCCCTTAATCCAGGTACTCACCGACCTGGAACACAAGCATGCCGAGTTGGGCCTGGCCTGGCGAAATTTCGCCCTCAATTCCGGCCTGCCCGACCCTGGCTTTCCCCAGCACTACCTGGTCAGTGAAAACGCCCGCAACCTGTTGGCCTACGCCGCCGGCATCGTCGCCGCCGAACAGGCCCACCCGGCGTTGCCGGGTCTCCAACTCGACTTCTCGGTACCCCTCCTGCTTCAAACGTGAAATGTTTGAACGGTTTTTCACCCGCCCTCTGTCCGCCTCTCAAAGCCGGGTCACGCGGCCTTCCCCGCCGCGTTGACCCGGCCTTTTTTGTTGCCTCTTTTTTGGGCGCGGCCGGCTGTTAAGGGCAGTTCCGGCTGCGCCGCCCCCCTATTTGCCTCAACAACCCAATAATTGACAACTGCATAAAGCAATGATGAACCCATTTATTTAGCCAATAAGGAGAGCTACCCATGTTTGAAAAATTAAAAAACTACTTCAACCGGGCCTGGCGCTGGACCCTGGCCCATCTGCCCTTTGGCCGCACAGGGACGAACAAGCCGGTCATCGGCCTGATGGACGAGGTCGAGCAGCGCTATCAAGCCTTCCAGCGGCGACAACGGATAAAACGGCTCAAACGCCGCGCCGCGCAGACCTGGTCACATTTCCAGCAACAAGTCAGCGGTATCTTGGCCCACATCGGGACCTGGATCAAGACCCATCAACGGGTGTTGACCCTGGTGGCCGCTACTCTGGGAGTGGTGCTGTTGGGTCTGGCCGGCCTGCTGCTCTGGCGACGCTCCCCCGCTTTCCGGACTGCCCTGTTGACCGCTCTTGGCACTGCCACCGCGCTCGCCGCCGCTGCCCGCACCGCCAGACCGGTGATGACCCCAACCCCTGACCCCGTGATCGAGACGGTTGAACCGGCGCTGGAAATGGCCTGATCGCCATCCCTCTTACAACTGAATAACCAAACGAACCCTATCAACCCATTCACAGAAGGAGTTTCAAAATGTTTCAAAAATTGTCCCAAACCCTATCGCAAGCCTATCAATCGGCCAAGCGGTACGTTAGGCAAACCTGGACGGGGATCCGGGCCTGGGTTAAGGCCCGGCAACAGGCGCTGCTGCTCGTGGGGGCTGCTCTGCTGGTGGGCTTGGCCGGACTGGCGGCCTGGCTGCTGTGGCAGCGCTCCCCGGCCTTCCGGGCCGCCACGATGAGCCTGGTTGCCTTTATCGTAACCAGCCTTGTTGTGAAACCCACCGCTGTCGAAGCGCCCACCCTGACCCCGGTCGAACCATCGCCCGATGGCCGGGTACAGAGCGAACTGGTCTTTTAGTCTCGGCTGTTTGCGGTCAAAAAAAATACAAAATCCAACTCAGAAAGGTACATGCAAAAATGACGACAGCCCAAACCGGCTTTTTCAACAGCCCGGCGCCCGAACCCTTGAATACGATCCCGCCGAAAAAACGAATATTTAGCTATGACAACCAGTACTTTGAAGACCCCGGCCCGCAGTACTCGCCGGAGGAGGTGATGCGCCTGCTGGCCCGCACCTACCCGGCGCTGGAAAACGGCAGTTGGACCAGCCGCACCCTGGCCGACGGCAGCGAGGAAATCACCTTTGTCAAGGTGGCCGGGGAAAAGCGATAGGCGTCACAAGCCCGGAGATTTTGCTCATGCCAACTTTAGCCACTCGATTGGTTTGTGATATAATGCAGGCCAAAGCGGAGAATTTTTACGAAAAGATAGTAAATCGAGGTAACGATGAGCGGGATTGATTTTTGGAAAAGAAATAAACTACACATTGTTTACGAACTGATGGGGGATTCGGGGGGGGAGGCTACCGCTACCCTTCAA
>JAAUSP010000591.1 GCA_012032575.1 Anaerolineales bacterium | reverse complement strand
AGTTAAGGGTGTAAGGCAGTTCCAAGATTTAAATTAACCAAAACGTGTTGCGTGGTGCGTGGTGCGTAAGATCAAACAGACGGAACACGCAAGACGCAACACGAATGTTGAGTAATTATTTTCTTGGCGTTGCCTAAGTTACAAAACAGTGTTGGAAGGAGATAATGAATGGCGCAAAATAATCCAGAATTAATCAATGCCCTGCGTGAAACCGCCGTGCGTCTGACCGACGGAGCCAGATACGAGTGGGGTCATATGGCCCGCTGCAACTGCGGCCACCTGGTTCAAACCGTCACCCAAATGAACGACCGCGAAATTGCCCAGTCGGTGGATTTTGAGCTGGCCGAGTGGAGCGAGTATGCCCAAGATTACTGCGCCGGCACCGGTCACAAGGTGGACGATTTATTTGTGATCCTGGAGAATGTCGGCTTTAGCCACCGGGATGTAATCCACCTGGAAAATCTTTCGGATACGCGGGTGCTGGATCGGCTGGAAGGAGGCCGGCGCTACCTGCAGCGCAACAAGGTTGAAGATGTAACGCTGTACATGCTCACCCTGGCCGACATGCTGGCCGAAGAAGTTAGCTGACTGGTGAGGCGAGGACGCGCAGCAGTTCTTCGCCTCCTCGCCTCACGTCTCATCGCATCATTATTCTTCAAAGGAGTCACCTTTCATGAAACCCATGTATCTTAACGGCGAATGGGTCGAAGCAAGCGACGGCGCAACCATCGAGGTTTTCAACCCGGCCACCGAAGAAATCATTGACCGCATCCCCAACGGCAGCGCCGAAGACGCGCTCAAAGCCATTGCGGCGGCCAAACGCGCCTTCAACGAGTGGCGCTGGACTTCGGCCCTGGAACGGGCCGAAATGCTGCAAGAGGCCGCCCGCAAACTGCGCGAGCACTTTGACGAGGTGGTGGAACTGCTGACCCTGGAAGAGGGCAAGGCCATCTCCGAAAATGAAGAGGAAGTCGAGTGGACTATCGGCACGCTGGAGTATTATGCCGGGATCATCCGCAACCAGCGCGGGCGGGTGCTGCCGCCGAGCGAGCGGTCGCAGTTCAACTTCATTATCAAAGAGCCGTATGGTGTGGTCGCCTGTATCGTCCCCTTCAACTTCCCGCTGCTGCTGATGATCTGGAAGGTGGCCCCGGCGGTGGCTGCCGGCAATACGGTTATCATCAAACCGTCCGACCACACCCCGCTGTCAACCCTGCGCCTGGCCGAAATTGTTTTCGACCATTTCCCGCCCGGAGTTATCAACGTCCTTACCGGGCGCGGCGACCGCGTGGGCGAGGTGCTGGTCGAGCACCCCGATGTGCCGGTGATCGCCTTCACCGGCTCGACGGCTATTGGGCAGCGAATTGCCGGGCTGGCCAGCAAACGGGTCAAGCGGCTGCACCTGGAATTGGGTGGTAAAGACCCCTTTGTCATCGCCCCCGACGCCGATATCGAGACAGCGGTGGAAGCCGTGGCTTATGCCGCGCTGATTAATGCCGGGCAGGTTTGCACCTCGACCGAGCGCGTTTATGTGCCGCAGGAGATGGGCGAAACCTTTGCCGGGGCGATAAGCGATTTTGTAGCCGGGCTGCGCCTGGGTTCGGGTCTCGACCGCCAGACCGATATGGGGCCGCTGGCCGCGCCAGCCTACCGCGAGAAGGTGGCCGGTCACGTAGCCGACGCTGCGGCCAAAGGGGCCAAAATCCTGACCGGCGGCAAAGTGCCGGAAAAGTTGGCGCGCGGCTGGTTCTACGAGCCGACGGTGCTGGTCAATGTCAACCACTCGATGAAGATTATGCGCGAGGAAACTTTTGGCCCGACCATCCCGATTATGACCTATCGCACTTTTGACGAAGCGATTGAGTTAGCCAATGACAGCGAGTACGGGCTGGGGGCCGTCATCCGCACCAATGACCCGCGTCTGGCCAAACGCTTTTTTGAGGAAGTCCGCGCCGGAACCGTCTGGATTAATGACCCGCTGACCGACAATTACGCCGGGCCTTTCGGCGGGATGAAGATGAGCGGCAATGCCCGCGAGTTGGGCGAAGAGGGGCTGGAGAGTTCCTGGAACCAAGCACATCCACTGGGATTTCAGCGACGAGCCGAAGCCGTTTTGGTTTCCCTACGGGCGAGAATGAGCATCGAAACCCGGAAAGATAAAAACAGCCTGTTGAGGTGAACTTCAACAGGCTGTTTTTATTTCCCCAAGCAAGTTTTTTCTTATTCTTGGTCTAAATTTTTTCCTTGTAGCCGGGCCAGTTCTGCCCGCAGCCGGGCCACCTCAGCTTCGGCGGTATCGGCTCGCTGAGCTTCGGCTTGGGCGCGTTCTGCTTCCATTCGGGCGCGTTCCCCTTCGGCTTGAGCGCGTTCTGCTTCCATTCGGGCGCGTTCCGCTTCCATATAGGCCAGGTCAACGGCTTCATCCAGGGTTGGAACAGCCGCGCCGGTGCCTGGATCAATCACCCGCAAAAAATTCCCTTCGGGCTGCAGGATTATGCCTATTTCCTGGCTGCGCAGCGTCCCATCCGGCAGAAGGGCCATAGGTTGATAATACTCCCCCCTCAGCGAGAAAGCCTGGAAACGGGGGGAAAGGTATTCATCCAGCGGGTCAAAAAGAATATATTCCTGGACTCCCAGCATTTCGTACAGTGCGCGCTTTGTGCCCAGGTCTTCCAGACGAGTGCTGCGCGAAGTAATCTCAAAGATAGCGCAGGGCGCTACCTTTTCCTCCCACAGTTTGTAGACCCGCCGATTGTGCCGGGGAATCCCTTTGACCACAAAAACGTCGGGCGATCTGAACGCCGCCGGATTGCCTTCTTCAAAATAAAAGAGCATATTGGCGGCCACATAGATTTGTTCAGCCTGACGAAAAACATGGCGCAGTGCCTGGCGCAAATAGAGAATAACCGTGATGTGAAAATCAGTCTCTCCGATGGGTTGTCCGTCCGATTCAGGATAGTGAATAACCGCAACGGCGGGCGCCGGCCTGGCAAGCTCAATTGTCTTTTCCATATTCGCTTACCTCACACCCGCTTTTAATTATTTGCCAACTATTGTAGCACAAAACACCTGATTCTACGAATATTTCCCTGACCGGCCAGGCGCACCGGTTCTCCAACCCTATTCGTGAGCGGCAATCCGCCGGTTGCGCTCTTGCTGGATGCGCGGCAGGTCGAGCAGGGTGATGACGCCGGAGTCGTACTCAACCAGGCCGCGCTTGCGCCAGTCTTGCAGGATGCTGTTGATCCAGCCCCGGCGCGCCCCCACCAGCGAGGCCAGGTCGGTCTGGTTGAGGCCCAAATCTAGCACAGAGCGCCGGCCCCCTTCTTCGATCTGGCCGAACTCATCATTGTAAAGTAAGAGCAAATGCAACAGCCGGCCTGCCGCGTCGAGTTGGGCGATGGTTTCGGCATACATGCAGGTCCAGCGGGCTTTGCCGACCAGTAGTTTGCACAGGGCCAGGGCCAGCCCTGGCGTCTGTTCCAGGTGACGCAAAAATTTAGACTGGGATATTTCCAGCAGGGTACAGGCGCTGATCGCTTTGGCCGTGGCTGAGCGGGGCTGGCCGTCTATAATGGCAAACTCACCCAGGAGGTGATAGCGGGAGAGCAGCACAATGGTTGTTTCTTCGCCGTTGGGGCTGAGCAAAAAAACGCGGATTTTGCCCTTCAGTACCAAATACAAATCCTGGCTTTGGTCCCCCTGGTGAAAAATAATTTCACCGGCCCGGTACTCCCTGGCCCGAAAATCGTGCGCCAGCACCCGCAGATTTTCTTCACTCAGAGCCGCAAAAAGAGGAACCTCGCGCAAAAAGGCCAGATGGAGGGCCGGGATTTCGGCCGGAGGCGCTGGCATGTTAGCTCCTTTCAACGGGCGTGAACGCACCCCAAAACCACAGCCACTTTATTATCCGCCAATAACAATAACAAAGCTATCCTCCAAACGACACGCGGCTGTCTGCTAGCAGATAGTCTCTGTTGAAGTTTAGCAGTATAATCTGACCAACTTGATTTCCTTGCCCCAACCGCCAGCCCGAAGATTATTATGAGTGGTTTTAGCAGGTTTGGCAAGGGGTTTACCCAAATTCTGTAAGGCAGGCGCACATGGACATGTTTAGCTGGTTACTGCTCGGTCACTTGCTGGGTGATTGGTTGCTGCAAAATGATTGGATGGCGCGGGGCAAAAGGCAGGGCTTGATTACCCTGGCCGGAATGACTCATTTTTTAACCTACACGGCGATGATTTTAATCATGGTCTGGCTCCGTCACCCGCGCCCTCTGGACCTGAACCTGGCCCTGGCCCTCGGAGTGATTGTTTTTGTGTCGCATTGGCTCATTGACGCCACCAATCTGGTCCAGGTCTGGATGCGCTTTTACGGCCAGAGCGACCGCGAGATGGTCCGCATCATGGTTGATCAAACCTTACATCTGCTGACATTGGGCCTGCTGACCGTTATCCCCGTATTTGGTTGGTAAACATTAAGAGGTTACCTCAGTTGACATGTCATTTCAAGGCCAGAGGCCGAGAAATCCCTGAAAGTTGTGCTTGCCCAACAAGTTTGGAGGGATTTCTCGCTATTGCTCGAAATGACACCCCTAAACGGAGAGACGCTTGAGTTACTTATCTTTAAAGATAGTCACAAATTCTTTGGTCAGCTCCAGATATTTGTCCCCATATTGCACACCTGGCTCGATATAGGTTCCTTCCACCCACTCATTAAAACTGCTCAGTAGCAGCCAATCAGGGTTGCTGGTTAGGGCTGCATCGAACGTGGCTCGATATAACGCCCCCATCTTCGCGGTCGCGGCGGTGAGGGGTGTTGGGGACGCGCACATCGGCCCCGGCAGC
>JAAUSP010000590.1 GCA_012032575.1 Anaerolineales bacterium | reverse complement strand
GGCCCGACCAATGGGGCAGCCCAACCCAGATTGGCTTCGTGGTCGGCGCGACCCAGTCACACGCGCTGGCCCGGTTGCGCCAATTGACCTCCGGCCAAGGTCACTGGGTGCTGGCTCCCGGCGTGGGCGCTCAGGGCGGCGATTTGGCCGCTACCCTGGCCGTCGGGCTGGACAGAAATGGGCAAGGCTTGATTATTCCCGTCTCTCGCAGCGTGATCTACGCCCCGGACCCGCGAGCGGCGCTGCTGGCTCTGCGTGAAACGGTCAACCGGACAATAGCCGACCGGACACCCTACAGTCCCCCTCCCACCCCGCCCGACGCGGAGCAAACCCTGATCCTGGGCCTGCACGAGTTGGGCTGTGTCCAGTTTGGTCAATTTACCCTGGCTTCCGGCCAATCCTCGCCGATCTACCTGGATTTGCGCCGCCTGATCTCACACCCTGCTTTGCTCAAGCTGGCCGCCGAAGCTTATGCCGGCTTGCTGCGTCCCCTCACTTTCGATCACCTGGCGGCAGTACCCTATGCCGCCTTGCCCCTGGGTACAGCCGTGGCCCTGACCATGTCCAAGTCGCTGCTGTATCCGCGCAAGGAAGTCAAAAGTTACGGCACCGGCAAAACCATCGAGGGGGTCTTCAAGGCCGGGGAGCGAGTAGCAGTGCTGGAGGACCTTGTCACCAGCGGCGGCAGCGTGCTCAAGGCCATCGAGCCGCTCACCGCCGCCGGGCTGAAAGTGTCGGACGTGGTGGTTTTGATTGACCGGGAACA
The DNA here is from genome assembly GCA_012032575.1 of Anaerolineales bacterium. The sequence goes on along the minus strand of JAAUSP010000590.1, from coordinate 4,086 downwards.
GGGCGGACGCGAAGCGCTGGCGGCTCAGGGGTATCGCCTGCACGCGGTCCTTCAATTATCTCAAATTCTGGAGACACTATATCAGGCCGGTCGAATTTCCGCTGAGCAGGTCGCCCAGGTGAAAAGTAGTATATAAACAAGAGGAAATGTAATGCAAGCAAGTATGTTAGAGCCTTTATTCAACTATGACAATCTGGTTAAATCTCCCAGGCACAGCAACGGGTTGACCGGCCAGGATATTCTTTCAGTCACCCAGTTTGACCGGGACAGGCTGGCCTATATTTTCAGCCGCGCCCACGAAATGCGCGAGATGGTCGGGCGGGTCGGCAGCACCGATTTGCTGCGCGGCTATATTCTGGCCTGTCTCTTCTACGAACCCAGCACCCGGACCAGCGCCTCTTTCATCGCCGCGATGGAGCGGTTGGGCGGCAGCGTTATTCCCATTACCCAGGGCGTGCAGTTCAGCTCGGTCAGCAAAGGCGAAACCCTGGCCGATACCATCCGCACCCTGGAACAGTACGCCGACGCGATTGTGCTGCGTCACCCCGAAACCGGCTCAGTTCAAATAGCCGCTGATTATGCGAATGTCCCTGTCATCAATGCCGGCGACGGCGTCGGCGAGCACCCGACCCAGGCGTTGCTGGATTTGTTCACCATCCAGGAAGAACTGGGGACGATTGACGGCCTCAAGATTGCGATGGTGGGCGATTTGCGCTACGGGCGGACGGTTCACTCTTTGACCAAGTTACTGACCCAGTACGGAGTTAGTCTGCGTTTTGTTTCCCCGGAGATTTTGCGGCTGCCGCTAATGATTATGAATGAAGTGATTGACGCCGGTCTCGACGTGCGTGAAACGCATGATGTGGCCGATGTGATTGGCGATACCGATGTCTTGTATGTCACCCGCGTACAAAAAGAGCGCTTTTCTGATCTGGCCCAGTACGAAGAGGTCAAAAACCTGTACGAAATTACGCCGGACCTTTTGACCAAAGCCAAGCAAAAGATGATCGTCATGCATCCCCTGCCGCGCGTGGGCGAAATTCATTACACCGTAGACAGCGACCCGCGGGCGGCCTATTTCCGCCAGGTGAAAAACGGGATGTATATTCGGATGGCGGTGCTGGCGGCAGTGTTGGGCAAGGCGTAAGCTTGATTCATGTCACTGCGAGCCGCAGGCGAAGCAGTCTCCTGGCCCGGATGGGGGGATTGCTTCGGCCTACGACCTCGCAATGACATTTCGGAGATAAGAAGCATAATTCGGTTATGACTCATCCAATGTTGGCATGCAGTTTTTTAAACTTTAAACTCCACAGTCCGTTGGTGTTGGCTTCGGGGATTATCGGGACCAGTGCGGGGTTGATGACTCGAGCGGCCCGGCATGGGGCGGGCATGGTCACGGCTAAAAGCTGCGGCCCGACTCCACGGGCGGGACATCCCAACCCGGTAGCGCTGGATTGGGGGCATGGGCTGATCAATGCCATCGGCCTGACCAACCCCGGCGCGGAAGAGGAAGCCCACCTGCTGGCCGAAACCCAAAAGCAGCTCCGACCCCTCGGCGTCCCGCTGATTGCCAGCATCTTTGCCGGAACTGTAGCCGAGTTTGCCCAGGTAGCCCAAACTGTGGCGAGCGCCCAGCCCGATTTGATCGAGGTCAATATCTCGTGTCCTAACGTGGGCGATGAGTTCGGCACGCCTTTTGCCGGCACGTGTGAAAGCGCTGCCGCAGTGACGGAGTCGGTCAAAAACGCCGTTGCCTGCCCGGTTACCATCAAATTAGCGCCCAATGTGCCCAATATTGCCCGCATTGCCGCCGCCGTGGTCGAGGCGGGGGCCGATGCCATTACCGCCATCAATACGATGCCGGGCATGGTGATCGAGCCGGTTTCCGGTCAGCCCGTTTTGTCGAACCGGGTCGGCGGGATTTCCGGGCCGGCGCTCAAGCCGATTGCCCTGCGCTGTGTGTATGAAATTGCTCAGGCCGTCTCCGTCCCGATTATTGGCACAGGCGGCGTTTCTACGGGCCGGGATGCGGCGGAAATGCTGATCGCCGGGGCTACGATGGTGGGCGTCGGGTCGGCGGTTTACTATCGCGGGGTGGCGGCGCTGGAGCAAATCGGCCAGGAGTTGGTCGAGTTTATGGAAGAACAGCGGATTCTGTCCGTGGAAGCGCTACGACAGAGAGGCTAAGGCTAAGGCTGAGGCTAAGTAGGGCATTTCTTAGCCTCAGCCTCAGCCTCAGCCTTAGCCTTATCTTAATCAGAGAGTCTATGCCAGCTATCGGAATTCCCCAGCCTTTTATCATTACGGACATCAAAACGGAAAATGGCGCGACCAAAACATTCAGCCTGGACGGGTCGCTGGTGGCGAAGCCGGGTCAGTTTGTGATGGCCTGGCTGCCGGGGCATGAAGACAAGCCTTTCAGCCTGGCCCACGCCGACCCTATCCGCTTGACGATTGCGGCGGTGGGACCGTTGAGCCAGGCGCTGCATCGTTTGCAGGTGGGCGACTCGCTCTGGCTGCGGGGCCGTTGGGCCAGGGGTATGAGCTGCCGCTGCCGGCGCAGGGAGTCAAGCACATCGCCCTGGTGGGGGGAGGGTACGGCGTTGCGCCGCTGCTGTTTCTGGCGCAAGAAGCCCAGGTGAGAGGGTTACAAGCGTCGGTGATTATCGGCGCGCGAACCGCCGCCAGCCTGCTCCTGGTTGAAGATTTTGCTGCCCTGGGGTTGTCGCCGCTGGTGACGACGGAGGATGGTTCGGTGGGACAGCGAGGCCGGGTGACGGATGCTTTGAGATTGCTTCTGGCCGGGTCAGTCGAGCGTCCTCAGGCCGTTTTTACCTGCGGTCCGGTGGGGATGCTGCAAGCGGTGGCGGAGATGGCGGGTCAGGAGAACCTGCCCATTCAATTAGGCTGGGAGGCCACATGCGCTGTGGGATTGGTCTCTGTGGCAGTTGCGAAGTGGGGCAGGGTTGGCTAACATGTCAGGATGGGCCGGTATTTGCTTTTAATCCAACCATGGCTAAAGAATCCCTCCCAGTAACTACTCAGCCATGTCATTTCGAGCGACGTTAGGAGCGAGAAATCTCCTAATCCGTGATTTGCAGAGGCAACGGCCTCGAAGATTTCTCGGCTTTCAGCCTCGAAATGACATGAGGGGTGAGTAGTTACCCCTCCCATAAAATCTGTTTAGAGGCATTTTATGAATTTTGTGATCCCTATTCTCACTATTGTCGGCATCCACCTGGCTGCGGTCGCCACTCCCGGCCCAAACTTTTTTATCAGCGCCAAACATGGCTTGAGCTATTCCCGACCGGCAGGCTTGTCTACCACGGCCAGCGTGGCGACCGGAACGCTCATCCATATCACTCTGGGTTTTCTGGGGTTGTCGGCTCTGGTGGCCGAGTCGGTCTGGCTGTATAACCTGATCAAGTACGCGGGCGCGGCCTATTTGATTTTTCTGGGGGTGAAAGCGCTGCTGGCGAAATCAAAACAGCCGGATTGGACCGGGCTGCAAGCGGGGCAGTCTGAAACCATGTCGCCGGGACGGGCCTACGGCATCGGCTTGCTCACCTGCCTGACCAACCCCAAAGCAGCGTTGTATTGGCTGGCTATCTTTACTACCGTTATCTCGACCAATACGCCACTGTCCATCAAGCTGACTCTGGTGGTTCTGCTGCCAATCATTTCCTGGCTGTGGTATTCGCTGGTGGCGATGTCGTTTTCACTGCGTCGCTTCAAAGAGTGGTACCGGCGCGGCTACCGCTGGATCGAGACGGCTTTTGGGGTGCTGCTGATTGGGCTGGGGCTTAAAATTGTGCTGTCACAGAAATAAGAAAATGAGGCGAGGAAACGTGAGGCGAGGAGACGAAAGATTCTTCGCCTCCTCGCCTCCTCACGCCCTCGCGTCTTTTAACGAGTCGTCAAAAACAGCAAATACGGTTCCTCGATTAGCTCACAGATGTAATCCAAGAAACGGGCGGCGGGCGCACCGTCGGCCAGGCGGTGATCGAAAACCAGGCTGAGGGTCATCATTTTGCGGACGACTACCTCCTCACCTTGGGCAACCGGCTTGGCCACAATCCGGCCGAC
>JAAUSP010000589.1 GCA_012032575.1 Anaerolineales bacterium | reverse complement strand
CAACGTACGGTTTTGGGGGTCGGCCAGCACCATGCCCCACACCGATGGAGCTTACCAGGAATATGTTTTGGCCAGGAACGGCAGTGCTGCGCCTTCCCCGCCGGGTTTAATCCGGGCGTCGCCGCGATGGCCGAGCCGCTGGCGATTGGACTTCATTCGGTCAACCGGGCCGGATCGCTGATGGGCAAATCGGTGCTGGTGGCCGGGGCCGGCACGATTGGCAGCCTCATTTTGCTGGTGGCGCGGGCGATGGGGGCCAAGTCTGTGGCCATCACCGATATTCTGGACGAACGGCTCAACCGGGCCAGGCAGTGCGGCGCAGATTTGACCATCAACGTGGGGCAGGACTCGCTCGAAGCGCAGGCTTTAGCCAGAGGCGACATGCTCTTCGATGTCACCTTTGAGGCGTCGGGCAGCCTGCGGGCGCTAAACACGGCCATTCTGGCGACCGTCAAAGGCGGGACAGTGGTCCAGGTTGGCTTTTTGCCCACCGGCGAGGTGGGGGTGCAGGCCAACAAAGTGATGTCAAAAGAGCTGACTCTGGTGGGCTGTTTCCGCAGCGGCATGGCTTTTGATTGGGCTGTTGACTATCTGGCGTCGGGACGAATAGACGTGACCCCGCTCATCACCCATCAATTTGGGTTCGACCGGGTGGCCGATGCCTTTGCAGTGGCCGCCGATGGGCAGCAGAGTGCCAAAGTTCAGTTATTTTCCCTGCGGCCTAAATCGGGAGGTGGAAATGCGTACTATTCGCTGGGGGATCATCGGCGTCGGCGATGTGACCGAGGTCAAAAGCGGTCCCGGCTTTCAAAAAGCGGACAATTCCAGCCTGGTGGCGGTGATGCGCCGCAATGGGGCGCTGGCTAAAGATTATGCCGAGCGACACAATGTGCCCCGCTGGTACGATGATGCCGCCGCGCTCATTCATGACCCGGAGGTTGACGCGGTTTACATCGCCACCCCGCCCTATGCCCACAAGCAGTACACCCTGATGAGCGCCACCGCCGGCAAACCGGTCTACGTGGAAAAGCCAATGGCCTTGACCTGGGCCGACTGCCAGGAATGATTTTCGCCTGCCGGGCGGCCAACGTGCCGTTGTGGGTGGCCTTTTATCGGCGAGCGCTGCCACGCTTTCTCAAGGTCAAGGAATTGATCGAGGCCGGGACCATTGGCGAGCCGCGCACGGTGACTATTACCCTGCATCTGCCCCCGCGTCCCGATTTGTTTGACCCTCAAAACCTGCCCTGGCGGGTCGTCCCGGAGCTGTCCGGCGGGGGAATTTTTGTGGATATGGGGTCGCACACCCTCGATTTTCTGGATTACCTTTTTGGCCCCGTCCACACCGTGCGCGGGCTGGCGGTCAATCAGGGTGGCCTCTACCCTGCCGAAGACCAGGTGGCCGGAATTTTTGAGTTTGACTCCGGCGTGGTGGGGGTGGGGACGTGGTGCTTCACCGCGTTTCAGGAAGTTGACCGGACGGAGATTGTGGGTACCGAAGGCAAAATTTCATTTGCCTCGTTTAAACCTGACCCGATCATTGTCACCACTGCCGACGGCGCGCAAGAGTTGGCCGTGGGCGATCCAGCGCATGTCCACCAACCGATGATTCAAACGATTGTGGACGAGTTGAACGGCGTGGGCATTTGCCCCAGCACCGGCGCAAGCGGCGCACGAACCGCGTGGGTGGTGGATCAAATCCTGGCAGAATATCGAAATCATAAGGCATTTTCCGGGAAATAGTTATCAAATGTTCGTGTTGCGTGTTGCGTCTTGCGTAAGATGAACGGAACACGCAACACGCAACACGATTGTGAAACTGCACAAGGAAAAGGAAGCATGAATCTATTTGATGTAAGCGGCAAAAAAGCGCTGGTCACCGGCGGAAGCCGGGGGCTGGGCCGGGCCATGGCTCAGGCTATGCTTGAATTTGGGGCGGAAACTGCCATTATCGGCTCCTCGGAGAGTGTTGTAAACACGGCAGCCGAGTTGAGCCAGATGACCGGGCGGCGGGCTGTCCCGATTCAGGCCGATTTGGGGGACCGGACCCAACTCCAGCGGGCCTTCGACGAAAGCCTCAATCAGCTTGGCGGCCTGGATATTTTGATTGTCAGCCACGGCGTCCAGCGCCGCGCTCCAGCCGAGGAATTCCCTCTGGAAACCTGGGATTTTGTGCTGGAGGTCAATCTGACTTCAATGTTTATGCTCGACCAACTGGCCGGACGGGTCATGCTGGCCCAAGGCAAAGGCAAAATTATCAATATTGCCTCACTGTTAAGTTTTAGCGGCGGACTGACTGTGCCGGCTTATGCCGCCGCCAAAGGCGGCGTGGCCCGGCTGACGATGGCTCTTTCTAACGAATGGGCCAAACGCGGAGTCAATGTGAATGCCATCGCTCCCGGCTATATGAATACGGAAATGAACGAAGCCCTGATTAATAACCCGGCCCGCAACCAGCAAATCCTCGACCGCATTCCAGCGGCGCGTTGGGGTCTGCCGGAGGATATGAAAGGCGCGGCCCTATTCCTGGCTTCCACCGCTTCCGATTATGTCAACGGTGTCATCATCCCCGTGGATGGGGGCTGGATGGGACGGTAAGACCCAAAAAAAACAGACGCGCTGAAGTGGCCTCGAATCTTCGCTTCAGCGCGTCCTCGCCTCTTCGCCCGATTTTCGCCTCTTCAAACCTAACCCGGACGAGCCGCCTTCGGCCAAACAGAATTTTCGTTACGAATTACACGAATTTTCACTAAATTTTTCGTGTTAACTCCAACCTTCAGGAACCCCCAAGATTTCCCCCACAAATTCTTCAGATTTGCGCTTTACACTGACAAGTGAACAGCGAGTAGTGATCACTTATCAGACACAGTTAAACTGATAACCGATTATTGCTCACTGATTACCGCCATAACCGAGGGTTTCACTTGCCGATGAATTCCACCGTATCCATTGCCTCTGAATTTCCCCTGATTGAAATCAAAGGTCTGCAAAAAGTTTACCGCATGGGCGAAAGTGAAGTTTTTGCCCTGCGCGAAGTTTCTCTGACCATCCGGGCGGGGGAATATGTGGCGATTATGGGGGCCAGCGGTTCCGGCAAAAGCACGCTGATGAATATGCTGGGGCTGCTGGATCGGCCCAGCGCCGGAACCTATCACCTGCACGGGCAGAGACCAGCCAATTAAGCCAGCGTAGCCTGGCAGCGCTGCGGAATCGGGAAATCGGCTTTGTGTTTCAGCGCTTTAACTTGCTGGCCCGGGTGAACGCCCGGCGGCAGGTGGAACTGCCCCTGTTTTATGCCGGCCTGCCGGGTTCCAAGAGTAGAAATTTGGCGTTGGAAGCTCTGGAAAAAGTGGGTATGGCGGAGCGAGCCAATCACAAACCCGAAGAACTTTCGGGCGGGCAGCAGCAGCGCGTGGCCATTGCCCGCGCCCTGGTCAACAAGCCCAAAATTCTGCTGGCCGATGAACCCACCGGCGCTCTGGATAGTAAAACCGGGCAACAAGTGCTCGATCTGTTTGATGAACTCCACCAACAAAATCTAACCGTTATTGTCGTCACCCACGATCTCCAGGTGGCCCATCACGCCCGGCGGCTCATTACCCTGAGTGACGGCAATATTATCAGCGATACGCTGAACGGTAAAGCATAATTTGGACATTTCTATCTATGAAACTATTTCGATATTTACAGGTAGCCATTGAGAGCATCTTAACTTACAAGTTACGGGCCATCCTGACTCTGCTGGGGTTCATCATTGGCGTGGCGGCGGTGGTGAGTATGGTGGGGCTGGGACAAGGGATGTCGGATGACATTATGACCGAGGTCAGTAACAGCGGCAGTCTTGACCTGTTGGAGCTTCAGGCCGATACCCCTTTTACCAACGCCGAGGTAGCCGCCCTGGCCGACCCCGTTTTAACCCGGCCCTGGCTGCTGTGGTCCCAGTTTCCCAGCGCGACACCGATGTTGTGGTAGCCGGACTGCTCCAAAACCTGTCGTTTCTGGGCACCACCGAACATTACCTGGCTGTCAAGGATTTAAGTCTGGCCGCCGGGCGGTTTATCAGCGCCGATGAGGGTGGGCCCGGCGCGCGCCGGTGGCGGTGATGGGCGCAAAAACAGCCGAGGATTTCTTTAACGGCCAAAATCCCATCGGCCAAACCCTGACGCTTAAACAGGAAACGCTGCTGGTGGTCGGGGTGCTGGCGGAGAAAGGCGGCTTTGATTATTATGGCCCGGATCGTCAAATCATCGTTCCCCTGTCTACCGCCCAGGAAACTTTGTTCAATGCGCCGCGCCGCGAGGGCAGCCGCGAGCTATCCTCCATTATCGTGCAGGTCGGCGATGCCGCGCAGTTGGACGCAGCCAAAGCCCAAATCGAGGTAACGCTGCGGCTGCTGCGCGGCCTAAAAGCCGACGAGCGGAACAATTTTTATATTCAATCCCAAATGGACATGATCGAAATGGCCCAGGATATTTCCAACACCCTGACCATTTTTCTGGGGTCCATCGGCTCGATCAGCCTGCTGGTGGCCGGTATTGGCATTATGAATATTATGCTGGTGTCCGTGACCGAACGCACCCGCGAAATCGGCCTGCGCAAAGCCATCGGGGCGCATCACGCCGATATTCTGCTGCAATTTCTAACCGAATCGCTGGTTTTTTGCCTGTTGGGGGGCGGGTTGGGGCTGGCCTTAACTTACCTTGTCAGCGACCTGGTAGAGCCGCTCTCCACGCCGGAATTTCCCCTGAAAATCTTAATTCAACCCGAGGTAATTTTACTGGCTCTGGGCATCAGCCTGGCCAGCGGCCTGATTTTTGGCATCTATCCGGCCATCCGCGCCGCCCGGCTCAGCCCATTG
>JAAUSP010000588.1 GCA_012032575.1 Anaerolineales bacterium | reverse complement strand
ATACCGTCTTAGCCAAGCAAACTTAAAGCGTCACTGAGCAGGGAGCCATCGGTCAAACTCAGCCCATGATGAGCCAGTTCCAATGTTTCCACACTAACTTCATGGCCGCTGGTGTTGAGGGCTGGACCGCTCCACTTGACCGGGAAAGCATCTTTTACATCCCACCATTTATGGATGTGTAAATCCGAGCTATATAGCACAATCGAAATGGTGCGGCGTTGAACTTTTCCGTCATACATACCTTTTTGAAACCATTTCCAGAGTTCATTACCGGCCAGACCATGCTTAAGGGTAATCCGGCTTTGTTTCACCCGGCCCGGTAGTTGATGCACATAATTATTCCGGCCGCCTTCGGGCACTTCTTTGATCTCGCGTTCAACGCTCAGGCCGCTGCACTCGGTAAACCAGCCTCTCACATAGCCAAACATAAGGATGGCAAATCCATACCCCAGGATAGGGTCCGTGCGTAATTTAGGGCCAACAATGGCTACCGGCATGATCTACTCCTTTTATTTATAGCCCAACCGTTCCCGTTCTACCCGCAAATCGGCTTGAAACAGGGCGTATACTTTGGCGGCCAGGGCCGGCAGATTGATAGTTGGATCAATCTGTGGCTGGGGCGAGACGGACAGTCCGTCCGGCTTTCTTTGGATGCCAATCCCCAGGCTGCCGCCGCTGCTGCCCTCGTAAGCCAACTGAATTTCTTCGATGAGCACATCCCCGCTGTCGGTCTTAAGGCCAGGGCCGCTCCACTTGACCGGATAAGCATCCAGCAGGTTCCACAGGGTGAGGGGGATCAGGCTGCCATTAATGATGGCAATCGAGACGTGATGCTGTTTTACCTGGCCGTTATACTGACCCTGCTGGAACCATTTCCACAGTTCATTGCCGGCTAAACCGTGTTTAAGGGTCACATGAGCGGCCTTAACCCGACCCGGCAGTTGGTGGATATGATCGTTGACTCCACCTTCGGCATAAGAGATGACCTCACGCTCAACACTTATCCCGCTGCACTCGGTAACCACCCCTGACAATCTTATCCAGCAACACGGCAAAACCGTATCCTGGCATAGGGTCGGTTCGCCACACCGGGTTGACTGCTGTAACTGACATTTTCTACGGTCGCGCCTCGTTAAATCTGCGATTGATTTTGGCAATTTCCTGAACCCAGCGCCGGCGATTCCGGTGTTCCATGTCCAGAATTTCGGACTGGGGCCAATGGAAATGATAGGCGACGTAGGCTACCTCCTCGTACAATTGCTCGAGGGGGTAGCCTACGACCCCCCCAGGCTCGCCAGGTCTACCTCGAACTTTCGCTGGCAGTCCGGGCAAGTCACCGGGATGAGGGTCAGTCCTTCTTCATTGATTTGGCGATAAAAAGCCTGCAGGTAGGCCAGGTCGGCGGCGAAGAGGTTTTCGATGACGTTGGTGGTGATCGCCGGGAGTGTCCCCAGTTTGGTGATCACCCGCGACAGCAGCACAATCGCCAAATATGCTTGATTGTCACGCACGCGCCGGTCTTGCAGGGGAATGATTTCATCCATGGCCGTAGCCAGGCGCATTACCCCATGCCGGTGCAGATTGCCCTCCTGGTCAATGTAACCTCGCGGCAAGTTAAATTCGTATTCAGTCTGCAGGCTGTTCATCAGTTATTAAGCCTTTACCCTAGTAATATATTCGTGGACGATGGAGATTTCTTCAATTTGCAAATCATTGCCATCCGATTTGGGACTGGGGCCTGAGATTTTTGACGGCCAGGCGTTTTTAAATTCCCATTTGGCCTTGGGGGTCAGGCTCTGGTCAAACATGGTGATGGTGCCGTTTTTGCGGGCGCCCTTCACATCACCATCTTCAATCATCTTGCGCCATTCCCACAATTCCATGTTAGAGGTCAGGCCGCGTTTGAGGGTAATATCTCCCCATTTGAGCCGGCCTGGCACCTTGAGGACAACCTGCACCCCTTTTTCACTGACTACCTTTGATTCGGCAATTTCTGACTCCGAACCAATACCGGAACATTCGGTAAAGTAGCCGGTAATGACACCCTGAATATCCAGAGCAAACAGAAAGCCAACCAGGGGATCTTCACGTTCGGTATCAACTGCACTTGGCATAAATATTACTCCTCTCTAAAAATGTTTAGGTTAATTCAAATGTAGTAGGTAGTAGGTAGTAGGGCTTTTCAATTCTTACTGCCTACCCCTTACTCCCGACTATCAACCTGGCCCAGCCCACTGGCTGATGCGGAAGATGACAAATTCGGCGGGTTTGACCGGGCACATGCCAATCTCGATGAATAACTGGCCCAGATCGCGCGTGGCCGACGGGTTGAGTTCGGCGTCGCACTTGACGTAGAAAGCCTGATCCGGGGTGGTGCCAAACAAGGCCCCCTGCGCCCAGACCGTGCTGAGGAAGGCCCCCACGTCGCGGGTAATGCGGCCCCACAGCATCGGCTCGTTGGGTTCAAAGACCACCCACTGCGTGCCGCGCTCGATGGATTTTTCGACGTAGTTAAACAAGCGCCGCACATTCAGATAGCGCCACGAGGGGTTGCTGGTGAGCGTCCGCGCGCCCCACACCCGAATACCCCGGCCAGGGAAGGCGCGAATCACATTGATCCCGTTGGGGTTGAGCACATCATGCTCCCCTTTGGTCACGTTGTAATACAGACCGGTGGCCCCGGCCACCACTTCGTTGGCGGGGGCTTTGTGGACGCCGCGAGTGTTGTCGTTGCGCGCCCACACGCCGGCCATGTGACCACAGGGCGGAATAAGCTTGGAGGTGTTGGTGGCCGGGTCCATCACCTGAATCCAGGGGTAGTACAGGGTGGCATAGCTGGAGTCATAACCGGCGATGTCCATGCGCCATTTGTTGATTTGCTGCGGGTTCATATTGGGCGGCGCATCCAGAATGGCCACCCGGTCGCCCATCCGCTCGCAGTGAGCGATGATGAGGGTTTGCACGGCTTTGACCAATTCCAGGTCCAGCTTTTGGCCGGGCATGGGCGTCATCAGGTCCGGCACGCAGACCATCGTGGCATCATCCAGTGATTCCAGCCCCTCGACGCCGGTGCGTTCCAAAACATCGCCCTGAAAATCGGTATAAATCGCCGGGGCAATCAGAGTTGACTCGATGTTCAACGTCTGCTCCTGGCTTTTGGGCCAGATTTTGGCCAGGGCGCTTTGGGGTCCGCAATCAGCAGCTCAACCCATTGGGGAACTTTGTTGTTTTTGAAGGTCAGGCGGACTTCTTTGCCGGTCGTCGTTGTAACTTCAGCCAGGGCTACCTCACGCAGCAACTCTTTGGTTTGCCACGCCCCGGAAACGCTCTGTCGTTCAACCACAAGATTAAAAAACTGCGGCTGATTGGGCGGCGGGGGCGGTAATTCCGCTTCGAGTGAAGGCGCTGCTTCTTCTTTGCCCTCGCCGCTCTTGGCTTCTTTCCTGGACGGCGCAGCCGGGGCCGGCAGGGCCGGTGGTGCTTCAATTTTTACCCGCAGCCGCAGCCCATCAAAACCGGCCTGTTTGGAACGGGCTATCAACTGGGGCTTGCCGTCGTTGCCCATGAGGGTTGCCTGAGCTTTGGGAATAGTTTTGACGCTGAGGACGTAACAACGCGAACCTCCATTCAAGAAATACCCGTACACGGCATGGGGCAGATAGGCACCGTCAATGAAACTGCCGAAAGTTTGGACGTACTGGGTCCAATTGGTGACTAACTGGGCCGGCCACCACATCTGTGGTAATATTTTCACCGTCAATCAATTGGGTGTATTGGGCCTTTTCGCTAAAACCGACAAAAACCGGCATAGCTGTGCCCACGCCTTCAATTGGCTTGGGACCGCGATCCACTTCTTCAACGTAGACTCCTGGTGACAGATATTCTGGCATTATGACCTCCTAAGAAAATAGTAGACGGTAGACAGTAGACGGTAGACAGGGGTATCTTGCTATCTGCTACCTTAATAAATAGAGCTACAAGATTTATCGAAGGCAGGAGGAAGGGAGTAGGGAGATATAATTTACTCCTTACTTCCTACTTCTTACTCCATGCTTCATACCACAATTTCATAATCCGCCGCCGGAACAACGATTTTATGGCGACGCGGCGGGCTATCTTTGAACCGGATTTCCAGGGTATAATCGCCGGCTTTAAGCTTACTCACCACAAATCTACCCTCCGGCAGAACTGGAATGTCCTGACCTGTTTCAATCAGCCGCAGCCCAATTTCCTCCAGCGGGCGGTCGGTGTGCAGATTGCCGCCAATCGTCCAAAAATGGCCGGCGGGTGGCTCGGCGGTGAGTTGTCGCCGGCCTGGGTTAGCCGACTGCCCGACCGCCACCTCACGATGCTGCACCAGCGGCAAGCTGAACGGTTGATACAGGTCAAGCTCAACGGTGACCAGACAGGTAAAAGCCGGCCGCCATTTGTTCTCCAGGGCCGACCAGAGATCGGCCGGCTGCGGAGATTTCAGATGCTCTTCCTGGGCAATGGTCAGCGGAATGGGTTTCGATTTGGTCTTAAACCATTCCGGGGTTAGCTCCTCAGGCAGATGGGAGTAGCGACTGAGAGCCACCAGGCAACGCCCCAACAGGCGATGCTCATCCTCCGGCTCAGTCGCCCAGGCCGTGACCAGGTAGAACAAATCCAACCGCATGGGGCGGCGCTGCAAGATGACCGATTTGCCGTTGGTTTCAGCCTTTTGATCCCACAGCGGCTGGGTTGAGCGCAAGACTTTGTTCTCGTGCAGGGTATGCAAAACAGGTTGAGCGTTGGCCGGGCCAGCCGTGAGGACCAATCCTTGTTTGGTTGGTCAAAGGCGATATCAATTTCGTCATCCTGAATGGGCAGTTCCCGAATGAGCAAC
>JAAUSP010000587.1 GCA_012032575.1 Anaerolineales bacterium | reverse complement strand
CCGCCGCGAGAGACAACCTCTCGCGGCGGTTTAAGCATTTCTAAGAAAATAAGTATCTTCTCAATCTGTAGGGGCGAACCCTTGCGGTCGCCTCGTGGGGCAGGCGCAAGGCCGTGCCCCTACCCCGAATTATTGAGAAGATACGAAAATAATTACTCAATTTCCGTGTTGCGTGTTGCGTCTTGGGTGAGACAAAGCAGACGGAACACGCAAGACGCAACACGTTTTGGCTAATTTAAATCTCGGAACTCCCTTATTTCTCTTACAAAAATCATTTACAAGGTACTCACTCCGTTACCTTGAACAGCCCGCCATCACCCCGGCCAAACACCTCCGGGAAGTACATTTCTTCCGCATGGGTGGGAATGACCCGGAACTCGCCGGGGATGGAGGCCCGGATGGAGTAGGTATATTCGTAGGTTCCGGCGGGCAGATAGGTGGCAAACAGCGCCGCTTTCTCGTCGCGCAGCTCGCTGTGCGAGAACCACCACCAGCCGTAACCACCGCCCCAGGGATTGCGGGTGTCGGTGCGGGTAAACTCCGGCTGCTGGCCGACCACGCTGGTGGTGGCCAGGCTGGCGTCCACGCCCTCGGTACCGGCGGGGAAGGGGTCTTCGACCACCACGTAGTGCAGATCATTGGGGGCGATGAGGGTCAGCTTGACCCGGATAACATCGCCCACTTTGGCTTCAGTGATCGGACCCTCACCCCGACCCTCTCCCTGAGAGGGAGAGGGGGATTCGAGGAAATACTGCCGCGAGACAATAATGCCCCGATCCAGCGCTTTGACTTCCTGAACCGGCTTGTAGTAAGTCAGATAAGCCGAGTAGTACAGCCGCCCCGGCGACTCCTCGGATACGTCGCCGCTGAGGGGGTCGCGCTCAATCGCGAGGCGGTTGACGGCATCGGTCAATAAATCTCCAATCTCCAATCTCAATTTCGTCGTTTCGTCAATATTCTCTTCGTTGACCGTGCCTTCGCCCACTCCTTCACCGTTCAGCGTGACATTCCAGGCATAGCTGCCTTCCAGTTCGCCGGTGGCCACCATAAAATCGGTCAGGCCGATAATGGCCCAGGCCGTTTCCTGGGTGGTTTCCCAGTGGCCGCCGTTCTCGCGGACGCTCATCAGCCAGCGCACGGCGTTGGCCAGCAGCGGGTGATCGGGCTGAATGCGCGACAGGGCGGCGATGATGATGGCCGTGCTGCGGGTGTCGGTGTTCATCGAGTAGTAATCCACCTGTTCTTCTTCCCAGTGCGCGCCGGTGGCGCTGACAATGGCCGCAGTGGTGATGTCGTCGAGCAGGGTGTCAATCTGGCTGGCCTTGTCGTCCAGCAGGTGGATGGCCATGGCCAGGTACGCCCGGCCAAAGATGTCCAGCTTTTGCCGCTGGTCGAACAGAGCGATGCTGCGGCCCAAATCGCCGGAGCCGGCTTCGGCCAGCACGTAGAGGATGAAGGCCTGGCGGTTGCCCTGCCACGAGTCCTCGATGTCTTTCGGGGCGGTCAGGCTGGCGTCGAGATAAGAGACCGCCTGTTCGATGACGTAATCATCCACCGGGAAGTCGGCCCGTTTGGCCTCGACCAGCCCCAGCAGGACGTAAGCCGTCAGGAAGGGGTTGCTGTCGTCGAGCACCCACCAGCCCCAGCCGCCGTCCACGTGCTGCTGGCTGTAGAGCCGCTGCAAGCCCACGCTGACCAGCCCCGGCAGTTTCTCTTCCAGTTCCGGGTTGTTCATGTTAAGCTGCTCGTAAGCCCGGAAGGTGAAGACATTGGGCAAAAAGCGGCTGACCGTCTGCTCGGTACACTCGTAGCGGAAATGCTCCAGGTAGGTCAGCCCATCGCGCATGCCCGCGGCCAGGCTGGGGTCCACGCTCACGGTCAGGTCGCCCTGGGTCGGGTCGAAACTGGCCGGGAGGGCGATGCCTTCCGTCCGAGTGCCATCTTCGGCCAGCACCCCGGCGGTTGCTACCGTTTCGGGCGTGCTAAAGCGATAGATGGGCAGATCAAAGGTCAGCGCGTCGCCATAATCGGCCGATTTCGCGCCCATGGTCAGGCTGGCCGTTTCCGCATCCGTCACCGTCACCTTGAACTCAACCTTGATGCGCTCGCCATTCTTGACTTCCAGCGCCGGCGCTCCCTCATTTTTCCATTCGCCATTCGCTATTCGCCATTCCCCAATCTCCAATCCGGTCGCCTCAAGTTTCGCTTCAACTTCCTGCGCCGCTTTGGTGTTGTTCTGGATAATCAGCCCCAACACCGCCTCATCGCCGACCACAAAGAAGCGTGGCGCGACCGGGCGGACCAGCAGCGGCTTGGCGCTGACAATCTCGACTGTGTTTTCGCCCACCAGGGTATCGGCCCCGGTGACACCCTTGCCGGTCAGAGTCCAGGTGGTCAGGTTGTCGGGCAGCTCGGCTTCGACTGTACCCTCGCCGTTTTCGTCGGTGGTGAAATCGGCAATCCACAGCGCGGTGTCTTTGAACTCGCCGCGAATATTGCCAAAGCCCTCGTCAAACCCGCCGCCGCCGCCCTTGGCTTCGGGGGCTACGGCCAGGTTGATCCGGTCAATGGCCAGGGTCAGGCCGCCGGCAGTGGTCACACCCAGGCCGCGGGTGCGCCAGAAGGTGCTCAAAAGCTGGCCGGGAGTTTCGGGGGCCAGGGTCAGCACGGCCTTGTCTACCAGGGCCAGAGAAAGCTCGGCCTTGACCGGCTGGCCCTGGGCGTCGGTGACCTGCACCTTGTACTCGGCGGTTTCGCCGGGCTGGTAGGTTTCGTCAGTGGGCCGGTTGGGGGTCAGGGTGATTTGCAGTTCCTTTGCGCTGGTGTTGATGGGCAGGCTGGCGTAGCCGACCTTAAAGCTGGGCAGTTCGCCGCTGACCTGCTCTTCTTCGCCCACCGTAATCAGCGAGGGCGGCGAGATGACCACCACCGAGACGTACATGTTGGGGATCATCTCCGCGGTGATGGGAATTTCAAGCTGCTCGCTGTTGGTGGACAGTTCGGTCACGTAGTGCTCGTAGATGTGGCCGCGCTCCAGCGTGATCAAAGCCTTGACCGTGCCGCTGTAAGGATGGGGCACCAGCACCGTGGCCGTGTCGCCGACATTGTATTCGCGTTTGTCGGCCACCAGATCAATCCGGTCGTTGTTTTCCTGCCGCCAGTTGACATACTCCGCGCCGCTGACCCACATATAGGTCGAGGAACGAACCTCGTTGCCGGCGCTGTCGGTCCCGCTGGCGGTGATTTTGTAGATGCCGCCGTTCTCCGGGGTGAAGCCGGCGACGGCCAGGCCGTCGTTGTCGGTGGTGACGGTGGTGGTGAACACGGGGATGTCTTCCACCACGCTGTCCCAGTAGAAAGAGCCGTCCTCGTACTGCTGCTGCACGCTGTACCAGTTGTGCTCGGAGAAGACCAGTTGGACCTCCCGCTGGGGCGACGGCTCGCTCTGCCAGTCAACGGTAATCACGTTAACTGCGTTCTCTTTGCCGGTCTGCCCGACATATTCCTCCGGGCTAAGGCCGATGTAAAAATCGCCTTTGTGAACGACCGCGCTGGCCTGGGTGGCAACTTCCTGGTTGTTGAGGTCGGTGATGGTGATATCGAAGGTGAAATTCTGGCTGGCGACGCGCTCGGCGATGTCGGCGTCCACCTCAAAGGTGAAGCGGCCCTGGGCGTCGGTGACACCTTCGCCCTCGGCAATCTGCTCGCCGTAGACGCCGTAATTGTAGGCGTCGCTGCGGCTAAAATCGTAGTCGGTGAAGTCGTAACTACCCCCCTCTTACTCCCCCCCCTTCAAGGGGGGGGATAGGGGGGGTGTAGCTGAAGCTGTAGTCGTCGGAGAGGACGGTCCACTTGACGGCGGCATTGGAGACCGGCCCGCCGAAGAAAAATTGGGCGGTGGTGGTCACTTTGATGGTTTCGCCGTTGGCGTATTCGGGTTTGTCGGTGCTGGCCTCGACGATATATTCCGGCTTGCGATAAGCGGCCACCTGAAAATCGCTGTAGAAGGTATTGTCGGTGTCGTAGGTGGCCTGAACGGAGTAGGAGCCGAGGACGGCGTTTTCGTCCAGTTGGAACTCGCCGTTGACGCTGCCCATCTCGCTCAGGGGGAAATCCTCATTGAAGACTTCTTTGCCCTGCGAGTCGGTGATGTAGATATTGACCGTATCGGCGGCAGTGGGCAGACTGTAGCGGGCGTCGTCGTCGGCGCGGAGGACGCCTTTGAAGTAGACGCTCTGGCCGGGGCGGTAAATCTTGCGGTCGGTGTAGAAATGGGCGTTGTAAGGCTGCTGGTAATCCTCAACGCTGACGTTGTTGAAGCTGTAGCGGTCAATGCCGTCGGTCCAATTGCTGACGGTGACGGCGAAATTTTCATCCGGCTCGTTGGCATCGCCGACAATGGCAATGCGCGGTTCGTAGGCGTCGGGCCGGGGGTCGTATTCCAGCTTGGCTACACCATCTTTATCGGTGCTGGCCTGGCCCAGCCGCTCCGAAGCCTCGGCCTGGCTGGTCTCGTAATCGTACCCACCGCCGGCTACAAAGGTCAGAGGCAGGTCGGGCACAGGCTGGCCGGTTTGCAGGTCAGTCACCCAGGCCAGGCTCTCGCTGCCGGAGGTTTTGAGGATGATATTATTCTGGCTGACCACCAGAATTTGGCGCTCGCGGCTCTCGACAAAACTGGACGATTGGGCTTCGGGGTAAACCACGTCGGCATCGGCGGTGGCTTCCAGGTAGTACAGACCGGGCGGCAGCCGGTCGCCGAGGCCGCTGCGGTGCGCCCAAATCAAACCCGGGTAGATGACGCTGCTGTTCAGCTCCGGCGTGGTGTTGAGCGACCAATCGGTGATGAGGTTGGCTCAGCGGATGAATAC
>JAAUSP010000586.1 GCA_012032575.1 Anaerolineales bacterium | reverse complement strand
TTCGTTGGAGTTTCACACCCTGCTGCTGGAAAAAGCGCATATTTCTCTCACGCCCGGCCATATTTACGGCAAGAACGGCGAGGGCTATATTCGGCTGTCGCTGGCGGTGGAGACGGGCCGGTTGAAGGAGGCGTTGGGGCGGTTGGAGAGGGTAATGAACCGAAGCTAAAAAAGAGAGTTAAAGAGTGAGGCTATTGTCTGGACCCCAAACCTGCAAAAATGATACTCGTTCAAAATGAGTATCGGCGGTGGCAATATGGTCAATCTCGTAACGCTGGCAGGTAGCTACATGCACTGCGTCGGTGGGTAATAACTGATATTGTGCGCCCAAATCCAGGGCTGCTACCTGGGTTTGATAATCAAGCGGCAACATCTGAAGTCCAGCCTGCATTAATCCCTGAAGATAGTCAGCAAATTGTCGGCAAACCTCATAACAGGCACGAGCTAAATCTTTATCCTGCATCAACTGCCGATGAATCTGCTTGATTTTAGTGCTTTGCAGTTCCGCGGCTGCTTTGCCTACCAGAATAGCATAAAAAGCCTCATTAAGTGCGGCCGCTGAAGTGATAGCTGCGATTTGTCCCTGCTCAACTCCATACAAAAAAGCTGTACAACTGGCCTGAAAAGGCTCGGTGTTCAGAGCAAAATATGTCAATATGTTAGCATCTACAAAAATAGGTTGTGCCGCGGAAAAATCGTCCAGTTTATTCATCATCGCCCATCATTCCAAGTTCGTAAGCCTGACTTAATTCGGCCACTTTGAGCGGGGATTGGACTAACCCCTGAAAACGGGCTGTTAAGCTTTGGGCGGGAATGTTGGCCTGGGAAGGCTCCTGGTTCTCCGAGGGCAGGGGTGATTTGAGCTTATATTTTAGACTAAGAAGTTCGATAAACCCTTTCAACTCAGCCCACCCTTCAGGTGGCAATTGATCCAACAACTGTTCGGCCTCTTGACGAATGGATAAACTCATTTTGACCTCCATACAACCTATCTGTGGAAATTATATCACATGATCACCTCCACCAAAAACCCCCGCATCATCGAAGCCCGCAAGCTGGCGGAACGTAAATACCGGCGGCAGCAAAATCGCTTTCTGGTCGAAGGACTGCAATTAATGAGCCTGGCCGTCGAAGTGATGGGCACACCACAGGGTCGAACCAGGGTTAAACCCCTCGAACTTTTCTACAGCGAAGAGTTATTCACCGGCGAAACTGCCCCCCGCCTGCTGGCCCAACTGACCCAGACCGGGGCCGAAGCCATCCCCGTCGCTCCCCACGTGCTGGACACCCTCTCCGAACGCGATGTCTCCCAGGGCCTCGCCGCCACCTTTGACCTGAACAATTTGGAATATTCCCTAAACGAACTAGTCCAAACTTCCAACCTTCCAACCTTCCAACCTTCCAACCCTCCAACCCTCCTCCTCGTCCTCGACCAACTCCAAGACCCCGGCAACCTGGGCACCCTCATCCGCACCGCCGATGCCGTGGGAGTCCGGGGCGTTATCCTGCTGGAGCCATGTGTGGACCCGTTCGACCCCAAAACCGTGCGCGGCACGATGGGGTCGCTCTTTACCATGCCTTTTGCCCGCACTAAAGATGCCGCGCAGATGTTGGCCCGGCTATCGGAACAAGGATTTCGGCTGGTGGGCGCGGATGGGCGGCAAGGGGAACTGCCCTGGCAGGGTGAAGTCCTGGCCGGGCCGGTCGCTCTGATCCTGGGCAACGAGGCCCGCGGCCTCAGCCCGGAACTGCGCCCGCATCTGCACGGCTACGTCCGGCTGCCCCTGCACGGCCACGCCGAGAGTCTCAACGTTTCGGTGGCCGGGGGGACGCTGATGTACGAGTGGCTGCGGGTGAATGAAACACGTTGAACGTTAAACGTTAGAATGGCGGTCTATGGCTCACTCAAGCCTGTCTCAATAATGGCCCGGATTTCTTGCACAAAATCGCCGGGAGTCTGGATAATAAGGCTGCTCCGGGCAGCTACAGCGGGGGTAAAATCTTTAGTATTTAAGGTCAGGAGACGGTCGGGCGCAGCCAGCACGGCGGCAGCCAGAATAGGAGCGTCTTTGGCTTCGATGATAGATTGCCACCGGACCGATTCAGCCAATGGGGGGTCTGGAACAATTTCCAGGTTAACGAGGGCTAATAGTTCAACAAAAAGGGGCAAGGCCGCCGGTAGTTTTTTACGGAGATTGCGGTCACACTCATCTAAAACCTGACGAGAGACAAGCAGTTTGAAGAGGCCGATTTCAGCCATAGTGAGTACGGCTCGGCTGGCCCCGCTACGCGATCCCGCTCCGGCAATCAAAATACTTGAATCGGCAAAGATTCTACGCATCTTGTTGTCGTTCGTGCCAAATAGCTTGCCTTTGCCCGGCCAGGTCCACCAATAAATCTGCCAAACTGACGCCTTCCTGCTCCATCATTGTCGCAATTTTATCGGCTAGTTGAGGCACTTGAGGCTGTTTGGGGGTGAGTAAAACGACTTCGCCGACTTGCAGCAG
Source organism: Anaerolineales bacterium (assembly GCA_012032575.1). The sequence goes on along the minus strand of JAAUSP010000586.1, from coordinate 2,399 downwards.
GGTCAGAACATCGCCCTCAGCCATAGCCAGATGCTCTCGCACCGCCTGCGGCACGGTAATCTGCCCCCGCTCCCGCAAACGGATGGGATATGTTTTTATTTCAATATTTAATTCAGACCCGACAGGCGCTACCATAGTTGTTCCTTTCTAATTATCGTATTTTCTGATTTTATGATAATCTTATCAGCCTTAAGTTCAGTGTCAAATTAAGAGAAGGTTTCACGTATCTCTGGCACATCACCGCTAATGAAAATGAAGCGAGGCCGCGCAGAATTTTCGCCTCATCGCCTCAAGCTTCATCGCATCTTTTTTAAGGAGAAACCAATGTATCCAGCGCAACGCCTGTCTACCTTAAATGAATCTGTCATCCGCGATATGACCCGCCTGGCGATCAAGTACGAGGCGATAAACCTTTCGCAGGGTTTCCCGGATTTTGATCCACCGCCCGCGCTTTTGAACGCGGCCACGCAATCCATTCATGGGGGACACAACCAGTATGCCATCACCTGGGGATCGGCCCGGCTGCGGGCGCAGATTGCCGAAACTTACGGTCAGTGGTACGGCATGAGCCTCAACCCCGATACCGATGTGACCGTCACCTGTGGCGTGACCGAGGCCATTATCGCCGCGTTGTTGGGCACGGTCAATCCGGGCGAGAAGGTCATCATCATTGACCCCTCCCACGAAAACTATGTCGCCGGGGTACGCTTCACCGGGGCCGAGCCGGTTTTTGTGAGCATGCGCCCGCCGCTGTTCGTTCTCGACGAGGTTGAGTTGCGGGCGGCCTTTGCCCAACAGCCCAAAGCCATCATCTTCAATACACCCCATAACCCCAGCGGGCGAGTTTTCAGCCGGGAGACGCTGCAACTGATCGCCGATTTGTGCCAAAAGCACGATACTATCGCCATTACCGACGAGATTTACGAAAAAATCCTGTACGATGGCCGGGAACACATTCCTATCGCCACGCTGCCGGGCATGGCCGAACGGACCATCACCACCAGCGGTTTGACCAAAACCTATGCCGTCACCGGCTGGCGGGTGGCCTGGGCCATTGCCCCGGCGGACCTGTCCAAATCGCTGCGCACGGTCCACGATTTTCTGACCATCTGCGCCCCCACGCCGCTGCAAGAGGCTGCGGTCACAGCCTTAACCCTGCCTAATAATTACTACACCGAGATGACTCAGGCTTATCACGTGCGCCGGGATAAGATGATGGCCGTGCTGGAAGAAGCCGGTTTTCAGGCGGTCGCGCCGGAGGGAGCCTATTATGTGATGGCCGACTATTCGGCCCTTCAGCCGGAGATGGATGAAATGACCTTTGCCCGCTGGCTGACCACCGAAAAACGGGTGGCGGTGGTGCCGGGCAGCAGTTTTTATCGCGGTGATCCCAGCCTCAGCCGGGGACTGGTGCGCTTTGCTTTTCCCAAGCAATTGGATACCCTGGAAGAAGCGCGGCGGCGGTTGGTGGGGGGATAGCAGGGGTCGGGGGTCAGGGGCCGGGAGTTGGGGGTCAGGGTAGCAGGTAGCAAGATTCACGCACCACGCACTACGTTTCACGTATCACGCATCACGCATCCGTTTACTCCCCCCTCACCACAACGACTTGCCGCCCTGCCCGCCCAGGGCTTGGTCAATCGCTTCGGCCCAGTCGGGCTTGATGCTGGTGTAGGCCCGGACGAGGCCAAAGCTGCCGGCCAGCATCATATCGCCACAGGGGGTGGCCGGGTAGGGGTTGAGAACCGACCCGCGCAGAAAATTGCGCCGGGGTCCGGTAATAGACAGGAAATCCAGCGGGATGGCGTGGTTGGTAAACATGACTGCGCCGTGACCGTTGCTGTTAAAGATTTCGGCGTGGCTCAAGTTGCCCTGGGCCAGACGGCGCAGGTAGCCTTCCAACTGGGCCGGGGTGATTTCGCCGGTGTGGTGTTCAAACACGCCCTCGATTCCGCCGGTCGGGTCGTCAGCCGGCCCCAGCCGAAACGCCAGACAATGAAAATTGCCGATATTGGCCACAATCGCCGGGCGAGTTTGTGCTACGCACGGGTCTTCCAGCGCACCGAGTACGGCGGCGGGGGCTGTGTCCATCAGCAGCACCGGCAAATCGGGCCGGGCGACGCGAGCGATGCGGGCAGTGGCCTCCATGCGGGTCATCATCGGCGGAACGTGGTCGGCGGGAAAGGCGAAGCTGGTCAGACTGTTGCGGGTCTGAATGCATGTCGCGATGTATTCAAAGCGAAAGAGCCGGTCGCTGATGCCGGGCGGGGCGTTGCCGTGGTCAAAAACGGCAATGGCGATGGCGTCGAGATCGTGGTTCAAATCCACGCCAAAAGCGGGCAAAAGCGGCGGCAATAGCAGGATAATCAAAATCGCCCATTTTAAATGGACAGCCTGCCCCA
>JAAUSP010000585.1 GCA_012032575.1 Anaerolineales bacterium | reverse complement strand
AGATTTAAATTAACCAAAACGTGTTGCGTCTTGCGTGTTCCGTCTGTTTGATCTTACGCAAGACGCAACACGCAACACGAATATTTGAGTAATTATTTTCTTGGAGCTACCTTATTCTCTTTGAAATGCTTAAACCGCCGTGAGAGGTTGTCTCTCGCGGCGATTTTATATATACTGAATCTATAGGCGAGGTTTTCGTTTCGGCCTTTGAGATACGGCCTGACGGCTGATGCGTGATACGTGATACGTGACTTCTCACGCATCACGCATCACGCATCACGTATCACCATTATCCATCAAAGGGCCGATTTGAAAATCCAAGCCAAAAATAGTATCCCGGAAGGGCCAGGTTCATGGTTGACCTGCTGTTGACCCCGGCTTCGATTAGCTATTTGACTCAATTTATCATGGCCTTAGCCGTTACCGGCTATTTTTTTTACCGGCTCCGGCCTGCGCCCCGGCTGGTTTATCGGACGCAAACCGCCCTTTTGACTGGCTTTTTTGCCGCTATCGCCCTGCTCAGCCTGCTGCTGTTTTTGGAAGCATCGCTGCTATGGGGTCAAGCTTCGTATGCTCTGTTTTTGCAAACCATCGTTTCAAGCATCAGCCTGGTTTTATTACTGCAATTCACCTATCACTTTCCCAGCCTGTCGCCGGGTCAAAAGTGGGAGGCCCGCCTGGTGTTGGGGCTGAGTGTTTTATATGCGTTGTGGGAATTACAGTTAGGGGTTAGCCGTTTTGGAACCTTAAGGAATACAGGCCAGATTGTCTACCGGCCGCAATTGGCCGATTATCCCCTGCTGCTGGGGTTTTTATGGGCGATGGTGATGTTTCTGCGGCAAACCGTGGGGGCCTCTGCCGCTGGAAACAAACAGCGTTCGGTTTGGCAGCATTTGTGGCAGCCGCAGGGACGCATGGCTCACTCTGCGCGTGCCCTGGCCCTGGTTTATCTGATCCCCGTGGGGTTGGCTGTGATCAACCTGTTGCAGGCTTATTACCTTGTCTCAGAGGTAATCCTCAATTTCAGCCTGTCGTTGGGGATTTTGATTGCCCTGGCCGCCTTTGCGGTCACTTATCTCAATCATTTGCCGGAAACAACTTCATTCGTCATCAAACTGGCCGGGGTAACGCTGATGGTCTTGCTGACTATTCTGGGGACTGTGGGCTGGGTTATCACCCCCGCTTATGCCTCAACCTATCAGCCCGCGCTGCCCGACCGGCGCACCATCGGCTTCACGCCCAATGGCCGGGGTGGTTATGATGTCACCCTGGTTCCTATGCGCTTTGAAAGCAACCTGGGGGCAAAGTTAGAATTGAACGAGCAACAGGAAAACCAGAGTATCGAACTGGCCTTTGAGTTCCCTTACTATGGACAAAAATATCAAAAGATTTATGTATCCGGCAACGGAGCGATCAGCCTGGGGCAGGATGTCGGCAGCGGTTTTTTCAACTATTATTATGCCAATGGTGTGCCGGCTATCTTCCCCCTGCTGCTCGATTTAAACCCCGCTTCGGGTGGGGTGTATGCCCGCCGGGAGGCCGACCGGCTGGTAGTAACCTGGAACCAGGTCCCCTCCTTCCACCAGCCGGATGCTCGCTTCACAGTTCAGGTTACTCTCTACCACAGCGGTATCTTTAAAATTACTTATCAGGGCCTGCCCCAAAAATTGGCCTACAACCCCAACGAGGGACCGGGAGTGAATCCGTGGATAGTGGGCGCTGTACCGGGTGGCCTGGAGCAGTGGCCGCAGATGGCCGATTTTACCGACCTGCCGTTGCAGGATGATGGCCGCGGGCTGGTACAGGACTATCAACTGGAGTTCCGGCAATATCTCCACCGTTTACTCGCGCCCCTGGCCTATTTGATCATCGCGGCCACGTTGCTGGTGGGGATTGGCTTTCCGCTGCTGTTTTACACCAATCTGGTCAGGCCGCTCAAGGCGCTGCTGGCCGCGGTGCAGCAGATGAACGAGGGACGCTATGACATCAACCTCAAGGTTCAATACCCGGATGAAATTGGGTTTCTCACCCAATCTTTTAACGACTTGTCGGCGGAATTGGGCGCACTGATTCAAAACCTCGAAACGCGGGTCAGCCAACGCACCACAGCGCTGCGTCAAAGCGAACAAGCCCTGCGGGCGAGCGAAGAAAAATACCACCAACTCTTTGAATTAGGGTCGGATGCGGTTTTTCTAATTGACAATAAAACCGGCCAGATTTTGGATGTCAATGCCGCGGCCTCTGCCTTATATGGTTATAGCCGGGATGAATTACTGCAAATGCGAAATGTGGACCTCTCAGCAGAGCCGGACCAGACCCGCCGGGCCATGCAGCAGTTTCAAACAACCATTCCGGTTCGCTACCATCGCAAAAAAGATGGGCAGTCCTTGCCGGTTGAAATTACGGCGACTCATTTCACCTGGCAGGGACAGACAGCGCACATCGCAGCCATTCGAGATATTAGCGAACGGCTGCAGGCTGAGGAAATGCTCCACCAGGCCAAGGAAACAGCCGAAGCAGCCAGCCATGCCAAAAGCGCCTTTTTGGCCAATATGAGCCACGAACTGCGCACCCCGCTGCATGTGATCCTCGGCTTTACCCAGCTCATGGCGCGCAGTCCCACCTTTCCCCCCGAACACCACCCTAATCTGAACCTGATCACCACCAGCGGCGAACATCTGCTGACCTTAATTAATCAGGTGCTGGACCTCTCTAAAATCGAAGCCGGGCGCATGAGTCTCGACCCCAAACCCTTTAACCTGTACCAGATGCTGGACCAACTGGAGGGTATGTTTCAACTGCGGGCCGGGGAGAAGAAACTGCGCCTGATTTTTGACCGCCTGCCCAGTACGCCCCGCCATGTCTGCGCCGATCCCATCAAACTGCGGCAAGTGCTGATTAATCTGCTTGGCAATGCGCTCAAGTTTACCGAGCACGGCCATGTGTCCTTGAGAGTCGAAGGAAGAAAGCAATACAGTGAATCAAACCTTCAACCTTCAACCTTCAACCTTCATTTTTCTATCAGCGACACCGGCCCTGGCATGACCCCGGCTGAACTGGACACCATCTTTGAAGCCTTTGCTCAAACCGAAACAGGGCGGCTAACCCACGAAGGCACCGGGTTGGGCCTGGCGATTTGCCAGAAATTTGTTCACCTGATGGGCGGCGAAATTGAAGCGGAGAGCGAGCCGGGACAGGGCACAATTTTCAGGTTTGCCGTCCCGGTCGAGCCATTGGAGTCGCCCCAAGCGTCCAGCCCTGTAGCGCCCAATCAAGGCGTAAGGTTGCAGCCGGACCAGCCGCATTATCGCATTCTGGTGGTGGATGATGACCCGGCTAACCGGCAGTTGTTCCACAAATTACTGTCCCCGCTGGGGTTTGACCTGCAGGAGGCCGAAAACGGCCAGCAGGCGCTGGACATCTGGCAGGCGTGGCAGCCCCATTTTATTTGGATGGATTTACGGATGCCGCTGTTGGATGGGTATGAAGCCACCCGCCGCATCAAGGCCAGCCCCGACGGCGAACAAACCGTGATTGTAGCCCTCTCGGCCACCCACACCCCTGCCGAACAGGTAGCCACCGCGATGAGCCACGGCTTTCACGATTTTATCTCCAAACCCTTCCTCGATACCGAAATTTTCGAGATGCTGCATAAACATCTGGGAGTCCAATTCATCTTTCAAGCTATTGAAAACGCTGAACCGCAGCCCCCCCAGCCGGAAGCGCTGCTGCCGGCTGACCTGGCCGGGCTGCCGCTTAACCTGCTGCAAAATCTGGACCGGGCTGTTATTGAGGGCGATGTGGAACGTATCAGCGCTTTGATTGAGCAGCTTGCTCCCCAAAAACCCGCTGTGGCTCAAACCTTATCAGCCCTGGCGACCAGTATGAGCATCGCCGTTTAGCCGATTTGATTAACCAGGCCTTGCAGCAAGCTAAACCCGGAGATTAGAGATTGGAGATCAGAGATTTTTTAATCTCCAATCTCTAATCTCCAACAAGGCAAGGAGTTCTTGATGAACACTCATCCCAAAGCCACCCTGCTCATTGTGGATGATCTTCCGGCCAATTTGCATTTTCTGCGCAATATTCTGGTTGAACAAGGCTACAAGGTGCGGATTGCCGCCGATGGCGAAATGGCGCTGCAATCCGCCCGCTCAGCCCTGCCAGACCTGATTCTGCTGGATGTCATGCTGCCTCAGATGGACGGCTATGCGGTTTGTACCCAACTCAAAGCCGATCCGCAGACGCGCCATGTGCCGGTTATTTTTCTCAGCGCCCTGAACGAATCGCTGGACAAGGTCAAAGCCTTTACCGTTGGCGGGGTAGACTATATTACCAAACCCTTCCAGGTTGAGGAGGTCATCGCCCGGGTGGAAACCCACCTGTCCCTGCGCCGGCTGCAAGCCAGCCTGGAGCAGCAGATTGCCGAACTCGACGCTTTTGCCCACACCGTGGCCCACGACCTCAAAAGCCCGCTGGGGGTGCTGCTGGGCTATACCGACATTCTGAGTCAGGAGTTGGCCGTAGACCCCCATCCCCTGGCCCAGGAATACCTGAAAGGGGTGGTCCGGTCGGCGCTGAAGATGGACAGCATTGTGGACGAACTGCTGTTGCTGGCCCGGGTGCGCAAGGTGGAACAGGTGGCGATAACATCGCTGGATATGGCCGCCATTGTCACCGCCGCCCAGGAACGTCTGGCAGTGATGATTGTCGAATACGAGGCCGAAATCATCACCCCGACCGAATGGCCCACTGCCCTGGGCTACCGGCCCTGGGTGGAAGAAATCTGGGCCAACTACATCAGCAACGCTATCAAATATGGCGGTCAGCCGCCGTGCCTTGAATTGGGCGCAGACATAATCTCATCCGCCGGGGACGATCTGCCGGAAAAAAGGCAAATCCGCTTTTGGGTCGCG
>JAAUSP010000584.1 GCA_012032575.1 Anaerolineales bacterium | reverse complement strand
CTGAGGAAAGCGGCGCGCTCGGACTGGTAGGCTCGGATGGGGGCGAGGCCGTGCCAGACCTGCCAGTTGTGGGCATCGCCCCCATGCGCCGAACCGGGCGAAACCGGGATGAAGGGGCGAACTTCGTCATGACGAGCCACGACTGCCGCCAGCGTCTTGAGCAGGGGTTGGTTGCGGGCGCGGCTGAACTCGTTGCCGCCACACCAGAGAGCCAGGGAAGGATGGTGGCGCAGTTGTCGGACAATGCTGCCGCACTCGGTTTCGACCAGGGTCAGGTAGGTGGGGTCGGACGGGTAGCTGCCCAGAAACATGCAGGCAAAAGGGAACTCCTGCCAGACCAGCAGGCCCAGTTCATCACACAAATCGTAAAAGGCCCGCTTTTCGCGCAGGCCGCCGCCCCAAACGCGCAGCAGGTTGGCTCCGCTCTCTCGTGCCATTTTCAAGAGTGAGGCGTAGCGACCGGGTCGCAGCCGGCCGGGAAAGCTGTCGGCGGGGACCCAGTTGAGGCCGCGCAGGAACTCCGGCTGACCGTTGACCGTTAAGCGCCAATCGCGCCATTCAATCGAGCGGATGCCGGTGCGAAGGGTGATTTGATCGAGGGGCGCGCCGTCCGGTTCGGCCAGGCTGACATGGACATGGTACAGGTACGGCTGGCCGCGATCCCAGGGCTGCCAGAGGACGGCATCGGGCAGATGGCAGGTGAGACGATGCTCGCTGCGCCCGGCCGGAAGGTCCAGGGGAAAGTCGAAAGGGCCAAATTCCGGCCCGGTAAAATTGGCCGGTGTCACCCGGATGGTGGCGGCAGTCGGGCCGGGCTGGCCGGCGTCGAGGGTGAGGAGAACGTCAAGATCGGCGGGAGCGAAGGATGAAACCTCGCTGCTACTCGCCGCATTCTGACTACTGACGACTGCACTCTGACGACTGGCTTCGGCAATAAAAACCCGCCTGCTGACAACCAGACTCACCTCATCCCAAATACCCATCGTCCGAATCGGCGGGGCGAAATCCCAGCCGAAAGACATCTGGCATTTGAGGGTGGCGGAGCGGTCGGGGTAAATGCCGAGCCAACTGCGGTACAAGGGTGCGACGATTTTTTGCCAGAGCCGCTGTCGCCAGGATAGGCGTCGTTTGGGCAAAGCGCTGCTGCCCCACAGCCGCACGGCGATTTCCACCGGACCTTGGCGCAACGCAGCGGTTATTTCGATGGTTTGGTGGGAGAACATGCCTTCGTGGCGGGCCACTTCGCTGCCGTTGACAAAAATGGCCGAGAGGTAATCAATGCCTTCAAAGATGAGAAAGGCGCGGGAGGCCGGGGAAAGGAAGGAGGAAGGAGGAAGGAGGAAGGAGGAAGAAATAGCATCCTCGTGACTTGGTCTCAGTGGGTCGTTTTCATGGGGTGGCTCGATGCGGCAGCGGTACCACCAGTCTACGTCCTCAACCCAGAGGCTTTCTTTGTACTGCTCGCCAAAGAAGGGATCGGGGATACGGTCCAGGGCCAGTAAATCGGTGCGGACGTTGCCGGGGACGGTGGCGGGGAGCCATGCGGTCACGGCGGGGAGGTCGTAGATGTCAGGGTCGGTGAAGGGCCGGCGGGGGACCTGGCCGAAATGCCAGGGGATACTGGCTAAGTCGAAAGTATAACGGGGCATCAGGTTGCTTACCTGATTGGAAGCTTACGGGTGCGCACTGTAGTATCTTGAATGGTTACTGCGCATCCTTCTTGGAGAGATTGTTCCAATCCAGGAAGTACCCGCAGTAGTTGCCGTGCAACTACATCAGGATTAGAAGTTGAAAGTCGCAGGGTGATGATGCTGGGACGATCATAACCTCGTAGTGCTAACAAGGTTGAGAAATCTAAATCTTGGGTGACGACTACTTTATCTTCTCGGCGGGCCAGGTCTAGAATTTCTTCGTCACAGGCGGTGGCAGGCAAAATTCGAGAAACTCGAATAGTGTTCCAACCCTGCTGGTGCAAAATAGTCACCGTTTTAGGTGAAATATTCATATCAGCCAAAAGGGCTACTTGTGGCAAGATACAGCCTCAACTGGTTGGCACTAATTGAACTTGATCGGAGACTACCCAGGCTGCATAGCGAATAGCTTGCTGGACATCCTCAGTTTCCAATTCTGGATAAGCTTCCAGAACCTCTTGTACAGTGTGATCGCTGCCCAGCATTTTGAGAACAACGCTAACTGTAATGCGCATCCCTCTAATCGTCGGCTGGCCCAAACAAATATCGGGATTAACCGTAATCCGATCCAATTTCTCCATTTTGCCCTCACTCGATGAATACGAAAGCCAGTGCATCTTTTTAATCACTCATTGATTATACCACCGACTGCTAATCCAGGATAGTTTTTTCCGAAATCGCCCCACCGGCATCACCCGCCACAACACCGCCATATCCGGCTGCATCAGTCCGCCGACCAGGGCCAGCGCGATCAGATAGGTTGCCCCGGCCACAACCACCTTGAGCAGAAAACCGGCTTCACCGATAAACCACAAGGCCAGGCCCATCACCGCTGCGGCGACAACAGGCCGCCAGACGACATCAAGCCAGGGCACGGTGCAGAGATTTTTGCGCACCAGCAGATAAAAGGGGATCAGCAGCGCCCATTCGGAAAAGATGGTGGTTACAGCGGCGGCGCGGTAGCCGTACAGCGGAATAAAAATCAGGTTGGCGGTGAGGTTGAACAGCACGCCGATGATAAAGGCACGGGTCAGGTGGCGCTGCTGGTTGATGGCAATCAGCACGTATTGCGTCACCTGGTTGATGAAGCTGAAGGGCAAAAACCAGATGAGCAGTTGCAGCACAATCATCGAGTCGGGCAGAAAGCGCTCGCCGGCCAGGAACAGGATCAACTCGCGGGCGATAAACGGCGTGCCGACAGCCAGCGGCAGGGCCAGCATCAGCAGCAGGCGCAGGCTCAAAATGTAGGCCCGAGCCAACGAGTCGCGCGAGTCGGCGGCAAAGCGGCTCATCAGCGGGAAGAGGGCCAGGGTAAAGTATTGGGGGATGACGTTGATGCCATCAATATATTTGTAGGCCGCGTTGTAAAAGCCAACGGCAGCGGACCCCCAGGTGGGGGAGAGAATAAAAACGTCAATGCGGAAAAAGATGGTCGAGAGCAGATGGTTGAGCATGAGGGGCAGGCTTTCGGCCACCATTGTTTTTTGCAGGGCCGGGTCGGACTTGAGGGGCAGGCCGGAAAATCTTGACCACGAGGATATAGCTCAACACCAAAAACGTGACCAGGTTTGCCACCAGCGATACCCCGGCCAGACCGATGATGCCCCAGCCCAGCAGCAGGGTCAGCGCCCCCAGGCTGACGCGGGTGAGGGTAGTGATCGAAGCGATGGCAGCAGGATATTCGGCCTTTTCGTGGGCGTAGAAAATGGCGGTCAGGCCGTCCGAGAGATTGCTAAAAAGATTGCCGAGGGCAAACAAGGCGACGGTGATGATCACATCGTAGGTTAAGCCGCCAAAAACCACGTAAAGACCCAGAATCGCCGCCATAAACGGCAGCGCGGCCAGCCAGAGGTAAAGGCGCAAAATCGAGACGTTGGCCAGATAGCGATTGCTGCTGCTGCGGTCAGCGGCCACTTCTCGCGTCACCAGCGTACCCAGGCCGTAGCGGGTTACAATCTCGGCCAGGCCGATAAAGGCTACGGCGAAAGCGTAACGCCCGGCCCCTTCGGGCTGCAAAATACGTAGCATCAGCAGGGCAAAGGCAAAATCAATCAGCCGGTTCGACAGGGCCATAATCATCGGGACCAGGCTGTTTTTGGCGACCCGCTTGATTGGCGAGTCGGTTTCGCTTTCGCGGTACAATTTGCCCCAGGCCCAGTAGCCGCCGATAAGGGTCAACGTGACCAGGGCCAGGAAGGAACCGTACAGCCCCAGTTGAAAACTGCGCGGCGCGTAGCGAAAGCGCACTTCCCACTGGCCCGGTTGCAGATAAACCGCCCGGAATGCGCCATTGGCCCGATGGATAGTCAATTCAATTTCGGTTGGAAGGTTGGAGGTTGGAAGGTTGGAAGGTTGAGAGATTGACTCCGACCCCCGACCCCCAACCCCCGCCACCTCAGTGGCATAGGCTCGCCAGCCGGGGAAATAGGCATCGGCCAGGACGAGCCAGCCGGGTTGGTCGAGGTGAGCGGCCAGCCGGATTTCGTTGGGGGTGTAGCTGATGATGTCAACGCTGGAGGGGGCCGAGTTTACCGCTTCGGCGGCGTCGGCGGGGGTCATATCATGCCCCAGGCCGTTGGTTTCGCCATCCAGAATCACTTTTTCGCGCGGATTGAGGCTGCGTAGAGCCAGACCCATCTCCTCCGGCCAACCAGACCTGTCAGGTTTTGGAAAACCTGACAGGTCTTCTTTATCTTGAACCACAAACGCGCGAGGCAAGGCGTCGGTGTTTTCGTAGACACGAATCTCGTTATCGTAAACCAATTGATAGTTGGGATTGGAAATATCAACCGTGGTCAAGATATAGCGCACCCCCAGCAAATCGAGCAGGGCCGAGTCGAGGGCGGCGTAGCCGTCGTAATAGAGCGGGCCGATGCGGTTAAAAAAGAGATCGCCGTTCTCCTGGAACAGGTGCATAAAGCGGCCATATTGGGCCGGAATAATGCTGTCGTAGCCGCGCACGTCGAAGAGATTGCTGTACATCCCGGCATTGGCCAGAAAAACCTTGTTGCCGCGCCCATCCGGGGTATCGAAGCTGTTGAGCCGGAAGAGCGGGTCTTCGGACTGGCGGGCCTCCAGCCATTTGACCACCTCCGGCTTGAAACGGAGCAAAGCCGGGTCAACCGAGGGATTAAAAACCCCGCCCCGGCCAGGATGAGGTCGAGGGCGACGATGAGGAGGGCCAGCGGCTTCCAAATGGGCAGGGGGGCAGGGGGGCAAGGGGGCAGGG
>JAAUSP010000583.1 GCA_012032575.1 Anaerolineales bacterium | reverse complement strand
GACGTGCATCGTGATCCGCTCCGCCCAGCCAAACCTGAGCAGAAAATCTACCAGCACCAGGTCCATCAATAATTCCGTACCCGCGTTGTCGCAGAGAAAGTCAACACGACCGCCGACCGCCGATCGCTGCCCGCCGCCCCCCTGCCCCTCTGCCCCTCTGCCCCCTTGCAGGTATTCCACCACAGCCTCGGTATCGTCCACCAGCAAATTGGCCTGCTCGCTGGCGACAAGAATTTTGCCCCCGGCTAATTCGGCGACTTTGGTATAGCTCAAATCGGCGCGATTGCCCCACAGACAGTGGTGCAGCAGCGCCGCCAAACTCTCGGCGGAGCCATCGGGTGCGTGGCTCAGGGCCACCGCCGCTACCGCCCAGGTTGCTTCACTATCCAACTCAGCCTGCTTGCGCGGCAGGAAAGGGTCAACTCCAATCCATTTTTTTCCCTCCGAGTTATTCGCTGAAGGTTGACCGGAACTACTCTGTCCCCCCTGCTCCTCTGCTCCCCTGCGCCCCTGCTCAGTTCCAAAATACCCCGCCGCTTCCACCAGCCGCCGATAGATAAAGGCTTCGGCAAAGTACCAGGGCAGGTCCAGCCAGGTGCGGCCATGATAGGGTCGCCAGGCCTCGGCCCAGGCGGGACCGTCGGGCGCGGTTGTTTCCAGCGAGCGAACGGGTTGGTCCTGGGTCAATTCATCATACAGGTTTTGCAGGGCCGCGACAATGCCGGCGGGATACTGGCCGGCGTGGTCGTCGAGGACATTTTGCAGGATCACCGGAAAACGGGTGGTCATGGTAAAGTGGGCAAATGAACCGGGTTCGCCGGTCATCAAGGGGGATGGGGGATTCGCGGGATCAAATTTCGTATATTCAGTCATATCTATCCACTTAACTACTCAGGCATATCCTTTCGACCGAAGAGAGAAATCTCTGCTGCCCATATTGACATGAGGACTGAGCCGTTACTCCGAAATTAAGATTTTAGAAACGTAACGCTTGCCACAAGGCCGGCAGAACCTGTCCGGCAGGACCACTTAACACATAGCTGGCAATGGCAGTGAGAGGAGTCTCATCCGGGTTAATTTCGATAATGACAGCGCCTTGTTGGAGCGCCAGGTAGGGCAGGGAGGCCGCCGGCTGAACCAGGCCGGAGGTACCAATAGACATAAAAACATCACACGTTTGCGCGGCCGTCGAGGCTTCAGCCAGGGCAGCAGCGGGCAGAGTCTCGCCAAACCAGACCACATCGGGCCGGAGATAGCCGCCGCAGTGGGGACAGGGCGGCGGGACATCGCCGGTGGGCGGCCAGGATTCAACGATAACCCCTTCCTCAAAACATTTGGTCCGGTTGATATTGCCGTGCAGTTCGATTACATTTTGGCTGCCGGCCCGCTGGTGCAGACCATCCACATTTTGGGTAATCAGGGTGAAACGGGCCTGACTCGCGGCGAGATAGGTTTCGATCTGCGCCAGGACCACATGGCCGGGATTCGGTTCGGCTTTGGTCACCAGTTCGCGCCGCCAGGCATACCATTCCCAAACCAGGCGCGGATTGCGTCGAAAAGCCTGCGGGGTGGCCAATTCTTCCGGGCTGTACTTGGCCCACAAACCCGTCTGGGCATCGCGAAAGGTCGGCACGCCGCTTTCCGCCGAGATACCGGCCCCGGTCAAGACGGCAATATGCTGGGCCTGCCGCAGGGTCGGGACGAGGCTGGGAGGCAGTTTGTGGCTCACGATTTGTGTCCGTTCCGCAGCAAGGCCAGAACTTCATGGGCCGATCTGAAGGCAATTTGCTCCGGCAGGGCGTCGAGATCGAACCACTGCAACCCGTTGGCGTCACTGCCGGCGCGGGCTTCGCCGCCGGTAACGACTGCGGTGTAGAAAAGGTTGAGGGTGGGGTCGCCGGTGGTAGCATAGACATCCATAAAGATGCCAGCAGCCGGCCTAATTCAATCTGCAGGCCGGTCTCTTCGAGGATTTCGCGCAGTGCGCCGGCTTCGGGATGCTCACCGGCTTCCAGGAAACCGCCGGGGATATCCCAATACCCTTTGAATGGCTCCTCAGCCCGTTTGACTAGGAGCAGATTCCGCCCATCCAGAATAAGCGCACCCACGCAGGGCTTGGAGTTTTGGTAAAAAATAAAACCGCAGCCGGAGCAGACCAGCCGCTCGTGATGGTCAATAATTTGCAGGGTGAGGTTACTGGCGCATTTGGGGCAAAATGAGTATCTCATGGCGCGTGACTCTGCCATAGTTGCCGCAATTGCGCAAATTGTTTGGGGGAGGAGATTGGAGATTAGAGATTGGAGATTAGCAATCTCCAATCTCTAAAATAACATAGCTACTCAGCCTTCATGTCATCCTTCGACAGACTCAGGGCAGGTTTCGAAGCCGTAGGCCGACGCGAAGCGTCCCTACAGTGCTACAGAGGTATTAGAGATTTCTCCCTTCGGTCGAAATGACATGTCTGAGCAGTTACATGGCTGAAACTTAACCTTTGAGCAAACCAGTCTGGGCGTTAAACGCTTCAATCAGGGCGTCAATCTGCTCAGCGTGGCTGGGAATATCGGTCCAGTAGGTGGGGTCGTACCACTGGGCCTGGATTTCTTCATAGGTTTTGCCCTGCTGCTCGACCCAGGTGTAATACTTGAGGTTGTGGATGCGTTTGCGCTCGTAGTAGCTCAACTCCTGGACGTAATCAATGGTCACACCCATGAGATATTGATGATAAGCGGCGGCAGCGTCCAATTCGGTGAAGTCGCCCCGTTCCTGGGTCAGCTCTTGCAGGCGGCTGCCATACATTTCCATCGAGTCGGTCAGGACGGTCAAAACCACGTCGTTTTCGCCCAGTTCGTAATATTTGGCAAACTTGATGGCCGACAACAAATTGCCCACGCAGGAAATACCCAGCCAGGCAAGCTGCTCGATCAAAGCAGCCGAAACACCCCGGCCAGCCAAATATTTTTTTCCGGCCGGCTCATTGAACAGGCGGATCAGGCTGATCGTGGCCTCATCGTCAATCGCAACGACCATATCGGTGTTTTTGACGTTGTGGATCCAGGGCACATGCTTGTCGCCAATCCCCTCGATGCGGTGCGCCCCGAAGCCGTTGTTGAGCAGGGTGGGGCATTGCAGGGCCTCACTGGCCACAATTTTGCTGGCCGGAAAATGCTTTTTCAGCAAATCGCCGGTGGCAATAGTGCCCGCCGAGCCGGTGGCCGAAATGAAGCCGCGATAGCTGTCTTTTGGCCCATTTGCTGTTCCAGCAGTTCGAGCATCGCCGCGCCGGTCACTTCGTGGTGCCACAGGTAATTGCCGAACTCTTCAAACTGGTTGAAAATCATCAAATCCTGGCCCGACTGGCGCAGTTCCCAGCATTTGTCAAAAATTTCCTTCACATTGCTCTCGCTGCCGGGCGTTTTGATAATCTCCCCGGCCACCGAGGCCAGCCAGTTAAACCGTTCCTGGCTCATACCTTCGGGCAAAATAGCGATAGACTCGCAAGCCAGCAGGGCCGAGTCATACGCGCCGCCGCGGCAGTAGTTGCCGGTCGAGGGCCAGACTGCTTTCTGAGTGGTCGGGTCAAACTGACCGGTGACCAGGCGGGGAACCAGGCAACCAAAGGCCGCCCCGACTTTGTGCGCGCCGGTGGGGAACCACTTGCCAACCGGGGCCAGAATCCGGGCCTCGACACCGGTCAAGGCTTTGGGAAACTCGACGAAGTTGACCCCGCCAAAGCCGCCGCCGCTGGCCGTCGGCTCGTTGTGCCAGGTGATGCGGAACAGGTTGAGCGGGTTGAGGTCCCACAAGCCCACCTTTTTTAATTGGCTGGTGACGGCAGCCGGGATCAATTTGGGATCACGCTGCTGCTTGAGGGTTGGGATAATTATTTTTTGCTCCCGCGCTCGCCGGACAGCCCGGGCGAGACGGTCGGAGTGGATGGTTAAATCTATCATTGGAGTACCTTTCTAATTGTGAATAGTGAATAGTGAATTGTGAATGGTTAATGAGGTAAATACATTAGCTCACAATTCTTCTTCGATAACACGCTTGAGGTCAGCCAGGGTGGGGGCCACGCGGTGGGGCCGCGTGCCGACCAGGTCAACGGCTTTCATAGCACTGGCCACATCCTTGAGACCGCTGCCGGTGTTGATAACCACAATGCGTTCGTCCGGGCTGACCAGACCCTGGCTGATGGCCTTGAGCAGCCCGGCATAGGCCGCTGCCCCGGCCGGTTCGGCGAAAACGCCGCAGCCGCGAGCCAGGGCCGGAATGGCGGCCAGAATTTCCTCATTCGCTGACGGGCAAATACGCGCCGTCTGTTTCGGTGATGGCGGCCAGGGGCTTTGATCCGTCGCGGGGCAGGCCGGCGCTGATGCTGTCGGCGATGGTTTGGGCGGCGATGGGCGGCTTGGTCAACACATCTTCGCCGCTGCGCCAGGCTTGATACAAATAGGCGCTGCCTTCGGCCTGGATGCCCATCAGTTTGGGCATGCGGTCAATCCAGCCCAGGGCCAGTAAATCCTTCAAGCCTTTGTGAACCCCGCCGATGATGCAGCCGTCGCCCACGCTCACAAAAATCCGGTCGGGTGCTTGCCAGCCCAGTTGTTCGCAGATTTCAAAGCTGACCGTCTTTTTACCCTCGCTCATGTAGGGGTTGTAGCCGGTGTTGCGATTGTACCAGCCATAAGTTTGGGCGGCTTGCATACATAATTCAAAAGCGTCGTCGTAAGTGCCTTTGACCAGCATCACCGTTGAGCCAAAGGTGAGCAGTTGGGCGATTTTGGCCTGGGGCGCGGTTTCCGGCACAAAGATGACATTGGGCTGCTTGACGCTGGCGCACAAACCACTCAGCGCTGCCGCTGCATTGCCGGTGCTGGCCGTGGTGACTATTTTAACCCTTTTTCCTGGGCTTTGACCACAGCAATGG
>JAAUSP010000582.1 GCA_012032575.1 Anaerolineales bacterium | reverse complement strand
CCTCCTGGGAGCTTTCCAGTTCGTCCCCAGCCGTCCGCCGCCGGCGAAGCTGGCATCGGGTGACCGGGTGGCTCTTGATCCCGTGCGGCCTGGCTGCCGGGCTTTCGGGGCTGTGGATGACCCTCTTTTATCCCTGGCCTGAAGGCGATGGTCAACTCCTTTATGCCTTCCGACTCTTGTTTGGGTCGGCCATGGTTTTGTCTATTATCCTCGGCGTTGTCGCAGTCCAGCAACGAGACTTTGTTGGGCACGGCAACTGGATGATGCGGGGCTACGCCCTCGGCCTGGGTGCAGGCACGCAGGTGTTCACTCTTCTGGCCGGGGAATTGATCGTTGGCCCGCCGGGTGAGTTCAGCCGGGCGCTGTTGATGGGCGCGGCCTGGGTGATCAACCTCGCCGTGGCTGAATGGATCATTCGCCAGCGCCCGACTCGTCCAGCCCGCCCGGCCTCAGCCGTTGTTTTCCCTCTGGGATGAGGTCAACCTGAAGAGGGAAGATGAATATAGAGGGGCGGATTGACCGCTCTGCCAGCTACGCCGCTCATTCTTAAAAAAGGAAGGTTTTAAAATGAAAGCAATTATCGCAACAAGCTACGGCTCGCCGGAAGTCCTGCAGCTTCAAGAGGTTGAAAAACCGACGCCCAAAGCCAATGAACTGCTCATCAAAGTGCATGCTACAACCGTTAACGCCGGAGACGATAGAATGCGCAGCTTTAATGTGCCGCCGCTGTTCTGGCTCCCCGCCCGACTCATGTTGGGGTTCACCAAACCCAAACATCCTATCTTCGGGATGGAACTGGCCGGTGAAGTGGCAGCGGTTGGTCAAGACGTCACCCGGTTCAAGGTCGGGGATCAGGTTTTGCCTCGACCTTCGCGGCGAATTTTGGCGCTCATGCCGAGTATAAATGTCTGCCCGAAGATGGGGCGGTGGTCACAAAACCGCAGACTATGACCTATGCGGAAGCCACCACGCTTCCGATTAGCGCCAATACCGCCCTGTTTTTCCTGAAGGCCGGCAATATCCAGCCCGGACAAAAAGTCCTTATTTATGGTGCTGCGGGGAGTGTCGGCACATTTGCGGTGCAGCTTGCCAAATACTTTGGGGCAGAAGTTACCGGGGTGTGCAGCACCGGGAATGTAGCGTTAGTGAAGTCGCTCGGCGCGGATCAGGTAATTGATTACACCCAGGAGGATTTTACCAAAAACGGCGAGACCTACGATATTATTTTTGACGCGGTCGGCAAGACGAGGTTCTCCCAATGTCAAAGGGCGCTGAAGCGAAATGGGTATTACCTGCATACGGTGATGGTGCTGCCGGAGATCCAGGGACTTTGGTCTTCGCTGACCACCGGCAAAAAAGTCATCGGCGGGACAGCCATCCCACGCCGGGAAGACCTCGATTTTCTCAAGGAACTGGTAGAAACGGGTCGGCTGAAAGTCGTGATTGATCGCTGCTATCCACTGGAGCAGATGGTCGAGGCGCACCGCTATGTCGAAACCGGACACAAAAAAGGGAATGTCGTCATTACCCTGGAACAGCATCATGTCAAATGAACCTGGCCCAGACCAGCCAATGGTCTATCAAATCAGGCTCAAGGGCCATTTGGGTCGCCAGTGGACGGATTGGTTTGAGGGGTTGACCATCACGTTGGAAGCTAATGGTGATACGCTTTTAACCGGCCCGGTGGCCGATCAGTCGGCGCTGCATGGTCTGCTCAGAAAAGTCCGTGATTTAGGGCTGCCTTTGGTCGAGGTGATTCAGGTTAAGCCTTGAATGGGCCATCAGGCAAAAACAATCAATCAACAGGTGACGCATGAATACTTTAGTTCTCTCCTTCATTAGCGCCGTCCTCATAGGGCTTGGCGCAACGCTCACGTTTGATCTTTGGGCGCTGTTTCTCAAATATGCTTTTAAGATTACCCCCTCCAACATTTGTCTGGTCGGGCGCTGGCTGCGCTACATGCCGGAAGGAATCTTTGCCCATGCAAATATTGGAGCTGCCCCTCGCAAAAGCGCAGAATGTACGGTTGGCTGGATCGCCCATTATATGATTGGCATCACCTTCGCCCTTGTTTTCGTGGCCTTAGTCGGTCAGACCTGGCTTCAGCAGCCGACGCTGCTGCCCGCCCTCGTCTTCGGGGTCGTCACGGTCGTAGCCCCCTTCGCCATTATGCAGCCTTCATTTGGGCTGGGCTTTGCCGCCTCAAAGCTGCCAAATCCGACGCCGGCAAGAGTTCGGAGTTTGCTGAATCACAGTGCGTTTGGGCTAGGTCTTTACCTTTTCGCCTGGCTGGTCAACTGGTGGCTCCAGGGATAGGCGTAATATGGCATTTACCAATTTTCAGGAAACCCTATTGCCAAACATATTTATACTGATTGCTGGCTACCGCTGACCTCGCTCGTAAGGCAGGCCCAGCGCCGCCGGGAGTTGGGTTCGTCCGGCCAGAACAATCAGAGCGACGATAATCCCGACGTAGGGCAGCATCAGGACAAATTCGGGGCGCAGGTCCACCCCGATAATCTGCAAACCGGTGGACAGCGAGCGCAGCGTTCCGAACAGCACCGCCCCCAAAAACACCCGATAGGGCCGCCATTTGCCCAGCATGGCAATGGCGATGGCGATAAAACCCTGGCCCACCGTCATCCCCGGCACAAAGAAATTGAGGTCGCCCACCGACAGAAACGCGCCGCCCAACCCGGCCAGCCCCCCGCCGAGCATGATCGCCAGGTAGCGGGTCCGGGCTACGTTGACCCCGGCGGCGTCGGCGGCCAGGGGACTTTCGCCGGCGGCTCTCACTTCGAGGCCAAAGCGGGTGCGGCTTAGCAAGAAAGCGCAGCCGACCACCAGCAGCCAGGCCAGGTAAACCAGCGGCTGCTGGTTGAACAAGGCCGGCCCCACAATGGGCAGGTCGCTCAACCAGGGAATGGCGACTTTGGCGGCGCTAAACCCCAACGTGGGAAAACGCTGACCGTAAAAGTCACGAAAAAGATAGCCGGTCGCTCCTTCGGCTACCAGAGTGATGCCCAACCCGACGATAACCTGATCCACCCCCAGGCTGACGGCCAGGAAGCCGAACAGCAGGCCCAGCAGCAGGCCGGTCGCTGTGCCGGCGACCAGTCCGGCCACCATACTTTGGGTATTGAAGGCCACATAAAAACCGGCAAAAGCGCTGCCGAGCAGCATCCCTTCCAGCCCCAGGTTCAGCAGCCCGGCCCGCTCGGCGAAGGTTTCGCCCAGCGCGGCCAGCAGCAGCGGCACGGCGGCAATCAGCCCGGCGCTCAACAGGGCGGTGAGAAAAACGGCGCTCATGGTTCCAGCTCGTGCAAATAGCGCCGTTCGATATAGGTACTGACGGCAAAAAAGAGCAGCATCAAGCCTTCCAGCAGCGGCACAAAATAGGCCGGGATGCGGGCGGTGCGGGCCATCACCTCGCCGCCAAAAAGCAAAAAGGCAAAAAAGTAGGCAAGCGGAATGACCAGCAGGCCGTCGAGCCGGGCCAGAAAAACCAGGGCAAAGCCGGTCAGGCCGTACATGGGGTTCCACTCGCCCTGGAACAAGCCCTTGACCCCCAACACATCGTTGGCCCCGGCCAGACCGGCCAGACCGGCGCTCAGCAGCAGCGCCAACACAACCAGCCGGTTGACCGGCAAACCCGCGTGCATAGCCGCTTTCCGGCTGCGGCCCAGAATGGTCAGGGCCAGGCCGGTTGCGCCGTAGCGAAACATCAAATAGATCAGCAGCACCGCCAGCAACCCCACTAGCAGGCCGATATGAATCCGGGTGAAGGGCAAAAACGGCAGCCGGAATTCGGGCGGAATGGTTGGCATTTGGGGCGCAACCACCGCCGGATCGCCAAACGGCCCTTTGACCAGCCAACTGGTCAGGTAAATGGCGACGTAATTCATCATAATCGTGGTGATGATTTCGTTGAGGCCATAGCGCACCTTAAGCATTGCCGGGACAACGCCCCAGAGCGCCCCGCCGATAAAGGCCGCCCCGGCGCAAAGCAGAAGCATCCCCCCCAGAGGGATCACCCCGGCCAGACGCGGGGCCAAAATACCGGCCAGGCTGGCCCCAATCAAAAACTGGCCGTCAATGCCGATATTCCAGACGCCGGCTTTGAGCGCAATCAGCAGACCAGCGCTGACTAGCAGCAGCGGAGCCATTTTGATGAGTGTCTCGGTGACTCCTAAGGTGCTGCCCAGCCCCCTGCTGACCAAAATGGTGTAAGCCAGGCCGGGGTCTTTGCCGGTCAGACCCAAAAAAAGCGCCCCGCTCAAAAAGGCGGCGGCAACAGCCAGCATTGAACTGAGCCAAGGCACAAAGGGGCGAAGCCAGGGGCGCTCAGGCATCGGACAGCCCCAGCATCAAGCGGCCCAGTTTCTCCCGGCTGGCCTCGCTGCGCGGGATCACTCCGACCAGCCGACCCTTGACCATGACCCCTACCCGGTCGCTCACTTCTAAAATTTCGTCCAACTCTGAAGAGATGAGCAGCACGGTCATGCCCTGATTGGCCTGGGCACGCAGCATTTGCAGAATAGATTCAGCCGTCAGTACATCCAAGCCCTGGGTGGGCTGGTTGCAGATGAGGAGTTTGGGCTGCCGGGCCAGTTCGCGGGCTAATAATAATTTTTGAATATTCCCCCCGGAAAGCGTGTTCAGCCGCGCCTCCGGCCCCGGTGTTTTGATCTTGAAAGCGTGGATCAGTCCCCGCGTATGGCTGGCAATCGCCGCCCGGTTCAATACGGTCCAGCGGGAGAAAGGCCGCCGGTTAAAATACTTTCAGCACCGCATTTTCGGCCACACTCAAAGCAGGGACGCTGGCCTCGCCCAGGCGGTCGTCGCTCACGTAGCCAATGCCGGCCTGCGCTGCGGCCGCCACGCCCCGATGGGTCAGATCAACCCCGGCCAGCATCATCTGTCC
>JAAUSP010000581.1 GCA_012032575.1 Anaerolineales bacterium | reverse complement strand
GCGCGAAGGGCATCGCCGAAGGTGGCTTCGGGCAGGGAGACAGTTTGCCAGTCACCCTCGTAAGTAATGGCCCAGTGACTCGCTTGATGCCAGCCGGCATAGACCAGCGGCGGTGCGGCTGTCTTTGCTTTCATCGCCTCGTAGACCGGCATGGGCGTAAAATCCGGCTCGACCATGCGGAAGTAATATTGGGGATGGCTGGCCCGCTCCCGGTCGTCGGCCTGCTTGAAAAACCAGTAAAAACCGACGCCCAGCCAGGGCCACTCCTGCTCCATCCGCTGGTAGGCCAGGGCAGCGTAACGGCCCTGCTGCTCCGGCGTCACTTGGCCGTACACGGGCGGGATGCCGCTTTCCGGCGGCACGGCGTTCCAACTCAACTCGCTCAGCCAGATGGCTTTGTGGGCGTCGCCATTGCGGACCATCACATCGCGCACGTAGAGTGGGCGGGAGAAGTTGAGCACCCGCGGCTGCATGCGCCGGTCGGTGGGGCCGCTCCACAGACCGTAGCCCTGCATAGCCAGTACATCGAAATAGGGCGCGGCCCCGGCATCGTACATTTGCTGCAAGAAGAGGACATCGCTCAGGCCGCCGGGACTGGTCGGCTGGCCGTTGGCATCATAGCGGCGCACCCGGTCCAGTTCGATGGTGGCCGCCAGCGCACCCATCACCACGATGGCCTGGGGGTCGGCGGCTTTGACCCGCGTGTAGCCTTCTTTGAGCAGCGCGGTGTATTCTGCGGCATTGATCGGATAGACGCCCCACTCCGGATAGATATTGGCCTCGTTCCAGATTTGATAAGCCGGGATGCGGTCCCGGTAGCGAGTCGCCACTGCGGCGACAAAGTCGCCGTAATCGCCGATGTTGTCGGGCGGGGCAAAGGTGCCGACGGTGTCCGTCAGTGCCCGCGACCAGGCTTGGCGGGGTGCTGAGGCGAGCCATGATCTTGAGATCATATTTTTCGGCCAAATCTACAATCTGGTCATATTTGTTCCAGGCCGATTGGTACGGCTCGTGGCGGCGGTCTTCAAAATCGCCCTTGGCGTGGATTTCGATGTCCTGCCAGGGGAATTCCTGCCGGATCCATTTGAAGCCGGCCTCGGCAATCATCTGCATGGCTTTTTCGCGCTTGGCCGGTTCGACTTCGTTTTGCAGAAAGGTGTTGATGCCGTAGGGGTTGACCTCGGCGTACTGCACCGGCGCGTCGTCGGCGGTTTGCAGCGGGGGCTGCTGGAGGCGGGTCAGACCATACTGAATGGCCCCTGAGATTTGAGGCAGGGTTGACTCTTCGCCGGTGAGGTTGAAGAGGGTTTCATGCCACCACGGGCGGCTAAAAAAAATGGCTCCGGCAGTCAGCAGGAGCACGAACAGGCCGATGATGAGAGTTTGAGGTTTCACGGCCTGGATTTTACCGTAAGGCAGAAGGAGGGGGCAAAAAGTGGAGGGGGGAAGGTTGGAAGGTGGAAAGTTGGAAAGTTATAAGGTTTTTATCCGCCATTCGCCTATTTGCTGATTCGCTGATTTCAGGCTCTTTTGGTATAATTTTAAATACTTTCGGGCGGTTAGCTCAGTTGGTTAGAGCGCCTCGCTTACACCGAGGAGGTCACAAGTTCGAGCCTTGTACTGCCCACTATGAAACTCTTAGGCCGGTTAGCCCTTTTTTGGTTTGGGCTGGGCTTGATTTTCTGGATAGCCGCCGGGCTAATATTAGCTTTTCCGGGACGATTACCCGGCGATTGGTTCGCTCTTATTGGGTTGGGCCTATTTTGTTTTATTGTCGGGGTAATCGCGTACTTCGCGATCAAGGCCAAATAAGGGGAGAAAATCTAAACCGTCTCGCCTTTCCTGTTTGGCAGGTTTAGAGAGGGTTGAGATGAATTGATAAATGATGATGCCAAAAATTAGCTCATTCAATTGTGCCCCAGTGAGCGCGAAGGTGAGTTCTAAATAAGGCAGGATGAAAGCGCCGATCAGTATAACAATTAACCAACGCATCCCAACCCGGAGCCAAAATTTTAACTCTTTCATATTCTCATTCTACCACACAACAAGGACCACTACCATGCCCACTCCGACTCTCCGCTGCGGATTTTGTAACGCTCAAGGCATCAACCAGTTAGAGGCCCAAGTTTTCGGCTTCTATTCTGTGATTTTCTGCCGGCAGTGTGGAGCTATTCACGGCATTGTGCCAGCGCCTCACCAGGCCCGGCCCGATGCAAAAGCTGAAACACCTGAACCCGTTGAACCACCCCAGCAGCCAGAACCCCAATTCGATTTTAGAGCCATCGAAATTGAAAATATCGAAGTCGAAAAGCCAAAAACAGAACCCAAATTAACCCCAAGCCGCGCTCAAGGCATGATGAGCTACTACATTCAGCCTGGCTCTACAAATTATCGAATTATCAGGAATGACAACGGGTAAAGCTGATGCCAATCGTATCACTTGACCAAACCAAAAATCTATTGACCAACCTCCCCACGGGTGTTAGAATTGAATTAACTAAACTCCCCTCCGGTGAGGTTGCCGTGTTACCTGTTACAACTCAAGAAATGCCCAAAACCAAAGCCCAGATCATTGCCGAAGAATTTGCCAACCTGACGGACAAATCTATCAGCCTGTCCGAAGCCAGCCGCAAGTACAGTAAGGAATTAGGGGTAAAAATCCCCCATGCTAATTTTAGCCGTTGGGCCACTGCCGGCATTATCGAAGTGAAGGGAAATGACGGCTTCCGGCTGCTGGTGCGAGAGGCGGACGTAGCGTACTGCGCCAAGATTTACAAAGAGAAGTTTGAGCAGCACGGCGGCAACTTACGAGGCGTCACCCTCTTTGACGCTGATGGCAATCCTTATCAAATGAAATATCCAGACTTAGCCGAGCGCAAGCGGGAAAGCCGCCGCCGCAAAAAACAAAACTGATCTCCCTAAGAAAAACCCCATGCCTGTTTCCGTTCCCCCTGGCGAAAGAATTATCTATCAGGCCAAGCCCCATTGGATTAAACTATTTTGGCCCGCTGTTCTTACCGTTGCGGGCCTTTTTGTAGCCTCTGCACCTTGATTGTTGGGACCGCTAAACCCCCACCCGGTCAATCTCCTCCCCCTGACGGTATGATTGGCACGTTTGCTACTTGTACCGCCTGCATTTTTGGCCTGGCTATGATTTGGCTCATTTTTGCAGTGAAAGAGCACATCACGGCTGACTTTGTTCTGACCAACCGCCGGATCATCTTGGAAGGCGGCATGCTTCGCCGCCATACCCTTGATATGTACCTGAAACACATTGATAGTCTCTATGTGAACCGGTCCTTATTGGGTCAATTGCTGGGTTATGGTACAGTCAATGTCCGCTCTCAGGCATCTAGCCCCTGGCGGTTTCATATTGCCAAAGCTGAAGAAGTCCGCCGATATATCCAAGAGCAGATAGCCCGACAAGTATAAAGCCCCTTCTCCCCTCATCGCGCCAACCGGCGCTTTTTTAATGGTTAATCTTTGTACAAGTGTCTTGACAAAAGTACAAAGCTATGATACACTGGTCTCAAATCCGACTTACACCAGAGGCCAGTATGAAAAAACAAACCCAACTCCCCATGTTCCCCACCGGCGACGATTTACCTTTGTTCTCCGGAGTCGCCCAAACCGGCCAAGTTGACCCCTACAAGGCCCAACCCACGCCGCCCAAACAATTGAGCCTGTTTGACGCACCCGCGCAACCCAAGAAAGAGGCCAAATAATGCCCACCAAAGCCGCCCCCACGCGCCGCGAAAACGGCAAAAAGCCGGCTGTCCCGCCAATCCTCCCACGGGAGCCGCTCACGAAAAAGGCCAAAGCTGCTATCAGCGAGTATGCCACCATCAAGGCCGATAAAAAGGGCCTGCACATTCACTACTTCATGGTGGAATGGGTTTTAGAAGCTGAACGGATGCGCCGGGCCGATCTGTACGCCTGGCTGGAGCAGCGCGGCTACAAGTGGCATCCAAGCGTTGGTGCTTGGGCCAAACCCCAAGAATTAAAAGTAAAATCCTAAATTTTCTACAAAGGAGACCCAACCATGTTAGAACCTGTCCCAACCCCCACTTTTGACGCTTCGCGTGACCAGGCCCTGGCCGCGTTTCAGACCCTTTTTAACCGACCGGCCTACGATCCCCAAGCGGCCTTAGCTAAAGCTCAAGCCCTGCTGCCTGACAACCTCAAGCAAGATTATTACTGGCTGCCCCTGGCGTTGATCTGCGCCAATAGCAGTTTGCACTCGCTGCTGGTTTCAGTCCAGCGTCGAGAAAGTTATGGTCGAATTGTCGAGCATTTGGGGCTACTCTCCGGCGGGCAGTATGTTTTGGCCATGCTTGGTTTGCATCTATTCAATGAGAAGTGGGAATTGCCCAAAGATGGTTTATTGGGTTTACGCCTGCTTGATGATTGGCATTTTGAACTGGCCATGCACGCTATCCGCATCCACAGCCGTGGCCTGAGATGAAACAACTCCGCGCCCTCTGGCGGCGACTGACCGCCCCCAATGACAACCCCTGGTTGGCGCTGCTGGCCGCCCTGGTGGGCGCGTTGATCCTGCTGGGCCTGCTCTACTTTGTGGCCCCGCTGCTGACCCAATAAAAAAAGGCCGTGCCTGGCCGGGTTAAGCTGGCACGACCTTTTATATAAAATTTACTCACAGTTAAGGAGTAACCATGAGCAATTCCATTGTAGCACACTTTGAACCACCCGTACAGGACCGGCGCAAGCTGGCCAAGCATTTGGCCGTTGACCTGGTAAGTTTGCGTTACTGTTTCACCTGCCCCCTGCCCGATTGTGTAGACAAAGATCATTCGGCCTGCCCCATCTTTCAGGCCAAACGAGTCAAAGACCGGCAATCACCGTCCGGCGCTGCACCGCTGCAACCGGCCCGGTCCGCGCCGCTGGGGAGGCCCGCATGCTAACCCCCAGCAGCTCGGCGG
>JAAUSP010000580.1 GCA_012032575.1 Anaerolineales bacterium | reverse complement strand
ACAAACTCCATCAAACAAACAAGCTTGTTTGTTTTGATGGAGTTTAGTATACTTCCAGACAAAAGTCAAGTTGGGTAGGGGCGAGGCAACTCGATTGAGGGTCTCGGAGTATCCAAAACGCGCTTCGAGTTGCCTCGCCCCTACGAGTGGTCAAACTCGTCTCCAAACTGAAATGCTCCCAAAATGGGCGGCGGTGTTGAACTTTTAAACTGATTATGTTATTATACAAATGGTATAATGGTTGACCGTAACCGAGGAGGAGTACCTGATGGCGACAAAACCTAAAAAAATTCTGCTCACCCTGATGTTGGCCCTCTTGATCTTATCAGCATTCGTCATTTCGGGCTTCACTCTGGTTGATAGGCAGGGTTTGCAAACTGCCAATCTATCCGCCTTGCAGAACTTGACCAATCCCATCCTCAACGGTGATTTTGAGCAGAACCCTACCAGCAGTGTGGCCACCTATTGGCAGCCCTATGATAACGGTCAGTCTCACTTTGGCTGGTACGATGAAGAATGGCCTGAAGCCGTTCACAGCGGCCAACATTCGCAACTACTGGAAATTTTCCAGGTTCAGGCCCCGGAACGGGTAATAGGCATCCACCAAACGGTCAATGTGGTCCCGGGCATGGTTTACAGCCTGACCATGTTTGCCATGATGCGCACCGACGCCCCGGTTGAACTCAGAAACAAGGGCCAGTACAGCATGGAGTGGGGTGTTGACTACAGCGGCCAGGGCAAATATCACCTGGTCCAAAGCTGGATGCCCATGACCCTGACCGAACAGCTCCGTATCGGCTCCAATACCGTTAGCGGCGACGAACCGCCCCGGCTGTTTTTTGAGCTAATTACTGGGACGATTTTTACGGCCAGCAGCAGCCGCGTTACCCTGTTCATTCGCGGGGTGCAGCACGAAGTGACCGGCACCGAAGTCAACTTCAACATTGACGATGTCTCGCTGTTGGGGCCATACTCACCCCCGCCGACGCCTACCTCAACGCCAACCGCAAGCCCCACCTTTCCGCCACTGCCAACCTTCACCCCCACCGCTACCCCTACGCCCACTCTGACTGCCACCCCGCCGCCTACTCCGCTAGCGGCTGCTCCCCCTCTGCCCATCACCGGCGATCCCGCCGCCCCGGTCAGCGAGCAGAATAATCTCCCGGCCGCGGGGGCCATCCTGCCCAGAGATATTCCTTTGAGCGCGATCATCCTGGGCGGAATCGTTTTGGCCGGGCTGGGCGCGAGCGCCGTTCGCAGTCTGTGGCGTCACAGAAGCGGGCGCTAAATTGGACAAAAACCACGTTTTCAACTATTATTAATTTTTGTTGTCGGCAAGCCTATCTCAGAATATTGGTTAAACAATGTTCTGTTGCGAAATTTATTTTTAGTAAAACGGTTTAGGAGAATTACCTTGGCTAACATTCGATCATCTGCCAAACGCGCCCGCCAAAATGTGAAACGACGCGCTCACAATCGCTATTACAGCGTTACGGCCCGCACCTTTGTCAAAAAAGCCCGCCTACAGATTGAGGGCAAAGACTCAGAGAATGCCGCCGAAACGGTGCAGCAAGCGATTAAGGCTTTAGATAAAGCGGCCCAAAAAGGCGTTATTCATCGCAATAATGCCGCTCGGCGCAAATCTCGTCTGGTCAAAGCTTTGAACAAAGCCAAAGCTGCTGCTTAACATTTTCCACGCTTTAATAAAATAGTTCACCCCAAAACAGGAGCCGAGATTAAATTCGGTCTCCTGTTTTTGTGTTTCATTTCCCTGCCTCGCTTGAAACCACCACCGAACGGCTCGATGACCTTAAAATCGAGCCGTTTTTGATTCTTTACTCTTGACAATAGAACATTTGTTCTATATAATTAGCTTAAGATTGAGCAAGATTTCAGGGATTGTGATGGTCACGCCGTTGGAAGCTGAACGTATGTTAGAGTATCAGGCCGATCAGATTGAACTGATTCTGGCCAGCCACCGCGTGCCGGGTCGGGTGACCGGCGGTACGGTGACACCGCGCTGGATTCGCTATCAACTGCTGCCTGAACTGACCACCAAAGTAACCCGTGTTGCTGCTTTGTCCGAAGAGATGGCCCTGCGCCTGGGCGCGTCCGATGTGCGCGTTTCCCGCCACGGGCCGGCCATCCACATCGAAGTACCGCGCGCCGATGCCCAGCTTGTCCGCCTGAGCCACCTGTGCCGGCGGCTGCCCGAAATTCCGCGCCAGTCGGCTATCCTGGGCATGGACGAGGCCGGGCTGCCCTTATTACTCCGCCTCTCTTCGCCCGAAGTGGCTCACGTGCTGGTGGCCGGCACCACGGGGTCGGGCAAAACTGCCCTGGCCCGCAGTATGGCTCTATCACTGGCCATGTACAATCGTTTGGGGGAAGTGCAGATGATTTTTATTGACCCCAAAGGCACCGGGTTTGGCCCCTTGTGCAGTTCTGATCAGGGCCTGCCGCACTTATTACGTCCAACGGCGGTGGATGTCCACCAGGCCGTCTTTCTGCTGGGAGAAATGGTCGAAGAAATGGTTCGGCGGGACCGCGAGCACATCTCCGAGCCGCGCGTCATTATCTTTATTGACGAGGTGGCCGATTTGATGGAGCAGGGCGGCAAAGCGATGGACCGCTTGATGACCCGCCTCACCCAGCGGGGCCGCAGCGCCGGACTGCATATTATCGCCTGCACCCAAAAACCGCTCGCGGCTACCATTGGCTCGCTGACCCGCAGCAATTTCCCGGTGCGGCTGGTCGGCAGTGTGGCCAGCGCCGATGATGCCAAAGTAGCCTCCGGTATTCCCGGCACCGGGGCAGAGAAGCTCTTGGGGCGGGGCGACTTTTTGCTGGTGGCTAAAGGGCAGGTGACTCGTTTTCAGGCGGCCTACATCTCCGAAGCGGAAATCCAGCAGATTTTGGCCCAATTTCAGGCTCATCATCGGACCAGCCGGGGCTGGCTGGAAACACAGAGCGAACCCCTGGCCGCTACCGGCACGGAGGGCCGCCTGGAACGGTTGGCCCCGTCAGGTTCCAAACGCCGCCGCGGGTTGGAGTTGATGTTCGGACACCAACTGCGGCTAATAAAATAAAGACGTGATACGTGATGCGTGATGCGTGAGAAGTATGCAGGGTAAGGCATCATGTTTCATGTTTCACGCATCACGGGTTGATTGATGAAACGTGGCTTATTAATTATTGGAATTGCATTTGCGGTGACATTCGGGATTGTCTTCGGTACGCGGGTGAGCGCCGACGCCCTGGCGGTGATTGTGGGCGTTGTTTTAGGCATCCTGGCCGGCATCCCCACAACCCTGCTGGCTATTTTTATCATGACCCGCCAGCGCTCCGGCCTGTCATCGGGCAGCCCCCAGGCAATGGGCCAACCGCCGGTGGTGGTCATCAATGCCGCCGACCGGACGGCTATGACCTCGCCGCCTCCGCTGTCTCTCCCCTACACCACCGAACCGACCCGCCGTTGGACTGTGATCGGCGATGTGGAGACGGAGTCGTGATGGGAAGATAGGAGGGTTGGAAGGCTGGAAGGCCGGTACATTATCCAGCCTTCCAGCCTTCCATTCTTCCTTTTTCTACAAATTCCCGCGAGCAATGTTAATCAAATCAATCAACAGCGCAAAACCCGTCTGCACCGAGCCGGCCCCCGCCCCAACCAGGGTAATCGGCCCGGACAGGTCGCACTCATAGGTAATGGCGTTGGTTGCGCCCATTACGCTGGCCAACGGGTCTGACAAAGGCAGCGCTTCGGGCTGGACACTGGCGACTACGTGCCCCCCCTCTTTTTTCACCCGGCCAATCAGTTTCCAGCGTTTGCCTTCGGCCCTGGCCCACTGGATGTCGGCGCTGGTCAGATGGCTGATACCCCGGCAGGCAACCTCGTTTTGGGTCAGGGGGACATTCATGACCACATTCGCCAGAATGACCACTTTGCCGGCGGCGTCGTGTCCCTCCACATCGGCGGTGGGGTCGGCCTCGGCGTAGCCCAACTCCTGGGCCTGCTTTAAAGCGGCTTCGTAGCTCAGTCCCTCTTCCATTTTGGTCAGAATGTAGTTGGTGGTGCCGTTGAAGATGCCCCGGATTTCGCTCAATTCGTTGCCGGCCAGTGTGACCAGCGGCAGTCGCAGCGCCGGCGTGCCGCTCATCACCGTCCCTTCGATGCCAAAGCGGACTCCTTTTGCCTGAGCCAGGGCCGCTAATTCGTGATAAGCCAGAGCCACCGGGCCTTTGTTGGTGGTAACGATGTTTTTGCCGCTTTCAAAAGCGGCCCGGCAGTGGTCAATGGCCGGCTGACCGCTGGTCAGATTGGTGAAGCTGACTTCGATAACGGTGTCGGCATTGCTCTGGCGAATAGTTCTCAGGTTATCCCACCCACGCTGCAAACCGGGCGCATCGGGATAGTGAGCCAGATTGCCGGTTTTGGCCGCGGCTAAAAGCTGAGGAATGTCCAGACCCTCCGGGTGATACAATGAACCTTCTAAGGTGGAAACGGCGACAATCTGCGCCTCGACGCCAAGATTGCGCAACCCTTCTTTTTTGTCCAGTAAAATTTGAGCCAAGCCCTGGCCAACCACGCCAAAGCCGATAAGAGCCAGTTTGTGAACCATATAAATTGCCTCCGCAAAAAGATGGGGCTATAGTAATGTACAGCCCCAAAAACAGCAAACAATCTCCGGCTTTCCAAAAACTTTGGATTCGGGCCAGGCCGTGTTACAATACTCAGTATATCCAATTTCCGAGGACGCGAAGCGAGCACGCCAACGTGCCAAACGGAGCCGCACGTGGGCGTGCTGGCTCCTCAAATTTGGATCTGCTGATACCGATTTATGACTAACGATAACCAACATATAAACCAGATTTCAAACCCTGAACCCTCCAACCTTCCAACCTTCCAACCTTCCAACCTTCCAACCTTCCAACCTTCCAACC
>JAAUSP010000579.1 GCA_012032575.1 Anaerolineales bacterium | reverse complement strand
AAATGAGGCGATGAGGCGTGAGGCGAGGACGCGAAGAATATTTCGCCTCCTCGCCTCCTCGCCTCCTCGCGTCTTTATTGAAGGAGTCTAAAAATGAAATATCGCAAGTTAGGCAAAACCGACTTAAACGTCTCGGTGATTGGCGTGGGCACGTGGCAGTTTGGCGGGGAGTGGGGCAAAGCCTTCACCCCGGCAGAGGTCAAACGGCTGCTGGACCGGGCCGGGGAGTTGGGTATCAATCTGATTGACACCGCCGAGTGCTACGGCGATCACCTGTCGGAGGCACTCATCGGCCAGGCCATCGAGGGCGAGCGCGACAAATGGATCGTCGCCACCAAGTTTGGCCACAAATTCCCCTGCCCCTTCGAGCGGATTGACCAGTGGTCGCCCCAGGAGGTGCAGCAGCAGTTGGAAGAGTCGCTGCGGGCGCTGCGCACCGAGACCATTGACCTGTACCAGTTTCATTCGGGCAGCGACCAGGTGTTTGATCAGGAAGAATTATGGAGCATGCTCCAGCGGCAAATCCAGGCTGGGAAAATCCGCTACCTGGGCATTTCGGTCAGCAGCCGGATTGACCCGCTCTACCAAACCCGCCGCGCCGCCGAGGTGGGGGCCAGCGCTATTCAGGTTATCTACAACCGGCTGGACCGCAGCCCGGAAGAGCAGCTTTTTCCGGTGTGCCAGGCCCAAAATCTGGGCGTGCTGGCCCGCGTTCCTCTGGCCAGCGGCCTGTTGAGCGGCAAATACCAGCCCGGCGCTGAGTTCACCCAGGCCGACGACGTGCGTTCGCGCCAGGATAAGGCCGATGTTCAAGCCAAACTCAAGCAGGTGCAGGAGATTCAGCAAAACGAAGCGCCGCCGGATGTCCCGCTGGCCGCCTGGGCGCTGGCCTGGTGTTTGCAGCATCCGGCCCTCACCGCGGTGATTCCCGGCTGCAAAACCATCGCGCAGGTCGAACTCAATGCCAGCGCCGCCGATCTTTAACCATTGGAGTCCAAAGCTTACTTTGGCCTTGTGAGGCGAAGAGGCGAGGACGCGGTGAGGCGATGAGGCGAGGAGGCGAAAGATTCTTCTCGCGTCCTCGCCTCACGTCTCATCGCCTCTTTTAATGAAGGAGAAATAATGATGCTATCCAACAATCAAACCAACGAACTGCTCGGCTATCCCGCCGACGCCCGTTTGCTCATCCTCAATACCGACGATTTTGGCATGAGCCATTCCATCAATGAAGCGGTGATCGAGACGATCAGGCACGGCGCGGCCAGCTCGTGTACGTTGATGGTTCCCTGCCCCTGGGCGCTGCACGGCATGCATTTGCTGCGGGAAAACCCCGATATTCCTTTTGGGGTCCACTTGACCGCCGTCAGCGAGGCGGTTTATTACCGCTGGGGACCGGTGACATCGAAGGAGAAGGTACCGTCGCTGGTGGACGAGGCCGGCTATTTCTACAATGAGCCGCGCATCCCGGAGTTTCTGGCCCAGGTCAACCTGGCCGAGTTGGAATTGGAATTCCGGACGCAGATCGAAACGGTGTTGGCCGCCGGACTAAAGCCAACCCACCTTGACAGCCACTGCGGCATCCACACCCGCGCCGAAGCTGTTTTTGATATGACAGTTGGATTGGCCAGGGAATACGGCCTGGCGATGCGGGTTGGGGTCCAGTCGCTCATCGCCAAGATCAAGCGTCAGGGGCTGCCGGTGCTTGACCACGATCTTTTGGACAGCTATCACGTTGAAACTGCGGACAAGCCCGGCTATTACTTCCGGGGACTGCGTCAGTTGCCGCCCGGCCTGACCGAGTGGGCCATCCATCCGTCGCTGACCACCGGCGAACTCAAGGCGATTGGCAATAACTGGCCGGTTCGTCCGGCGGATTACGAGTTTTTGATGTCGCCGGAAACCCGCGAGATCATTGAGCAGGAAGGTATTATTGTTTTGAATTACAAACCTCTGCAAGAGGTGTGGCAGAGGCAGGTAGTTTGAAATCGGTGAACGCTCGTAGCCGGTCTGCCCACAGGGAACTTTCGCCTCTGACCGGCGTTCGGGGGTCGCAGACCCCCTCGGAGCCAGGAAATGCTCACGGCAGGGGGTGCCACAGAAGCGAGAGGCCAATCGCCAGGGCGGTCAGCAGTGCCCCGACGATGGTAAAAATTACGCTGACTTCCATAAGTTCCTGCCGGGTAATCAGGTAGGTCGGGAGTTCCTCAAAGACGGCTTGCAGTTCGCCCGCGCTTTCGGCGGAATAGTAGGTTCCGCCGGTCATGGCCGCAATTTCTTTCAGCGTCTCCTCGTCAATTCCCCGGCGAAAGCCGCCGCCGCCCCCACCAAACCCGCCGCCAAAGCCGCCGCCGAAGGGGTCGTTGCCCTGAAAATCCCGGCCGCAGTCCATCATCGAGCCTTCGGCAGTGCCAAAGCCAATGGTATAAACCCGCACGCCCCGATCAACGGCTTGCTGGGCCGCATCCAGGGGGAATACGCCGGCATTATTCGCCCCGTCGGTGAGCAGGACGATGATATCCGGGATGTATGCGCCTTCGGGAACGGGCGTCGGCGCTGGTTCGGACGACATGCCGGTTGTGCTGGGGGCGACGTTCTGGTTGATTTCGGCAATCGCATCCAGCGATTTCAAAATGGCGCTGCCGATGGCCGTCCGGCGGGCGGTGTTCAGATTTTCGATGGCATCTTGCAGCACTTCCTCATCGGTGCTGGGCGGCTGGACCAACTCGGCGAAACCGGCGAAGGCGACAATGCCGATCTGAGTGCTGGAGGCCTGGCGCTGAATAAACGAGCGGGCGGCATCCTTGGCCGTCTCCAGCCGGTTGGGCGGAATATCGGTGGAGCACATACTCCGCGAAACATCCATCGCCAGGATGATGGTCGCCCGGCCGCTGGGCACAGTGACCGTTGTGACCGGGCGGGCCAGGGCCAGCACCAGGCAGGCCAGGGCCAGCAGAAACAGAGCAAAGGGCAGATGCCGCCGCCAGCGGGATGGGTGTGGCAGCGCCTCGCGCACCAGGGCCAGGCTGGAATAGCGCACCGCCACCCGCTTCCGCCGGCGCAGCACCCAAATATAAACCGCCATCATCAGCGGAATCAACCCCAGCAGCAGCAACAGCCAGGGCCAGAGTAAGGTCATTGATTAACTCCCATGTACTCCACGTGTTGCGTCTTACGTCTTGCGTCTTGCGTGTTCCGTTTTACGCAAGACGCAAGACGCAACTACTTTCCTGAAACTCCTTCAATCTCTTATCTCCAATCTCCCCCCTCACGGCACGCGGCTGAACCACAGCAGCGAAGCCATCCCACCGATGAGCAGGGTGAGGATGCCGATGCCGGCGAAAATAGAGGTAACTTCCATCTTTTCCGGTTTGACCACCAACTGTGGGGTCAGATTGGTGTAGATGGCCTGAAGTTCTTCTTCATTCTGGGCATTATAATAAACGCCGTCGGTGATGCGGGCGATGCGCTGGAGCAGCCCCTCGTCGAGCTGGGTCTGAACCGTGAAGCCTTCAACGTGAATCAGCGTCCCTTCCGTGCTGCCCACTCCGATGGGGAAAATCCGCACCCCCCGGTCGGCGGCAAACTCGGCGGCGGCGATGGGGTCGGGGTCGGCAGTGTTTTCGCCGTCGGTCAGCAAAACAATATGGCCGGGGTGTAGGTCCCGGGGGGTACAGGGGTTGGGCTGGGTGGCGGCGTCGGGGTGAGGTCAGCGGCGGCGGGTGCGTCCGACTCGTCGTCGGGGAAGATGGTCTTGAGCGCGGCGAAAATTCCCTGACCCAGCGAAGTCCCCCGCTGCGGGGTCAGGCGGTTGATGGTTGCCAGGAGGGCATCCGGGTCGTTTGTCGGCGGCTGGACCACAAAGCCGCCATCGCTAAATGCCACAATGCCAATCTGGACCGTATTCGGCTGCTGCTCGATAAACTTCCGCGCCGCCACTTTGGCTGCCTCCATGCGGGTCGGCTGCAAATCGTCGGCGGCCATGCTGCCGGAAACATCCAAACCCGAGGATGACTGTGCCTTCGATCCGCGGCAGGTTGACGATGGTCTCCGGGCGGCCATTGCCAGCATGCAGGATGGTCAGACCGGCCAGAAAAAAGGCCGGCGGAATATGGCGGCGCTGGCCCAAAGGACGCCCCCCGCCCGCCTGCGGCCAGCCCAGCATCCCAAAGTTCGCAGCCAGTTGCCGCCGCCGCTGTTGAATCCGCAAATACAGCCAGATGAACAGCGGCACTAATAATAATGACAAGAGCATGATGGGCCAGATAAAGGACATTGTGTATCCAGTGCTAATCGGAGATTGGAGATTAGAGATTCCTCAATCTCCAATCTCCATTTTTACTTTCTCCGCTGCTGCCGTAGCCTGACAAAACGGACAATGGCCCGAACCAGATCTTCTTCAGTCGAGAGCGACAGGGCTTCGACCCCGGCGCGTTTGAAGGATTGGTTCAGGGCCGCTTCGCGTCGTTGGGCTGCCTCGTAAAAACGCTGGCGGAACTTTTTGTCGTGGGTGTCCACGTAAAGTTGTTCGCCCGTTTCCGCGTCTTCCATAATAATCGGGCCGAGATCGGGCAGTTCGATTTCACGCGGGTCCCACAGGCGGATCACCAGAACCTCGTGGCGCTGGTGGAGCAGGCTCAACGGCCGCTCCCAGCCGGGCGTGCTGATAAAATCAGAGATGACAAAGAGCAGCGAGCGCCGTTTGATGGTGTGCAGCCCGGCCAGCAGCAGCGGGGACAAATCGGTCAGGGGGACCTGCCGCCGTTGCGGCTGTTTGAGCAGATCGTTGACCAGGCGCAGCACCTGAAGCCGTCCCCCACGCGCCGGAATCGTCCGCTCGACCCGGCTGCCGTCGCTGGCAAAAATGGCCCCGACCCGGTTGCCGTGACGGGTGAGCAGTCGCGCCAGGGTGGTGACAAAATCGAGCAGCACCGTCCGCTTCGACG
>JAAUSP010000578.1 GCA_012032575.1 Anaerolineales bacterium | reverse complement strand
GGCATTTTTATTTGAGTGAGAAGGCGGCGAAACAAAAAGGGCAGGTTTGAGATCTGCCCTTTTAACAAACTCATTTAAAATTGTGCTGCCGGATGCGACTACCCTACAAAATTTCGGCAACCGGCAGGGTAAACCCGGCCAGCACACCTTCGCCGGTAAGGGTGTCACCCTGGCTCAACTTTCGGGCCTCGATCACGGAATGAAAAATCCGTACAGCCTGGCCGGCCGGCTCGACCACCCAAACCCAATTCACCCCAATCGCAAAGTAATCCTCAATCTTTTCGTGGACATCCTGCCAGCGGTCGGTGGGTGAAATCACCTCAACCACCAACTCAGGCGCAATTTCCAGGAACCCTGTAGGCCGTTCAGGCAGACGTTCGTTGGAGATGAACACCACGTCTGCTCCCCGCACCCGGTCAGGGTTACGCCGGGTATAAATACCAACCTCACCCCCCATTACCCACCCTAACTTATGCTGCCGAACAAAGCTTCTCAATTCGCTGCCAAGATTAAACTCTACCAGACCGTGTTCACCGCCCGTGGGAGCCATAGGGATAATCCTTCCATCAATGAGTTCACAGGGACCCAGATCGCCCATTTCCAACAATTCTTCGCCGGTAATAAGTTGGGTTTCAGGCGGAGCTATAACTACATTCATCGTGCTGGTCTCCTTTAGGAATTATTTTATCATTCCGGTCAGGCTCCGTCAATTAAAACTTGACACTCGTTTGCCTACTTTCAAAATCCTCCGCTTTATGCTACAATAACACAAAACATTTGTGCTGATTTTGCCATGACTAAAAAAGCAACCATTCGCAGACCAACGACAACAACACCCAAAAAGAGCAAACCCCAGGGGCCGGCCATCCGCCCGGAAGTGGCTGGGGTGGGTTTGTTGATCCTGGCCGGGATTACCCTACTGAGTTTGTTTACGCCTAACCGCAGCAGCTTGATTGCCGGTTGGCTGAATTTCCTGGGCCTGTTGATCGGCTGGGGACAATATGTGGTGTGGCTGCCGCTGACTTTGCTGGCCATCTGGTTTTTCCAGCGCTACGGCACGGAGGATCGCCAGGAGAAGTGGGAGAAGCCGGTCGGCACGTTTTTGCTGCTGGGTCTGCTGCTGGTAGTCTTCCATTTTATCGAGCCGGGTACCAATCCGGAAGAGTTCGGCGGCGGCGGGATGATTGGCTGGGGACTGGGCGAACTACTCCGCTCGGCGCTGGGAACCTCCGGGGCGCTGGTGCTGGTGAGTGGTTTGTTTCCGCTGGCCCTCATTTTGATCAGCGGCTTGTCGCTCAAAGAACTGTGGCAAATGCTGCGCGACTGGTATTACCGTTTTCAGGATTGGCGGCATTTCCGGCAGCTCAACATTAACCCGGCGACGCCGCGCCCCCGCTCGCCGGAAGCTGGTCCCCGCCTGATAGATCGCGTTTGGGCGGCGGGGACGAAACTGATTAAACCGAACCCGGAAAGCAATAAAGGCGATTTACCCATCAATGTGGTGGGTGACGCTGATTTTGACGACGAGGAGCTGGCCCCCGCCGAAGCGCTCATCGGCCAGGCCGACGGCAGCCACCGCTGGCGCTTGCCCCAGGTTGACCAGATTTTTGAAGAGGGGCTGGAACTGGAAATCAGCGAGGTTGAAATCCGGCAGCGGGTCAAAGTGATCGAGGAAACATTGGCCAGCTTTGGGGTGGAAGTAAAGGTGCGGGAAATCAACCAGGGGCCTTCGGTGACGCAGTTTGGGTTGGAGCCGGGGTTTATGGCGACCAAAGACGCCAAAGGCAACCCGCGCCGGGTGCGGGTGTCGCGTATTGTCAGCCTGGCGAATGACTTGGCGCTGGCCCTGTCGGCGGCGCCTATCCGCATCGAAGCGCCCATTCCGGGCCGGCCCTACGTGGGGCTGGAAGTGCCCAATTCGGCCACCAACCTGGTCACGCTGCGCAGTCTGATGGAGGCGGAGCGTTTTCAGCGCGTCTCCGGCCCGCTCAAATTAGCGCTGGGGCAGGATGTGTCGGGCCGGGCGGTCATTGCCGATTTGACCTCGATGCCGCACATGCTCATCGCCGGGGCGACCGGCTCCGGCAAGTCGGTCTGCATCAACGCGGTGGTGGCCTGCCTGATTTCCACCCACACCCCGGAAACGCTGCGGCTGCTGATGATTGATCCCAAAATGGTTGAGTTGGTCAACTATAACGGCATTCCACACTTGCTCGCGCCGGTCGTGACCGACCTGGAAAAGGTGGTCGGTGTGCTAAGTTGGGCTACCCGCGAGATGGAACGGCGCTACAAGCTGTTTGCCCAGGAAAGCGCCCGCAATATCGTCGGCTACAACGAAAAGGCGGTCAAAGAGGGCAAGGACAGCCTGCCCTACATTGTGCTGATTATTGATGAGCTGGCCGACCTGATGATGATGGCCCCCGACGAAGTGGAGCGGACCATTACCCGCATTGCCCAGATGGCCCGCGCCACCGGCATTCATATGATCCTGGCGAC
This sequence comes from Anaerolineales bacterium, assembly GCA_012032575.1. The sequence goes on along the minus strand of JAAUSP010000578.1, from coordinate 2,454 downwards.
GCAGCGGCCTTCGGTGGATGTGGTGACGGGGCTGATCAAGGCCAACTTCCCGGCCCGGATTGCCTTTGCCGTGACCAGCCAGATTGACTCGCGGGTTATTCTGGACTCGCCGGGGGCGGAGCGGTTATTGGGCAAGGGCGACATGCTCTACATGGCCGCCGACTCGGCCAAGCTGCAACGGCTGCAAGGCGTCTTTGTGTCCGATCAAGAGATGAACCGGCTGGTGCGCTTCTGGCGCGGGGCCAACTACTCGGCGGAACGGGAGCCGCGCAGCCCGGCCCAGGTTAACACCGATTTGGTGCAGCGCCCCTTGTGGGAAGAGTACAAAGCCATGGAGAAAGGCACGGCTGACAGCAAAGATGATGAACTGCTGGAGAAAGCCATTGAAGTAGTGCGCGAGCAGCGCAAGGCGTCGGTCTCGCTGCTGCAACGCCGCCTGCGGATTGGTTACAGCCGGGCCGCCCGCTTAATTGACGAAATGGAACAACAGGGTATCATAGGGGCAGATGAAGGCGGCAAAGGCCGGCCGGTGCTGGTCACTCAGGCCGACGACGAGGCCGACCCGACGGCGGATGAGGAGTAGGCAGGGTCGCAGGTAGCAAGGTAACAGGTTCCAGGTTTCAAAATTGGCTTGATGCAAATCCAAAATCGTAAATCGCAAATCGTAAATCGTAAATCAAACTGTCCTTACGCGGTGCGGGCTGTGCTGGTAGATGGTAAAAATATCCTGTTTATCCATCATAACTGCCACGATCCCGGCCTGTTTGATAAATGGACTTTTCCCGGCGGCCGGCTCGACCCGGATGAGGTTGATCCTGTCACCGCGCTGCATCGAGAAATGCGCGAGGAGTTGTCGGTTGAGATTGAGGTGTTGGGCGAACTGGGGGTCTTTTACAGCCGGTCCGGCATGGATTACACCATCTTCGTCGCCCGGCCGTTGGGGCCGCTCGGCCCGCTCAAAACCGATGAGATTCGGGAGATTGTCTGGCTGACCCCCGCCGAGGTTTACGAGTGGCACGTCCGGGAAAAGCTGCAATTCGGCTTTGAGATGAATGTGATTTCGGCCTATTTGAAGCAAATGAAACGATGAGGCGATGAGGCGAGGATAAGAGAGGCGAGGAGGCGAAGATAGCTTCTTTATCTCAAGCCTCCTCGCGTCATCGCCTCACTACGCCTCGCCTCGCCTCACTCCTCTTCGCCTCGCCCTGCCGGAACCCCGCTGTAACAGTCATTGAGCACATCCACCATTTTGACCCGTTTCTGGGCAGTCAAATAAGCGCCGCGCAGGAAAGAAACGAGTAGCAGCAAGACAGCCAGCCCCACTCCCAGAGCCGGCCACCAGGCCAGCAGTCCCCAATCCGGGCCGACCACTGCCATCACCCCTATTCCCAAGATAGAAACAATGCCAATAATCAAGGCCAGCCGCGTGATTTTTCTGGGTGACATCGGCCTAACTCCGCCACGGGCGAATATCGGTGACGCTCATGCCGGCTCGCTGTGCGCCCTCAATCCCAAAATCGGCATCCTCAAAAACGTGGCACAGTTCGGGGGCCACATGCATGCGCCGGGCGCACTCTAAAAAGGTGTCGGGGGCGGGTTTGGCGTGGGCCACATCGTGGGAGGTCACGATGGTGTCAAAAAAGTCGAACAGGCCAATGGCCTGGAGGGTGGTTTTTACCAGCGTGGGCGTTCCCCCGGTCGCTACGGCCAGCGGCAAGCGCCCTTTATACTGCCGGGCTATGGCTACCACTGCCTCGATGGGCTTGGCTTGAGGGACCAATTTGAGATAACGCTCATCTTTCTCGTGGCTCAATAGTTTGGCATCAAACTGATAACTGAATGTCTGATTCAGGGTAGCCACAATCCTATCGTTAGATGCTCCCCCCAGCTCATAGAAAAGCTTTTCGGGGAATTGCCCCCCGACAGCCTGCAAAGTTTGCTGCCAGGCCAGATAATGCAGCGGCATGGTATCGGCCAGCGTGCCGTCACAATCGAAAATGAGGGCCTGGATATGAGGTTCAAGTTTGAACACGAGTCTAAACCTTTCTTATTGTTGACAATTTGGACAAAAATGAGTCGAGCGCCCACCCAGAACAATCCGAATAATCGGCGTGCCACAGGCTACGCAGGGTTCGTCGGTGCGGCCATAAACCTGGAAATGGTCCTGAAACTCGCCGCCCCGGTAGACGCTGTCGAAGCTGGCCCCCTTGTGGTTAATCCCGGCGGTCAAAGCCTGGCGGATGGCCCCATACAGGCGTTCCAGTTCTTCCGCCGAGAGGGTATCCACCGCCCGGCGCGGGTCAACTTTGGCGATGAAGCAGCTCTCATCGGCATAAATATTGCCCACCCCGGCGAGAAATTCCTGGTTCAGCAGCAGCGGCTTGAGCCGGCCTTTTTTGCGCTCAAACAGCCGCCTGAAATCCTCAACGCCAAACGCATCGGCCAGGGGTTCCG
>JAAUSP010000577.1 GCA_012032575.1 Anaerolineales bacterium | reverse complement strand
AGGGGAGAAAGAAAAATTATTCTCCTCTGCTCCTCTGCCCCTCTTGCTCCCCCGCTTGAATTTCAACGACCACCCCCGGCCGCATCCGCTTGCCTCCGACCAGCGCTTCCCATCGCAGTGGGTCTATCCGCTTGAGGAGCAGGATTTCAACTTTGCCGCCGCTGGTTTTGCGGCCAAAGAGACGGGCCGGGATCACCCGGCTGTCGTTGGCGACCAGAATATCGCCGGGCAGCAACAAATCGGGCAAATCGGCAAAGGTGCGATGGCTAATCTGGCCGCTGCGGCTGTCCACCACCATCAGCCGTGAGGCGTGGCGGGGTTCGATGGGGGTTTGGGCAATGAGTTCGGGCGGGAGGGGGTAGTCGAATTGGTTAATGTTCATAACTTTCTGATGCGTGAGGCGTGATGCGTGAATATTTATCTCTCACGCCTCACTCCTCACGCATCACTCCTCCACCTCAATCCGCTGGACAATCGGCTCACTCTCACGACCGGCTTCGTCTACGGCGATGAGGCTCAGATCGTAGGTTCCGGGCGTCTGGCTGACCCAGACGTGGCAAACGGTCCAGACCGACGAGGGTGGGGACAGGGGCAGAGAATGGGTTTGGACCGGGCCGCCAGATCGGAGCAGATTTTGGCACGCCGGGGAGGGAAAGGTGACGGTTTGCAGACTCACCTGAGCCGGCTGGCCGTCCACTAAAACATAGGCCGTCGTCGCCAGGGTGCCGTCGGGAAAGGTGTTGGTCTGGCCGGCAGTGGCTTCGGAGCGGAGCGGCTGGCCGTTGATCGAGGTTTCAACTGCCGTCAGTTTGCCCTCGCCTCGGTGATAACTGGCAATGGCGAGCGGTTGGCCGACCTGGGCATGGATCGTTTGCCGGGCGTCGACAAAGTTGGAGCTGGGGGCAGCTTTGTCGGTTTCCTGGCCACTGCTGAAGATGTTGAAGCCGGGCAGGGTTTGGCAGCCCACAAAAAGAATCAGGCTGACAATAAGAAACAGGATAATATGAAACTTTCTAGGCATAGGACATTCCTCAAAAGTGATTTACTCAACCTCGCGTGGTTCCATTAGCAGCTTAATACCTTCCAGAATTTGGCGAATACGTTTATTCGACAGTGTACCTATGTAGTCGTTCAACAAGGTTTTATCCACAGTAAATAATTGCGAAACCACCACCACACTTTGCTTGGAGAGATTTGCCTCTCCAGGTTCCAGAAGTACATTGCCTGGGGCCACTGCTCGTTTGAGGTTTGAGGTCAGAGCGCAGACAACAACAGTGTTAAGACGGCTACGGTTGAAAAGGTTGTTCTGAATGACCACGTGAGGGTGGATATAGCCAGGGGCGGAGCCAACAGGTTCACCCAACTCAATCCAAAATACGTCACCCTGATTGATTACCATTCACCCTCGACAATTTGCCGGTGTTGAAACCGCATCTTGGCGAGATGTTCCTGCTCGACAGAGTCAGGTAAATCATCGTAGGCGAGGTTGATTTGTTCGAGGAGTTGTTGATTTTGATGACGATGGACAAACTCCTCCAGGGCAAGGACAAAAAGACGGCTTCGTGAAATCTTTAGCTCGTGAGCCAGAACCTCAACCTGTTCAAAGAGAGATTTTTGCAGTGATATGGCTGTCTTAATATTATTGGCCATTTTTGGATTCCTTTTTGGAATAAAAAGTATAACCAAAAATTATACCAAAGTCAATACCAATTTTGCTCTAACCCTCTTTGCCCCTAAAACAAACTCGGCTGCGCTGGCCGCTCCGACGGCGTCAACCCTAGGTGCTCATAGGCGTGAGGCGTGGCCACCCGGCCACGGGGAGTGCGATCCAGAAAGCCGAGTTGCAGCAAATACGGCTCGACCACGTCCATGATGGTGCTGCTTTCCTCGCTGATACTGGCGGCAATGGTTTCCAAACCAACCGGCCCGCCGCCGAACTTTTCGATGATCGAGCGCAGTACCTTTTTATCCAGGTCGTCCAGGCCCAGGGCGTCCACGTGCATCAGGGTCAGGGCTTCATTAGCCACGGCCTGGGTGATGACACCGTTGGCCCGCACCTGGGCAAAATCGCGGGCGCGCTTGAGCAGGCGGTTGGCAATGCGGGCCGTGCCGCGCGAGCGCGTAGCAATCTCGGTCGCTCCCTCCGGCTCGATGGGCACGTTCAGAATGGCCGCCGAGCGAGTCACGATCTGGCGCAGTTCTTCGGCGGTGTAAAATTCTAGCCGGAACACCGCCCCAAAGCGGTCGCGCAGCGGCGCGGCCAGCAAATCGAGGCGGGTGGTGGCCCCCAGGACGGTAAAGTGGGGCAGCTTGAGCCGGATGTTGCGGGCGCTCGGCCCCTTACCGATGATAATGTCCAGAGCGTAATCTTCCATCGCCGGGTAGAGCACTTCCTCCACCACCCGGCCCAGGCGGTGAATTTCGTCAATAAACAGCACATCGCCCCGGCGCAGGTTGGTCAAAATCGCGGCCAGGTCGCCGGCCCGTTCGATGGCCGGGCCGGAGGTGATTTTGAGATTGACGCCCATCTGGTGGGCGATGATGCTGGCCAGCGTGGTTTTGCCCAGGCCGGGCGGGCCGTACAGCAGCACGTGGTCCAGGGCTTCTTCGCGCCTTTTGGCCGCTTCGATCAGAATCTGGATGTTCTGTTTAACGGCGGACTGGCCGAAATAGCTGTCCCAATCAATCGGGCGCAGCGTGGTATCGAGCTTGGTTTCGGCAGCTTGCAAATCGGGCGATACGGGTCGTTCATCCATAGTGGCGATGATTATAGCACATAATTGCTAAGGTGTAGAATTGGCCGGTCGCCGCTGATTGACACAACGCCTGCTCTGTGCTAGACTACGTTTAACCGATTGGTTAAAACGTTGATCGAGACGAGTACGCAAAAATCTCTGCGCCAGAGAGAGAAGGTTGTAAGCTGCAAGCCTTCTTCGCCGGGACCTGCCGAAAACCCCTCGAGAGTGAGCCTCGGAACGACGAGTATGAGGCTCCGGGTGGCTCCGTTAGCAGCCGTGTAAGGGTTGAACGTTTGAACGTTGAACTGAAATTGGGTGGAACCGCGTAGACATCGAGTCCCTCGCCCCAAGCCGGGTGGGGGATTTTTTATTTTGAGCCGAAGGAGGTTTCAAATGGCCAAACGAAAAAGAGTACCGGGTGAGCGGCCGGGCTTTAAGCTCAACATAAGTCAGGATTACCGCAGCGAACGATATGTGATGTATATTGTTAATGCCGAGACCGGCCTGCTGCAAGCCGGAACAGTTGACCCTGATTTGACGGATGGCGACGTCAATCAGGCCTTAGAAGATCTTATCGCCCGCTTGAAACAGCCGGAAGCGGCTCATCTGCTGCTCAGCCCGAGAAGCAGCGAGCCTGAAGATTCCGAGGCTAAAGTGGAGGGGGAGCACGCTTTTGTGCAGCACTTTGTGCTGATGAATCTACGCTCGGCGTTTGAGCGATATGGACCATTGGACGCTGAGGATGTCATTGGCATTCTCGGTGTCATCAAGAGTTCGGTCAAAAAGTGGAGTACAGGCATGCACCGGCGCGGCTACCTGACTTTCATCGAGGGATTCCTGGGGCAAATGGGGGTGAAGGTCCAACAACTCAGTGATGAAGAAGCGGATGAATTAGATTTAAGATATCCTGATAATCCCAAACATTTAGGGAAAGGTGATTGATTTATGGCTAACCCGCAAGACAACAAAAACTCGCAGCTTTATAAATTCCGCCACAGTCTGGCTCACGTGATGGCTCAGGCGGTGACGGAACTGTACCCCGATGTCAAGCTCGGCATCGGCCCGCCGATTGATACCGGCTTTTACTATGACTTTGACCTGGGCAAGGACGATCACGGCAAACCGCGCACCTTTACCCCGGAAGATTTGGAAGCCATCGAAAAGCGCATGCGCCAGATCATTGGCGGCAAGCACAAATTTGAGTATCGTGAGATCAGCGCCGACGAGGCCCGCGAGTTGTTCAAGAACCAGCCCTACAAAGTCGAGTTGATTAACGGCCTGGCCCAGGGCGGCATTGACGAATACGGCAACGAAACCAGCGAAAAGCCGGTCATCAGCACCTACCGCCAGGATACTTTTGAAGACCTGTGCCGCGGCCCGCACGTCGAAGCAACCAACCAGATTCCCAGCGATGGTTTCAAGCTGATGACCGTCGCCGGGGCCTATTGGCGCGGCGATGAAGACAACCCGATGCTCCAGCGCATCTACGGCACGGCCTGGGCCAACAAAAAAGAGTTGAACCAATACCTGGAGATGCTGGAAGAGGCCAAAAAGCGCGACCATCGCAAGCTGGGCAAAGAGCTGGAAATCTTCACCTTTGATGAAGAAGTCGGGCCGGGGTTGCCTGTGGCTGCCGCGCGGCGCGGTGCTGATCGAAGAGCTGGAAAAGCTGGCCAAAGAGATGGAGCAAAAAGCCGGCTACGACCGGGTCCGCACGCCCCACCTGACCAAAGAAGATTTGTTTGTGCGCAGCGGCCATCTGCCCTACTACGCCGAAAGTATGTTCCCGCCGATGGAAATGGAAGGCGTGCGCTACTACATCAAGCCCATGAACTGCCCCTTCCACCACAAAATCTTTGGCAGCAAACCGCGCAGCTACCGCGACCTGCCGGTGCGCCTGGCCGAGTACGGCACCTGCTATCGCTACGAAAAAAGCGGCGAGTTGTTCGGCCTGATGCGGGTCCGCTCGATGCAGATGAACGACGCCCACATCTACTGTTCCGAGGAGCAGTTTGAGAGCGAATTTTTGGGCGTGGTCAACCTGTACCTGGAATATTTCAAGCTGCTCAACATCGAAAAGTATGTTATGCGCCTGAGCACCCACCACAAAAAGGGCCTGGGCAAAAAATACGTGGATAACCAGCGGCTGTGGCTCAAAACCGAAGATATGGTCCGCCGGGCGATGGAACACGGCAATGTGCCTTTTGTGGAAGTGCCCGACGAGG
>JAAUSP010000576.1 GCA_012032575.1 Anaerolineales bacterium | reverse complement strand
AAGGTTAAAGTCGACCTGATTTGCCGAAAAATCTCAAATTGTTAACGTACTTAACCCCCCTGACTTCAACCTCAGGGTAAAGTTCGAGTTGTCTAAAGTCAATTATATTATCATCAGATTGATAATCCTTGTGCAAATAATTATCGGTTAAACCGATTCAACCAGAGTGAAGCCCGAGAAGTAATCATTGGTCCGGCAGAGGCACAAGGTATTACCTTTGAGGCAACTTTGGTGGAAATACTTTTGTCTGAACTACGCGATGAAAAAGGTGAATTGGCTCCGCCTCAAATTCAGTTGGTCTGTTCAGCCTTATACGATGACTTGATCAAACAGCAAAGTGAACTACCTGGACAGTCTCTAGTTATCACTGACGAAATGTATAAAAAGAGAGATCGGGCTAAAGGAATTTTAGTCGGTTACTTAGGGCGAGTTTTAGCCGAGTTAGATACGCCGACGGAGCAACCTGAGCTAGCCTGGAAAGTGCTTAGAGCCTTAGTATCTTCTCAATCATATCGTGTAGCATATACCTGTAACCAATTGGCTGAAATATTAGGCGAAGACCGTACGAAACTAATCAAACTACTAGAAATGTTAGCAAAAAACGCCTACTAAATGTGAAAAAGGATGAGCAGACTAAAGAGGCCAGCTACGAGCTAATTCATGACTATTTGATTAACATCAGTCCTGAACAGCAAGCCATAAAAGCAGCTTATGAATTGCTGAAACAAGAGGTGCAGACCTTTAAGCAACACAATACACTGTTAGATAAAAAGAAATACGATATCATCAACAGTCAACGTGAACTATTGCATTTGGATGCTACCGCTACAGACTTACTCCGCCTAAGTCAAGAAGTTTTGGAGCGTGAGGCGGCGGAGAAAGAGGCTCAACGCCAGCGGGAGTTGGCACAAGCTCAGGACTTAGCCAAAGAACAGCGCCAGCGAGCAGAAGAACAAAAACAGGCTGCTGTTAATCTGCGTAAATGGGCGCTGCTCGCTACTGGGGTCGGTGTCATTGCATTCGTTGCGGCAATTATCGCCGTAATATTCGGGGTACAATCACAACAGAACGCCGACCGAGCCGAACAGGAAGCGCATAGGGCCACATCCCGTGAATTAACCCTAGCTTCGTCTAACAATTTTGATAAAGATTTAGATTTGAGTTTGTGGTTGGCTATGTACGCCGTTGCAGAGGATCCCAATAAAGAGGCAGAAGCTATTCTGAGACGAACTCTTGAAGCCTCGTACCTGGAATTTTCCCATTCCGGTTCTGGCAATCCTATCTACGATGTAGCCTTTAGCCCAGATGGAACCCATTTAGCTACTGCTGGTGATGATGGATTTGTAAAGATTTGGGATACAAGCACCAAAAAAGAGTTATTTTCCTTTCCTCATGCGGATAAGGTATATGCAATTACCTTCAATCCCGAGGGAACAGCTTTAGCTACGGCTTGTGGGGATGGAACCATAAGGGTCTGGAATATTTCTTCTCATCAACCGAAAATTTTCTCGACGTCTCATAACGATGCAGTCCTTGATATTACTTTCAGTCCAGATGGTAGTCGCTTGGCTACATCGAGTCAGGACAAAATGGTCAAGATATGGGATGTTATCTCTGCTCAAACCTTACTGACGCTAACCCATACTACTCAAAGTCGAAGTGTAGATTTTAGTCCAAATGGTGCTTATATAGCTACCGCTTGGGATGATGGAACAACTATCATTTGGGATCTTTATTCAGGCAAAAAAAGCTAACTCTTACAGGTCACGATAAACTGATTAATGATGTCAAGTTTAGCCTGGACGGAAAACATCTGGCAACAGTTAGTGATGATAGTACCGCCTCCATCTGGAATGTTACTTTTCTTCCATATCTACCCATGCGAGAAGAAGATAATAGTTCTATTGATGCCAATTTTGTTTGGGATACTACTTCTCAGTATTACCTAAAAACTATTACTGACACTAGTCCGATTTACGGGGTTAATTTCAACTATCCGACTGGCAAATACTTGATTTCGTCCAATCGTAATGGTGAAGTAAAAGTATGGGATATTAAGTCGGGACAAGAATTACGCAGATTTGCAGAAATAGGTCCTACTGATCCAACCAATCCTAACTGGGCTTATCGGGTTGATTTTAGTCCAGATGGAGCACGCATAGCGGCCGCCGGGAGAGATGGTCGAGCAAGAGTCTGGTTTCTATTTGGTGGAGATGTTCTTGCATTCAGCAGTCATACCGATAGAGTTCGCGATGTTGCTTTCAGCCTGATGGTCAGCGACTTGCCACAGCCAGTTGGGATGGAACCGGAAAAGTGTGGGATGCTATATCCGGCAAACTATTGTTCACATTAAAGGGTCATCGTAAGCGGCTTGTTGAAATTGCCTACAATCCAGATGGAACACGCCTCGCTACGGCAAGTGACGATGGAACGGCAAGGGTATGGAATGCTATTGACAATGCCCCATCTTTGTTGACCTTAAAGCATTCTCCGTACTCAGTTCACAGCATTAGTTTTAGTCCCGATGGAACGATTGTCGCTACAGGCGATGTAAGTGGAACAGTAAAGATATGGAATGCTGTTTCTGGGGAAAATTTGCATACATTTGATGTCTTTCAAGGCGATAGGGCTCTTCAGAACGAGGTTAGTTTGCAACGCATCGCCTTCAGCCCGGACGGGCAGCGTCTCGCCACTGCTCATTCAGATGGAATAGTAAATATATGGGGGATAGATACCTGGAAAGTAGAAATGACACTGACGGGCCATACCCAAGGGGTAGACGGTGTCGTATTTAGCCCCGATGGGCAACTTCTCGCTACAGCAGGTTGGGATTATACGGCAAGATTATGGGATGCCGCTTCCGGTCAAGAATTACCTCGCCCTTTACCTACTTTTCGTGCTAAACGGCTAAGAGATGCAATTTTTAGTCCTGATGGGGTTCGGTTGGCTACAGCCAGTGAAGGAACTCCACCAGAACTGGGGGGGATTACAATATGGGATGTTAAATTATGGAATATTACATCTAGAGAGGAAATCTTATCTCTATTGGGTCATTTTGATAGTGTTAATGAAATAGCTTTCAGTCCAGATGGGAAGCGTTTAGCTACTTCTGGTGCGGATGGAACTGCGCTTATTCATTACTTGGATATTGACGAACTCATGCGCCTCGCTCAAACACGTCCATCACTGCGGGTGCTAAAATTACAAGAATGTAAAGATTATTTGCACCAAGACCCTTGTCCACCCTTGAAGTAAAAATTCAAGCCTTATAGAGGGAGGTTAAAAAATGAAAAATGTAACCTATATTGCCACCATTACTTTATTACTGATGTTTTTACCTGGGCTTATATCGGCCACTACACTAGCTCAGTCCTCGGAAAATAAAGAACCCGTTTGCGAGTCTGATGTCGTTGTCCAGGCGGATGATTGGTTATCAAAAATAGCAGATAAATTTTTGGGTAATGTACTGGCTTATCCGGCAATTGTTGAAACCACTAACGCTAAAGCCGCAATAAATAGCACTTACGCTAGGATTGAAAATCCCAATATTATTGAACTTGGCTGGAAGTTGTGTATTCCTAAATCTGAAACTGCTGAGGTAGTGTTAAATAATCCAAATAATCCAGAAGAAATAGCTCCAACCCCCAAATTGATTGAATATAATACTGCGAACCAATTTATTTGGGAATGGGAAGGCACAGAGGAAGTCAAAAATCTGGATTGGTACTTTGATATAAAGATCTATTCTTCTCCTAACGCAGCGACTCCTTATGATGTTTTTGTAGCTGATCCAGAGAAGACACAATACAGTGATGGCAAGTGGCATTTTGATTCTCCCAAAAAACTAAATAGGTGCTCATATTGGGTTGTCCGAATAGCAAAACGAGAGTCTGGCAATTTTGTCGGCTGGATATCTCCAGAGAACGAACGTTTGAAGGCAGGTCCATGTGAAGGTGATAGCACATTCAGTAGTCCTATCAACTAAAACGCGGCTTAATCTTCCAAAAAAGTTAGTTAACCCAAGTTGCTACCTTCGACGCAGCACCCCTCGATACGTCCTTCGCTTTGCTCAGGACTACTCGGGATGCTGCGAAAAATCATCCTTCGATACGCCTTCGGCACTCAGGATGATTTTTCGCAGTTAGGTGGCAACTTGAGTTAGTTAAGAATATTTGGTAGTGTCTCTCAACTGTCTTGATGAGTCCCCTGTCAAATCTTTGACACCCTTGAACAATGCCAGCATGATGAATGTGTAAGAGGCTATTCTAATGTCTACAATTGCTTTACCACCCCAACTAATGGCTGAACTGGCTCAAGCAACAACAGAGCAAGCAGCCAAACCCAAAGAACTCCTGGCGCAGGCTGTAAGAACTCATCTACGCCAGCTTGAGCGTGACAAAATCAAAGCCGAAGCAGAAGTTTTTCGGACCATGCATCCAGGGTTAGTCAAGCAATATTTAGGTCAGTATATGGCTTTGCACAAGGGCAGGTCGTTGATCACGACGAAATTTCAAGCCCTGCATAGTCATATCCAACAGCGGTTCGGACATCAGCCTGTGTTGCTACGACAAGTTACTCCTGAACCACAGCGAGTACTGGTCATTCGCACTTGAAAACTTTACTGGAAACTTTTTTACCCAAAACTCCCCTTCCTCCCCCCTGGCACACCTTCATCAAAGGCAGCGGCAGCCTCCAATTCGGCGGCGAGACCCTGCGTCTCGTCACCATCGGCGCCACGGCCACCCAATACACGGATGCCCAGCTTGACGATTATCAAACCCTGGCCCGGCGCGACTTTTTGTGGCGACCACCCGTGCAGATGACGGTGCGGGCGCGTTTCTCCCATGCGGCGGGAGAATTAAAGGGGACCGCCGGCTTCGGCTTCTGGAACGACCCGTTTATGATGACGGGCTGGCGCTGGCCGGCGTTACCCCGCGTGATCTGGTTTTTTTAACAGTTCGCCCCCGTCCAACATAAGCTCGACCGGCGCAC
>JAAUSP010000575.1 GCA_012032575.1 Anaerolineales bacterium | reverse complement strand
GATACCCGGCTCGCCCGTAATCAAAGCCAATTGGCCGCAGCCCGCCTGAACCTCTACCCAGCAGGAACGCAGCCTTTGGAGTTGGTGCTCGCGGCCAACCAGGGGGTGTTGGCCGGACAGATGGCCCTCGCCCCCGCTGGATATCAGCCCACTGGCAATTCGCCGGGCCTGTTTGGCGCTGCCGTAGCGGTCACTGGGGTTTTTAGCCAGTAATTTCAAAATCAGATGTTCAATCGAGTGGGACAGATTGGGGTTGAGTTGGCGTGGTGGGATGGGCGGCTGTTCCAGGTGAGCCTGGAGGATTTCGTGCTCGCTGCCCTCAAAAGGTAAGCGGCCGGTAAACAACTGGTACAAAATAATGCCCAGGGCATACAGGTCGGTGCGGGCATCCAGAGGTTGCCCCAGGATTTGCTCCGGGGCCAGGTGGGAGGCGGTCAGAAAGAGCATAGGAGCTTCAAGCAGGTTGCGCGTTTCTTCCAGCCGGCCCAGACCAAAACTGCTCAGCTTGACGCCATCGGCGGTTAAAAAAATATCCTCAGGTCGTAAATTGCCGTGGATAACGCCGCGGCTGTGAGCATATTCCAGGGCCACGGTCAAATTCAGGGCGATATCCAGGGCTTCGTCTTCGGTCAGGCGTTCATACTGATTACTCAACCGTTCGTGCAAGGTTGGCCCGCTAAGCAGTTCCTCGACAATAAAAGTGTAATTGCCATCCTGGCTCCAGTCACAATCATAAATGCGAGCAATGGCGGGGTGGTCCAACTCCAGCAGCAGGTGGACCTGACTGGCAAAACGATCAATCGTTTCTACGCCTAAAGTCAGGGGCAGCGTTTTGAGGGCCGCGACCCGCTGCGTTTGCAGGTCCATCACTTTAAGGGCTGTACCCAAACGACCTTCTCCCAACTGGTCGGCAATTTGATACTGCTTGTTAATAATCTGCCCCGGCAGCTTGAGCGCTTGCCGGGCCTGCACTGCCTTGGTCGCCTCCTCAACCGTAGGATAGACGGCAAAATAGTCGCCGTACCCGGCCAGTTTGATAACATTTTCTACCGCCGGAGACAGCGCAGCCAACACCACGGGGTCTGTTTTGCGCTGCTGATTAAAATTGACCAAGGCTTTGAGACTGGTCGTGGTTAAATGTTCTACCTGGGATAAATCAATGACTGAACTGGTTGGGTCTTCCGGGGTAGATAACGTGGTGAACTGCTGGATAAATTGATAGACTTGCTGTTCATCAAAGCTACTGGTCGGGGTAATGACGGCAGCATCTCGTTCAGGGATCAGTTGCATCTCGATAGCGCCGGCTGGAGTCAGGTCAAGGTGCAGACCCTCATAGGCTAACAGCACTTCGCAGGTGGGCAGGCTGGTATCCTGAGCCTGATAGGCAATGGCGGTTTCCCGGATTTTTGCAGTTGCGCATCAGAATAGGAGGGTTCGTGATGGGCCAATAACAGCTTTTTGACCCCGGCGCGGCGGGCAAAATCTACCCCAATCATGGCCGAACTGTGCCCAAAATCGGCTTTGCTTTCCCAGGATTCCCGCAGACCGTACTGGGCATCGAAGATCAGCGCGTCCGCGCCCCTGAAGAAATCAAGCCGGGCCTGGGTGGTTTCATCCTCCAGGTTTTTGTATTCGGCGTCATTGGCGTAAACAAAAATGCTGTGCTGGTCTTCAAAGCGGAAGCTGTAGGCGTCGCCGGGGTGATGGTTCTGGATGGTGTTAATTTTGAGCGGGCCGACGGAGAAAGGAACCCCAACTTCCAGCCTGACAAACTCGCGCCGGGCTTGCATCGCTGGGACGTAGCCGTAGCGCTGGCGCTGGTCCTCGGATAACTGTTGAAACTCTCGCCCGGCCTGTTCGGCATTAAAGGCGACTGGAAAGAACTGATAGCGCTGCTGTTCGGTTAAGGCTGTTTCAACATCATGGATGCTGTAAAAGATCAGGTGGTTGCCCGGAATGAAAGCCGGCCCAAAAAAGGGGAAGCCCTGAATATGATCCCAGTGGAGGTGAGTCAAAAAGAGATGGATTTTACCTTGACCACGGCCGCACGGACCTTTCATCAATTCCAGACCTAACCGCCGCAAACCACTGCCCGCATCAATAATAAAAGTTTCACCCCTGGCCTGGATTTCGACGCAGGAAGTATTGCCCCCCACCGTGCTGCGAATGAAGGGTGATAACCCGGCCACATAAGCCTGAACTGCGGCCATGTCACCCGTATCAACATCGGTCAGGCCATAAATAGCTTGACAAATTTTTTTCTCAATTTCCGTAGGGTCCAGCGGCGTTGGAATAGACCCCCGCGCTCCCCAGATTTTAATCTTCATTCAATCCGACCGATGGTTCCGATAAATTGTTAATGATTAGGGCCAGGTATAACTCACTGTACCCGTTTGCAAATCTACTTTATGAATCTTACGCAGAGCCAGCCAGGCGGCATCGTCTGTCCAAACGATGTCGGTTAAATAGTCGTCTTCCAACGGGATGGTTTTCTGTCCGGCGCTGACGCCCGTTTGCGGGTTTAGCATTTCTACCCGCAGTTGATCGGGATCGCTGGCAATTTGCAGCACGGCCAAACCCGCCGGTGACAAATGCCAATCCCAGGCTGCGCCGGAGCCAGGTTCTTTAAACCAGCGTTGCGTCTGCAAAACGTACTGCCAGCGCGGCTCCCCAGAGGCCGGGTCCAGCCCCCACAATTCGCTGCGCTCAGTGCCCCGGCTGCGGATAGCCCGCACCATCAGCAGGTTGTCGGTCACTCCCAGAGGAATCAATTCATAGTCAGGTGAAGCGGACAAAGTTTGCCAGCTTTTATCGGCCAGGTTTACTTTGACAATCAAGCCCGGGCCGTCGCCGCTAACCTGCTGTTGGTGGGCCGAAAAATAGAGGGCCTCATCGGTCAGGAGTGCCCGGCTCTGCTCCGAGACAAAATTGCTAAAATCTGATGGTAGCGCTACCCCTTCAAAAACCAGCTCATGGCTTACCTGTTGACCGGCGACATCCACCACCTGAACACAGGCCGGGCCGATAATATTGCCCGAAATCATATAAAGTTCGCCCTGTTTTTTGTTGTACAGCAGGGGATGGCTCAGATCAAACAAGCGTCCATCACACGCCGACAGGGTCATCTCGGCGCTGGTATCACCGCTGACCGGGTCAACCACCGTTATCAGATTATTTCGACTGTCGGCGGTGCGATCAAAAATCAGGAGTTGATCGCCGGCAGGCAGTAATCGTCCTGTGGGTTCAAAATTAAGCCGTTTATTCCAGACTAATTGCCCGGTTTCGGCGTTGAACCCCTGGACAGTTCCCCCCTGGACCAGCGCCACCAGCCGGCCGGCCAGCAGCTCAAAGCAGTTGCTGCAACTGGGCGAGAGCTTATCGGCCAGCGAAGTTTGCCACAACACTTTGCCGTCGGTCCGGTTCAGCGCCAGTAGCTTGGTTTCATCGAAGGTGTACAGAACTTCGGGCGACAGCAGAACTTTGGCCGCATACCACTCTTTGAAAGGTGGACCTTCCCAGCGAATGGTCGAACTGAGCGCATTGACATAAGTAAGGGCATAGGTCTCGGCGTCGGTTTTATAGGCAAAGGTCAGAAAGTCAGGTTCGGTATCATTGCCGCTGGGCAGCAGAATTACATCGGTGAGCGATGAAACCGTAATAGTATTGGCGAGTTTTTCCAGTTGGCTCAGGTTGGCAAGCTGGGCCAGGCCGGTCAGACTTGACAACTGCTCCCGAAATAGAAACCAACCGACCCCCCCCGCCAATGCCCACCAGCAGCAGCAGGATAAACAACGTTGACAGGCAGGACGACCCTCCCGATTTTCGGGAAACGGACGTGGTGGTACGGCCCGTTTGAATCACAATAACCTGGGCTTCATGGGTTTTAGAGAAGATTGTCGGTTCAGGGTCCGCGCTTTTTTCCCGTTCAAGCACCGCGCCGCAGTAATCACAGGTGGTGCGTGCGCCGGCCATTGAGAGGGGTGCGCCGCAGGAAGGACATTTAACTTCGTAGATTTTGCTGCCACTGGTCATGAGGTAATCTCGCTTTCTAAAGGAGACGTGATGCGTGATGCGTGATCGCTCTCATCACGCATCACGTCTCACGCATCTTCTCATCGCTGCCCCTGGAATTCCAAAAGAGCCACGTTTTCATTATGGTAGCTTAAAGGAATTTTACCTTCGTGTCAATAGGCATACGGGCCTTATCCCGTGTTTGGGCAGGATAGCCCAGGGTGATGAGACCCTGCGGTTCCCAATCGGCGGGCAGGGCCAGGGTCTCTCGCACCAGGTCGGGCACAAACAGGGGAGCGCAAATCCAGCAGGCGGCTAAGCCTTCGGCGTGGGCCAGCAGGAGCAGATTTTGCGCGGCCATCGCCGTGCTTTGGGCCGCCATCACCCATTCATTCCGGCTGCGCTGCGGATCGGGGTAGTGGTCCATATCAGCCATGCTCAGGCAGATGATGATGACTACCGGCGTGCCGGTCAGCCGGACGTAGCTGCGGGCCACATCCCGTTCGATGTCCGCCGGGTCGTCGCCATCAGCGGTGCGATCCGCCCGCAGCCGTGCGCCCATAGCCGCAGCCAAACGTTCGATGTCGGTGGCCCGAGTCAACACGGCAAAACGCCAGGGCTGGCGGTTGTGGGCCGAAGGCGCCCAGGCAGCGGCTTCCAGCAATCGTCCGATGGTTTCGCGCGGAATGGCCTCTGCCGTGTAGCGGCGAATCGAGCGCCGGGTTTTGATCAGATTGAAAAGAATTTGGGCCGGGGAAGGGTTGTTTTTGATGGTCATGGGGTTAATATGGGTTGTAGGACAAGCTAACAGCTTGTCCTACGATTAGTTTATTCGGGCTGGCAGTTATTGTAGTCCAAGCCAGGATGAAGAAAAATTATAGCCGCTGAAAACGCCGGATATAAATTCTTTGCCCCCATAAAGTATGGGGTTGGCCTGCCAATAATGGAAAACCCTCTCCCCCAACCCCTCTCCCTACCAGG
>JAAUSP010000574.1 GCA_012032575.1 Anaerolineales bacterium | reverse complement strand
CGTAACAGATCAGCCCTCATGTCATTCGAGACCGTAGGCCGCGCGAAGCGTCCCTACAGCGCACCAAAGATTTCTCCCTTCGGTCGAAATTGACATACCTGAGTAGTCACAATTTGTCATAAACAAAATATGAAGATTTTTACCGACATCAAAGATATCCGCGCTCAACGTTGGGCCGACCCTCTCCTCACCTGGGGACTTGTCCCCACAATGGGCTACCTGCACGAAGGCCATCTGGCCCTGGTACGCCGTGCTCGTGAAGAAAATGACCGGGTGGGGGTGAGCATCTTTGTCAACCCGATCCAGTTCAACAATCCCAACGACCTGACCGCCTATCCCCGCGATATGGAGCGCGACCTGGCTTTGCTGCAAGAGGCCGGGGCCGATTTGGTTTGGACTCCGCCGCCGGATATTGTTTATCCACCCGGCTACCAAACCTATATCGAAGTCGAGGAAGTGACCCGCCCCCTGGAAGGCACATCACGGCCCGGTCACTTTCGCGGCGTCGCCACCGTTGTGGCCAAGCTGTTCAATGTGTTTCAGCCGCAGCGAGCTTATTTTGGGCAAAAGGATGCCCAGCAGGTGGTGGTTATTAAACGGATGGTCGAGGATTTGAATTTTAATCTGGAAATTGTGGTTCATCCGACGGTGCGCGAGGCTGATGGTTTGGCAATGAGTTCGCGCAACGCCCGGCTGTCGCCGGCGGCGCGACAACAGGCAACGTGCCTTTACCGCGCTCTGCAAGCGGCCAAAACTGCCCTGGAGTCAGGTCAGCGAGAGGCCGAAGCGCTGCGGGCTGTCATGCGTGACATAATCGAGACGACTCCGCTGGCCCACCTCGATTATATCAGCGTGGCCCATCCCGACACCCTGGCCGAGTTGGATGTCGTCGAGGACCGGGCGCTGCTTTCATTGGCCGTTTTTGTGGCTGAGGTCCGGCTGATTGATAATATGGTGATAGCAGCCTGAGCGCAAAAAGCAGTCCGGCAAACCCAGCACCGGGTCAAAACGTAACTACTCAGGCATGTCATTTCGACCGGAGGGAGAAATCTGTAATGCCTATGCAGCGTAATAGGGACGCTTCGCGTCGGCCTACGGCCTCAAAACCTATCCTGAGCCTGTCGAAGGATGACATGAGGGCTAAGTAGTTACGGGGTTTCTAAGTTAGGGAGAATCAGGGAGAAAACACTCTTGAAAACGAGCGCCGGCTGTCTCGTTTAAATGATCGGCAAATTGATGGAAGCGCTTAATATAATCCAGGGCGGCCGGGGTTAGCTGCGAGCCGCCCCCGCCGCTGCCCCCGGTTTGGGTGTCAACCAGTTTGACCCCCAGCCGTTCTTCACACTCGTGGATTTTATCCCAGGCCCGCCGGTAAGAAACATTCATCCGGGAGGCGGCTGACGAAATAGAGCCGGTTTCAGCTATCGCCTCCAGCAACTTGACCCGCCAGGAACTCAGGGCCACTTTTCCATCTTTTTCAATCCAAAAATTGGCTTTGGGTTGCATTGGTTACGATCAAGCCAGGAGGAGTTGGCGCTACTGGTCAGCCCCAACAGGGAGGCTAAAAAATAGGCCGCTCAGGCTGCTGCCGGGGCGCTGCGTTTATTGATCAAATCCTTGATTCGACCCAACAAATCTCTCACCACAAACGGTTTGACCACATAGCCATCAAACAAGCCATCATAATTTTTTGTTTCCGACTCATCTTCCAGGTAGTGGCGAGCTGTCAACATAATAACCGGGATAGAGGCCAGGTCGGGATTATTTTTGATGATTTGCAGCACCTGCCAGCCATCCATACCCAGCATCATAATATCGAGCAGGATCAGATCAACAGACTGATCAGTTTTTTTGAGAATTTCCAAACCCTCAATTCCGCCCAGAGCCGAAGTAACTTCAAACCCCTCGCGTTCCAAAATCAAACGGCCCAGTGTAATCATTTCGCGATCATCATCTATCATTAGGATTCGGTGTGTCACGGGTCACTCCTTTGCTGACGTTCCATAAGTATAACATGACCGACCTGGATTGGCAACGTTTTTTATAATTCCTTACGTCAGCAGATTGTACTGATTATAATTTCGGCTATTTTACCCTATCTCATCACCTTCCAAAAGTACTGACCCCCCTGAGCAGTGTTTTGGCTTAAGGATGTTTCTTTTTCGGTACCACCGTTTGAAATTTGTAGCGCAAAGCGGGCCGGGTGAGCGCCATCACAATCGCCATCGAAATAAGCACCTGGCTGATCATCCGCCAATCCGAGGGTGCGCCCAGGAAGGTAACCGTGTAAAAAGTATAAGGGATTGCCACCAGGTGCAGTACCACATTGGCAAACCTGGCCCATTCTTGAATGGCCAGCAAACCTGCCCCATCGCCCCGTAAACCAGCAGCAAGATCAAATAAGGCACGGTAGTCGCATTGAAATTTCCCACCATGGCTGCAATAAGCAGCCCCAACAGCGCAATCGCCAGCTCAAACGAACCGATGAGTCCCACCGAAAGCGGGATACTTTTATCGGGCGGCGGCAAAGGTTGGGAATTATTTTTGTTCACTTGAAACATCCTTGTAACCATAGACATGGATAAAGTATAACATAGGCCACCTACCTGTCAAAGACAGAGCCAAATCAAGGGTTTGTCCCAGATTTTAGGCAGATCTCATAGGTTTTGAAAACCTATGAGGTCTATCTTAAAAATTGGGACGCACCCCCAATCAAAATCATTTCGGCCTCTCTTAAAAAAATTGTGCCAAGTTGGAAATAGATGTAAAATTTGCGCCACACAAGGATAATTGATTATGCCAACTCAAACCTATTTCGATCCCCTTGCTCAACCCAATCAGCGTGCCGAAATTCGGCTGGCGCTGCCCAGTAAAGGCCGCATGGAAGAGGAAACACGGGATTTCCTCAACGCCTGCGGCCTGTCGGTCAACAAAATTAACCCCCGCCAATATATTGCTCAAATTGACGACATCCCCCATCTGGAAATCTGGTTTCAGCGTTCCGCCGACGTGGTGCGCAAAGTCCGTGATGGTGATGTGGATTTAGGCATTGTCGGCTATGATACGGTGGTGGAATATTGCGGCTCCGGCGACGACGTGGTTATCATCCATGATGCGCTGGGTTACGGGCACTGCCACCTGTCCGTGGCCGTACCCGAAGATTGGACCGAGGTTAACTCTGTGGCCGACCTGGCCAGGCTGGCCGCCTCGCGCCAGAGCCAGCGTCCGCTGCGGGTGGTCAGCAAATACGAGCGCCAGACTGCCGCCTTTCTGGAACGGCACGGCATCACCCCCCACCGCATCCTCCACGCCGACGGTGCGCTCGAAGCGGCCCCGCAGATGGGGTCCGCCGATTTCATTATTGATTTGGTCAGCAGCGGCGTCACCCTGCGCGAAAACCGACTCAAACAGATCGAAGGCGGCCAACTGCTGCAAAGCCAGATGATTTTCATCGGCAACCGCACCGCCCTGACCCAACGACCCGAAGTTCTGGCCGTCGCCCGCCAGATGCTGGAGCGCATCGAAGCCCACCTGCGCGCCGTCGAACACGAAACCATTATCGCCAACGTGCGCGGTTCATCGCCCGAAGAAGTGGCCCAAAAGGTTTTCAGCCAGCCCGATTTGGGCGGCTTGCAGGGGCCAACCATCAGCCGGGTCTACCTGCGCGATGCCGGCGACACCGGCTGGTACGCCATCACCATTGTTGTCCGCAAAGACCGGCTGCACCAATCCATCGAACAGCTTCGCAGCATCGGCGGCAGCGGCGTGCTGGTTTTGCCCATTACCTATATATTTGAGGAGGAGCCGCATCGGTGGGTGAAATTGTTGGATACGTTGGGGGTTGAAGGGTGAGGATGGCTCTGGTTGACGGGTTGGATATTATGCAGTGAAATCCAGGGAGATGCATTTACGGTCTGAATTAATTCGTTTTGGTTGAATTATGAGTATTACACATGTTCACTTTTCCTGCGCTTTACAAGGGGACGACTTTGACCCAACCCCGTTTCTTGATAACGGCCAATTAAAAATCACAGACTATCACCTTCGTGGAAGTGTGGATAACAGAAAAGGGCGAGAGGGTCGTATTTTTCAAGATGGGTATATTCTTCTTCAATCTAAAGATGGAAATTTTGAGGAATTTATCCACAAATTATATTCGATCAAAGAATTGATTATTGGAAATAAGGCTGATCGCAGGGTTGTGTATGTTGATTTATGGTATGAAGGTTACTGTCATTGGGAAGTTGAGCCAAATCTGCTAAAAATGATGGGTGAACTAGACCTCACCTTAGCAACCTCTTCTATTGAAGAGGAAGAAAATGAAGATAATGAAATGGACAGAATGGACAGTTGTTGCTGATAATGAAAGCTTGTGGCAAAACCACGAAGAAAAAGGGTTACTCAAAGCAGAATATGTAGCAGATTACATCTTGCGGCTCTGGTTTGAGGAGGAGTTAGACGTTTCGATTTATGAGCTTGATTTTTATCCCTTAGTGGTCGCCGATAATCCGGGGGGCGTTTTTGCTGTCTTGAAAGATAAAAAGCGCTTTAGTCGGGTTCAAGGGGATTATGCTTTAATCTGGCTCAATCCAGAAACCGGCGTCTATGATGACAAGGCGCTAGATATAGCCCCGGAATGTGTTCGCTTTTTTTGTGAGAAGTATGGCAAAAAGGTGAAGGTGGCTGAAAGGGAAAAGGCTGCCTAATCAGGATTTATTATGACAACTGACCTCTTCCGTCTCTATACCGCCGCCGAAGCCCGGCAAACCATCCTGAAACGCTCGCCCATCGGCGAGATGAAGCTGACGCCGACCCTGGCTAAAGGTATCGAGCGGGTTTTTGGCGAAGCCTTGAGCCTGGAAACCGCCGTGGGCCGGATTCTGGCCGATGTGCGCGAGCGGGCGACGCCGCCGTGCTCGATTGGACCGAGAAAATTGACGGCGTCCGGCTGTCCGCGCTGCAGGTAGCGCCCGCCGACATCGAGGCCGCTTACG
>JAAUSP010000573.1 GCA_012032575.1 Anaerolineales bacterium | reverse complement strand
GGTCAGCGAACCGTCGGTTTGATGTGGGCTGCTTCAGGGCCGAAAACCGATAACCACCTACATCTTTGCCGTTGCGTCCGGCCTGGAGTGAGTCGCGCCACTCGGTTGGAACGCCCACTTTATTTGAACCGGGCAGATGGATCGTGCCTTCGGCGTACCGGCTGGAGATCAAATTCATACCGGGGCTGCCGATAAAGCGGGCCACAAATAAATTGGCCGGATCGTAATAGACCTGGGCCGGAGTGCCGACCTGCTGGACCTCGGCGTTGGACATGACCACAATCCGGTCGCTCATGGCCATGGCCTCGATCTGGTCGTGGGTGACATACACCGTGGTGGCGTTCTGGTTGAGATGCAGTTTTTTGATTTCAGCGCGCATGCTCTCGCGAAAGTCGGCATCGAGCGCACCCAGCGGCTCGTCCATCAGAAAGGCGGCAGGCCGCCGGACCAGGGCGCGGGCCAGAGCGACCCGCTGCTTGTCGCCGCCGCTGAGCTTGCCGGGCCGCATATCGAGCAGATGGTGAATTTGCAGCAAGTCCACCACGTCTTTCACCCGCTGGTCAATGGATTCTTTGGCTGCACCTTCGGCCTGCAAGGGAAAGGCGATATTCTCGCGCGAGGTCAGGTGGGGATAGAGCGCAAAAAACTGGAAGACAAAAGCAATGTCCCGGTCGGACGGGGAGAGCCAGGTAACTTGCCGGCCGTCCAGAAAAATCTGGCCGCCGCTGACGGTTTCCAGGCCCGAAATCATGCGCAGCGTGGTGGTTTTGCCACAGCCCGATGGCCCCAGCAGCACCACAAATTCGCCGCTGGTGATGGTTAAATCCATCGGTTTTACGGCGTACACTTCACCGAATTTTTTCTCAACTTGTCGAAGTTCAATAGTAGCCATGCCTTATCCTGTCATGAAGTAGGTAGTAAGTAGTAGGTAGTAGGGGAAAGGCAAAAATTTCGTCCCTTACTACCTACTACCTACTGCCTACTACTGTCTAATAGCCCCAAAGGTGACGCCGCGCAGCAGATGTTTGCGCAGGGCAAAGGTCACAATAACCACCGGGATCAGAAATACCAGTGAACCGGCGGCAATGGCCGACCACTCGATGCCGCCGCGTCCCTGCATGGTGGCAATGGCCGGGGGCGCGGTGCGGGCGGCCTGGCTGGTCAGCATCAGGGCAAAGGCGTATTCGTTCCAGGCAAAAATCAGGGCAAAAACGGTGGTCGCCGCAATGCCGGTGGCCGCCTGGGGCAGCACAATTTTGTAAAACGCCTGGAGGCGGGAGTAACCGTCAACCAGGGCGGCTTCTTCGTATTCCTTGGGAATTTCGTCAATAAACCCCTTCAGCAGCCAGACGGTCAGCGAGAGGTTAAAGACGGTATACAGCAAAATCATGCCCAGGTGGGTGTCGTGCAGGCCCAACTGGCGGTACATCAAAAAGAGCGGGATAGTGACGACCACCGCCGGCAGCATGCGGGTGCTCAGGATAAAAAAGAGCAGGTCATCCTTGCCGGGCATGTTGAAGCGGCTAAAGGCGTAAGCCGCAAACACCCCCAGCACCACCGAGGCCACGGTTGAGCCGCCGGCAATAATCAGCGAGTTGCGCAGGCGCATTACAAAGTCGCTGGGGCCGGTAACAACCTGGCCGTTTTGCAGGGCAATCTGCTCAAATAGGCCCAGGTTTTCGGCATTTTTCTTGGCTTCTTCTAATCTTTTGCCCGACAAATTGGAGCGTTCCGTTAATAGAAAAGCAACGCCTTCGAGCGTGGGCTGGAAAATAAAGCGGGGGGGCACGGCCACCACATCGGCGCGGGACTTGAAGGTGGTCACGCCCATAATCAGCACCGGCACCAGACCAACCAATGCCACCAAAACCACCAGAATCGCCCGCACATTTTTGAAAAGTCTGGCTCGTGGGCTGACCTTGTCAACCCGAATACTTTCGGTAACCGGGACGCTTGGCCCCGTTTCAGCAAAGGATGCCATGGCCTCAGCTCGCTTTCATCCGGTTGAGATTTCTAATATAAAGGTTGCTCACCGCAATGACGATGATGAGCACTATATAGGCCAGGGCGCTGGCCCGGCCTGTTTGCCACTGGCCCTGAAAGGCCTGGCGATAAATATTGACTGCGATGACCTCCGTCTGTTCGCCGGGGCCACCCCCGGTCAGGCCCATCACCAAGTCGAACGATTTTTGGAAAGCTTCGATGGTGCGGAAGAGCAGCGCGATCAAAACCAGCGGCGCGACCTGCGGCAGGGTTATCCGCCGAAACTGGAACCAGGAACTGGCCCGGTCAATGGCCGCTGCTTCGTAGAGATAATCGGGGATGGCTTTTAACCCCGATAGAATGAGCAGCATCACAAAGGGAGTCCACATCCAGATATCTACCAGCATCACCGCCCACAGGGCCAACCCTGGCAGCGGTTTGCCGGCCCAGCGACTGGCTAACCAATCCGGGGCAAGTCTGGGGTTTTCAAACCCCAGCAGATAGTTGAGGTAGCCGAAACCGGGGTTATACATCAGTTTCCAGAACAAACCGGCGACCACCGGCGACAGCATCATGGGGACCAGGATCAGCGTTGTGACCATACCGCTGCCAAAAAACTTTTCCCGGACCAGCATGGCAAACATGAAGCCCAACAGTAACTGTAAGGCGACGGTAAAGAGGACATACTTGCCGGTGGTCGAAAAGTAAAACCACATTTTCTCATCGCTCAGGACGCGGGCAAAGTTATCAAAAGCAATCCAAACCGGCGGACTCTTCTTGATAGCGGAATAATTGGTAAAGCTGAGGTAGAGGCTGTAGATGAGCGGGAAGACATTGATGGCGATGAGCAGCACCATAGTCGGCCAGATAAACCAGTTGCGGATGGCATGGTCGCTGAGGCCGCGCTGGCGTTGGGGCTGGATACCCCGTTTGGCGGTGGTTACTTCGCCTTGCGTTTTGACTGCTGTTGACATTAGCTTGCCTTTCGGTGTTCGGGAGGGCGGGACAAGTCGCCGCTTGTCTCGCCCTCTTAAGATTACGTTCCGAAGCGGGAGGAGCTTCCTCCCGGTAATCTCGTTCCCAAACTCCAGTTTGGGAACGAGATTATTGAGCGGCAGGAGGGGTTTCTCCTCACGTTCAACGGGGGGCGATTACTTAATATAGCCGCCGTCTTTGAGGATTTGTTCGTGCTGGGTAGCGATAGCATCCATGGTCTCCTGGGCGGTGCCCTGCCCTTCGATGATGAACTTGCCGAGTTCAGCCTGGCTGACGCGGAGGAGTTCACCAAAAGCGGGGATGTTCCAGAAGTCCTTCACAAAGGTCATCGTTTCGGCAAAGGCCGGGTTGTACGGCGTCGCGCTCAGGAATTCTTCTGACTGCAGCACGTTGATGTTACAGGTGTACCCACCCAACCGCGCCCATTCAGCCTGCATGCTTTCCTGGGCAAACCACTTGATGAAGTGCTTGGCGGCTTCCTGGCGTTCGGGGGCGATGTAGGAAATGATGGACATACCTTGACCACCGAGAGCCGCAAACTGATCGCCATTAGGACCTTTGGGGTTGACAAAGAAGCCGGTCTGCTCAGCAAAGGGGTTGACTTCGGGATTGACCAGGGCCGGGAAGAAGGCGAAGTAGTTCATGGCCATCGCCACTTGACCGCCGATGAAAGCATCGTTGACTTCGGTGAAGAAGGCATTGCTGAGGCCAGGACCCTGGCAGCAGTCATACAAATCGCGGTAAGCCTGCACGGCTTCGACGGCTTCGGGGGAGTTGACCACGCCGACCGGGTTGTTGTTGGCATCACTCCAGCCAGCGCCAAAGCTGAACAGGGCATTCTGGACGCCCATTGTCAGAGCATCATAGTCAGCCTGGGTGTAGATGGCCACGCCATACAAACCGTCATCGGGGCGGGTGAAGAACTCAGCCACATCCTTCAGTTCGGCATAGGTTTTGGGCGGAGCCAGGGGATAGCCGTACTTTTCTTCAAAAGCGGCCATTTCGTCGGGGTTTTCAAACAGGTCTTTGCGATAAGCCCAGCCATTGGCGTCACCTTCGGTGGGGTAAGCCCAGTAGGTGCCGGAGGCGGGGGGGTATTCGCCATAGTAGGTCAGGGTAGCGGGGGTGACGGTTTCGGCCAGACCTTCGGCGGTCAGGAAGTCGGTCATATCGAGGTAGTGACCTTCGGAGGTGGCTTGACCGAGCCATTGGCTGTCACCGACAACCATATCATACGACGTGCCTTGAGCCGACATTTCGGTGAAGAACAGGTCGCCAAACGATCCCCACGGCTCTTGCACCACATTCACTTTGATACCGGTTTCGGCCTCATACATGTTGCCGATTTCTTGCAAATAGTCGGCCGGGTCCCACTGCGCCCAGAGGATGGTCAGTTCGGTTACGCTGCCTTCAGCGGGGGCTTCGGCGGCAGCTTCTTCGGTTGCCGCCGGAGCTTCGGCCGCCGGTTCTTCGGTTGCAGCCGGAGCTTCAGCCGCCGGTTCTTCAGTTGCGGCGGGGGCCTCGGCGGCTGGTTCTTCAGTTGCGGCGGGGGCTTCGGCGGCTGGTTCCTCGGGGCAGGTGTAGCCGCGCCGCCACAGCCTGCTATAATCATAGTCATAACGACCAGCAGGCTTAACAGCCAAAACAAACGCTTACTCATTTCTTTCCTCCTTGAATTAATTTCGTCACAGAAATTGGCTAAAAAAAGAGTTTTGCTTGTGGAAATGGTCAGGCTATACGGATTGGAGCGTCACCCCCCTTCAAAGTTCGCCTTTGTAAGGCTTGATAGCGTTGACTATGGATGCTCAAAAGGTATTCCATACTATCTGCGTGGAAAAGAGAGTGGTGGGGATAGTAACACGTAAGCACCAAAAAGTCAAAAAAGTATGTATTACTTTGACATATCAGTTGTATACAGGTTAAATACCGTCTAAATACGAAAGAGAAAAGAGAAATAAGAATAGGAAATAAGAAGTAAGGAATAAGGAATAAGAAGGGGATGAGTAACTTTTTGAT
>JAAUSP010000572.1 GCA_012032575.1 Anaerolineales bacterium | reverse complement strand
AGCGCCGCCAACACATCATCAATATCGTGGATCAGGCCGGCCAGGCCCTTCTAACCACCACCGATTGGAGCGACTACGATGAAGCCTTTCGCCGCCGGTCCAAGCTATTCTCGGTGACAATGGGTCAATTGGAAGAGGTGAGTGCTGAATTTTAATGTCTGTCCTCCACACATTACCCCAACACTACCTTTGCACTTTTTAAATAGAACGCAGATGAACGCAGATGAACGCAGAAAAATTTGTAAAAAATCAGCGAAAATCTGTCGAATCTGCGTCATCTGCGTTCAAATTTTGGCCGGTTATGAAAAGTGCAAACATAGTGACCCCAACTCTCTTCGTAATACTTTCCACAATTAATTTATGACTCAAACCTAATTCAAACTTACGCATGTTACGATGAAAATGCGTGCATTTTGGGGGGCATGAGGATAACTCTACGCCCCTTTTTTGTTCCCTGCTGCCATAAATGGATTAAAACTAAAAATTAGGAGGCGGTTTATGTTTCTTCACACTCGATCTATCCTTATCAATCGGATTTCCAGACTGATTAATCTGTGGCTTATTATAGCTTTGATAACCACAACGGTCCTGCCACCAGTGAGTTACGCAGCTCCAGTAATTAAATCTAGCGTAACTACTTCAACGCCGCCAGATATTGAACAACTCGTAACGACAGCCAACGTAACAGCCCCTCCTCAAACCCTGCCCCCCTTGATTGTTCCCCACCAACAGAATAGTCGTTTAACCAGCAGTCTGATTCTGACTTCAACTTCTTTTCTGCCAGTTATTCTAAAGAGTGATGGAACAAGCCAACCGAATACTTTGATTACCCCAGGCACAGGGGGGCAGCTTATCTCACCGGATGGCGCCATCAGCGTAGAGTTCAACCCCGGCGCAGTAGAAAGCAATACCTTTGTTAATTACAACCCCGGCCCGGCTGTAACCAATGCGCCGGAGGGTTGGCGGAGTGTGGGTAATAGTTTTTACCTGGCTGCTTCGCGGCAAGACAATGGGGCGGCGGTGACTAATTTTATCCCTCAAGTCGTTACCCTTACCCATACCAGTCCTTACAGCCCCGACGCTCAAATAATCCAGTATCTTGTCACCAATACAGTTCGAATCAACGTCAATTATACGGCTGAAAAGGTAGCCGGTGTTGATGAGAATAGATTAATGTTACATTTTTGGGATGGGACTATATGGACCCCCATGCTCACCCTCATTGACCCTATCGCCAACACCACCGAAACCGAAACCGATCACTTTACTCAATTTGCCTTGTTTGGCCCGACAACCGGCGAAATTGTTGCCGCCGCCACCGAATACGTGATATTGGACCCAGACCATGGGGGGGCCAATCCGGGCGGTCAAGTGACTTATCCCCCTGCTTTTGCTGCTGTTGAAAAAACCTTCAACCTGGACGTGGCGCAGCGAGTCAAACAGAAATTAGCCGCCTGTTCTGTAGCGGTAGATATGACCCGCGATACGGATACGACTGTTTCCTCTGCGGCGCGGGCTGCCTTTATCAACAGTCGCCGGCCTAATCTGGCAATGACTCTGGCTTTTAATATTGCTCAAAGCAATATGTGGTTGGGGCTTGGTGGGGTACAAGGGTTGATTGATCTCAGTCAACCGGCTGATGTGGCTCTGGTCAATCGTACCAGAGGCCACGTGGCTCTCGTGGGTGTTTCCAATCACCGGCCCAACCTGGATGCGCGCACCTGGCCTCTGTGCGGGGGTAATTGTGTCGGCACCAATGTTCCGGGGATTAAATTTGCCCAAATGGAACTGGCGTTTATGGATAATTACGGCGACCGAGCCATTATGGACAGTCCCGGCGGGATGGATGCTTTTGCCAACGCCGTTTATAACAGCATCATCGAAGAACTGGGCCTGGTTGGCAAATGCAATCTTATGCCGCCGCCTTCGGCGGACCAAATTAATAAATGGCGCGCCCTGGGCTACCAAAATTGGCTGCGTTACCGGGGCGACCCGGTGACCACTTCCACCGGCAATCACATCCAACAATTCCGGCTGCTGCATGTACCCGGCCGGGGTGGGCTGGATGTTGACATCACCCTCACCTATAACTCTCTCGATGACCGCGCAGGTGATTTTGGGTACGGCTGGAGTTGGCCTTATGGCGCTAAGTTGGCCCGTTACCGCGATGAAGGGGTGACAATTCAGCATGCCGACGGACAAACCCATTACTACGCCTTCGATGGCAGCAATTACACAGCCCCTGCCGGCATATTCGACCGGCTGGTTAGAAACAATGACGGCTCTTACACCCTCACCCGGCCCGATCAATCCACCATGCGTTTTGATGACCAGGGCCGGCTGCAAAATATCGCTGACCGGCGCGGCAACACCATCAGCTTTAGCTACAACGGCGCTCAATTAACCACTATTACCGACACTGCCGGACGTATTTTCAACATCACCTACACCGGCAACACCATCAGCCGCATCACCGACCCCCTCGGGCGCACCCTCAACTTTAGCTACACCGGCCAAGACCTGACCGGTATCACCGACCCTAACCAGGGAACGCGCCGCTTTGAATACGACGGTCAACACCTTATGACCAAACTGGTTGACCCAGAAAATATCACTTATTTGCGCAATATCTATGACAGCCAGGGGCGGGTGGTCGAACAGATTGACGCCAGCGGCACGCACAGCTACTTCACTTACCAGGCCGACAGAACGATCTTTACCGATAACCTGGGCCACCAAACCACCGATGTTTACGATGCGCTGTATCGGGTGGTCGAGACCATTGACGCCAATCATCAATCTACCCGTTATCAATACGATTCTGCCTATAACCTGGTCAAATCCACCGATGCGCGTGGTTACGCTACCCTGTATGAATACGACAGCCAGGGCAATCAACGCAAACGCACCGACCCAATTGATAATTTGAGCGCGCTCCATTACTCTACCGATGTCACCACCTGGGAATATAATGCTCAGAATGACCTGATTAAAACTACCAATGCGCTTGGTCACAGCACCACCTTTGACTACGATGCTCAGGGCAACCTGACAGCCATTCACGCGCCGGGCGGGCGAAACACCACCTTTGCCTATAATTCCTGGGGCCAGCCCACCCGTATGACCGATCCCAATAATCACACCACCCTTTATGAATACGACACTTACGGCAACCTGATCAAAACCACCGACGCTGAAGGCAACGTTTCCACCTCTACTTATGATCTGGTGGGACGCGAAACTGCCTACACCGACGCCAATAGGCACACTGCCCGCTTTGTTTACGACGGCAACGACAATATTACCCGCATCACCGATCCCAAAAACAAACCCACCGATTTTGTTTACAATAAAAATGATCTCCTCACCCAAACAACCGACCGGCGCGGCGGCGTAACCCGCTATGAGTACGATGAAAATCTAAAACTCACCGTTGAAATTGACCCGGAAGGCTACCGTACCGAATACGACTACGACCTGATGTACAACCGCGTCTGGATGAAAAACGCTCGCGGTCACATCACCCGCTACCAATACGATGCCCTCTATCGCCTGACTCATGTGACCGACGCCAACAATCACCTGACCCGTTATGAATACGATCCTGACGGCAATCTAACCGCCGTGATTGACGCCCTGACGCAGCGGACCGAAATGCGCTACGATGCCGTCAACCGGCTGAAATATTTGCAAGATACGCTCAATGGACAGACCGAATACATTTATGACGCCGAAGATCAACTGACCCGGCTGATTGATCCACGCCAGGCTGCTACCGGCTACGACTATGATGCCGTGGGCAATCTGGTCCGGCTGATTGACCCGCTGGGTAAAGTGACCACCTATCAGTACGATCTGGCCGATAACCTGCGCTTTGTGACCGACCCCAACAATCATACCCGCGAGTACGCTTATGACCGGATTGACCGCCTGATCCGCCAGCGAGACCCGCTGGGCCATGAAAGCCAGATTCACTACGACCCGGTCGGCAATATCCTGACCCGGATAGATCCACGCGGCAATGAAACCAACTTTGCCTACGATGAAAATGGCAACCTGGTTTCGGCCACCGATGCCCTGGTTAACTCGATCTTCTATCAATACGACGCCGAGGATAATCAGATTGCCCTGATTGACCAACGCAGCCATGCCACCTACTTTGGGTACGATTTGCGCGGGCTTATGATCGGCCTGCATGAACCGGGCAATCATGAAACCCTTTTCGAGTATGATGGCAACGCCAATTTGGTCGGCCTGACCAACGCCAAAGGCCAAATCACCCGCTACAGCTACGACCCGGTTGATTTGCTGGTCAAAGAAACCGACCCCCTGGGCGCTGAGACGCATTACAGCTACGACGCCCTGAATCGGCTCACCCAGGCCACCGACGCCGAAGGACAGCCCACTGGCTATGGCTACGATGCGCTCGACCGCCTGAACCGGGTGACCGACGCTCTGAACGGCGTCACCCACTACGGCTACGATCCGGTCGGCAACCTGATCCAAATTACCGACGTCAACAACCAGATTACCCATTTTGAGTACAACCTGCGCAACGAGCTGGTCAAAGAGATCAACCCGCTCAACCATACCTGGGCCTACAGCTACGATGACGCCGGCAACCTGATCACCCGCCTGGACGCCAACGGGCAGCCCACCCATTACGATTACGACGC
Source organism: Anaerolineales bacterium (assembly GCA_012032575.1). The sequence goes on along the minus strand of JAAUSP010000572.1, from coordinate 328 downwards.
CGCCGACCAACTGACCAAAATTCGCTATCCCTCGGCCATCGGTTCCAGCGGCCTGGAAGTGAGCTTTGCCTACGATGAAGCCGGGAACGAAATTTCCATGAGCGACTGGAATGGCCTCACCACCCACCAGTACGACGTTCTTAACCGGCGCAGCCAAACCATCAACTTTGACGGGGCCACCCTGGCCTACACTTACGACAAAACCTCCAACCTGACCGGCCTGACTATCCCAACGGCCAGACCGTTGCCTACGGTTACAACGCCCGCAACCTGCTGACCAGTCTGACCGATCCCGGGTGGGGGGGTTTTTCTCAAACCAGACCACTGC
>JAAUSP010000571.1 GCA_012032575.1 Anaerolineales bacterium | reverse complement strand
CCCAAGGAGTATTATGATGCGCCAGCGTAAACCTCTCTGCCTCACGACCATCTGTTTGACCCTGCTGAGCTTGTTGCTGGTGAGGCCGGGGGTAGCCTCTGATGTCCAGGCTCAAGGCGGCGATCCCCCGCCCCGGTATACTTTTGAACAAATCCTGCAATTTGATCACCTCACCAGCCAGCAGGGCCTGGCCACCGAAAGAATCCAGACCATTACCCAGGACCGGCAAGGCTTTATCTGGATTGGCACGTGGAACGGCCTCTATCGCTACGATGGGCATAGCCTGAAGTTGTACCAGCACAACCCCGCTGACCCTCACAGCCTGGGGGGTAATATGATAAATGTGCTGCACGTTGACCGGGCCGGCAAGTTGTGGGTGGGTCTCACCGGGGCCGGAGTAGATCGGTTTGATCCGGTCAGCGAGCAGTTTAGCCATTACCCCGCTGATCCGACTGCTCCAGATAAGACCTTCACCAGCCGGACTGTCGGCATTATGGAAGACGCCGCCGGTGATATCTGGTTTGCTACGCAGGGACAGGGGCTGTACCGGCTCGATCCGGCCAGCGGGCAACTACGCAGCTTTCGGCACAACCCGGCGGAGCCGCACAGTATTGGCAGTGACATCCCATTATCTCTGTTGTTTGACCAGGCCGGGCAGTTGTGGGTGGGCACCGACTGCGGCCTGGACCGCCTCAATCCAGCCACCGGCCACTTTACCCACTATCTCAACAATCCGGACAAGCCCCAAAATTTGTTGAAAAGCCAGATTTTAGCGCTGGCTGAAGACCCCTCAGGCGACTTGTGGCTGGGGGTGTATGAAGCGGGCCTGCACCGCTTTAATCCCCGCACCGGCGAGTTAACCCGCTATGTGAACGACCCGGCCGATCCCTACAGCCTGAGCAATAACAATGTTCACAAAGTTTACGTTGATGCAGCCGGAACGCTGTGGGTGGGCACCAATGCCGGCGGGCTGAACCGCTATGAGCCGGAGACCGGGCGTTTTTACCGCTATCAACATGATCCCAACCACCCGGCCAGCCCGCTACAGGGAGCGGTCAAAAACATTTTTGAAGATCGGATTGGCAGCTTGTGGCTGGCCGTAGATGGCGGCGGGGTGTCGGTCTGGCACCCCGCCAAAACGGTCTTTCGCCATTATGCCGCCCACCCCAACCCAAACCTCCAGCCCGACAGCCTCAGTGTCAACTCAGTCAAAGCCATTTACCAGGACAAAAGCGGCATCATCTGGATTGGCACGGCTACCGATGGCCTGAACCGGCTGGACCCGGCCACCGGCCAGTTTACCTACTACCGTCATAACCCCGCCGATCCCCGCAGCCTGACCGGAAACAGCCTGTACGCCATTTTTGAAGACCATACCGGGGCGTTGTGGATGGGCGGCTTTACCGGCCTCAACCGGCTGGACCGGGCCACCGGCCAGTTTACCCGCTACCAACATAACCCGGCTGACCCGTACAGCCTCAGCGCTAACTTTGTCCAGGCCATCACCGAGGATGAACAGGGCAACCTGTGGCTTGGTACCGGCGCCGGCCTCAACCGTTTTGATCGGGCCACCGGCCAGTTTACTGCCTTCCGGCTTCAGCCCGAAGCTCCCGACAGCTTCAGCCAGGGCGAAGTATTGAGCCTTTACCCGGCTGCGGACGGAGCGGTGTGGGCGGGCACCAGCCAGGGCGGGCTGAACCGTTTTGACCCGGCCACCGGCCAGGTGACCCGCTATCGGCATGACCCTGACGACCCTAATTCCCTTAGTAGTGACACCGTTTATGGCCTGTATCAGGACAAGAACGGCCTGATCTGGGTTGCCACCCGTACCGGGCTGAACCGGTTGGACCCGGCCAGCGGGCAAGTTACCCATTACACCCGTCAAAACGGCCTGCCCGCCGACCTGGTCATCGGCATCCTGGAAGATGAGCAAGGCTATCTCTGGCTTAGCACCTTTAATGGCCTGTCCCGCTTTGACCCCCGCAGCGAAACCTTTAAAAATTTTGATCACACCGACGGCCTGAACAACCTTGAATATGATTTCTACGCCTACCACCGCACCCAGGACGGCCGGCTCTGGTTTGGCGGCAGAAATGGGATTGACATCGTTGACCCCAGCCGCCTGGGTGAGAACCCCCACGCACCGCCGGTGGTTCTCACCCAACTGGAGCTCAACAATCGGCCTGTGCCCAGCGGCGGCGACGCAAGACTGGCCCAAGCTATCACTATGGCTGAGGCATTGACCCTGACTCACGACGACCGGGTGGTGAGATTTGAGTTTGCCGCTTTGAACTTCGTCAATCCCCAAAAAATCGGTACAGGTACAAACTCGAAGGGTTTGATCAGGATTGGGTCGCCACCGGCAGCGACCGGCCGTTTGCCACCTACACTAACCTCGCCCCCGGCGACTACGTTTTCCGGGTCATTGGGGCCAACAATGACGGGGTGTGGAATGAAACAGGCGTATCCCTCCGGCTGACGATGACCCCGGCCTGGTGGCAAACCTGGTGGTTCTATACGCTGGCAGGGGTGGGGGTGCTGGCTATTTTTGCGGTTGTTTATCAGGCCAAAGCCAATCAACTGCGGGCCGAAAAACAGGCCGCCGCCGCCATTCGCGAAAGCGAGGAAAAATACCGGGTGCTGTTTGAGTCCTTTCCGCTGGGCATCACTGTCACCGATAACACCGGCCACATTTTGGAAACAAACCCTACCGCCGAAACACTGGTGGGGCTGCCCAAAACAGCTCATGAGGGACGTGACCTGAGCAGTCCGGTCTGGCAGATCATCTATCCCGATGGCCGCCCCATGCCCCCGGAAGCGTATGCTGGCGTCAAAGCCCTGCGCGAGAATCGCTGCATCGAAAATGCCGAGATGGGTATCATCAAACCCGGCAACGAGATTACCTGGCTTAACGTCACCGCCGCGCCCATTCCACTTGAGGATTACGGCGTCGTGGTCAGCTATAGCGACATCACTGCCCGCAAACAGGTTGAGGAAAAATTACAACGAGTCCAATACTCCCTGGATCGGGTCGCGGACAGCGTCTTTTGGATTGGTTCTGATGGACGGTTTATTGACGTTAACGAAGCGGCCTGCCAAAATCTTGGCTATTCGCGGGCTGAGTTGTTAACCATGAGGGTGTTTGATATTGACCCGGAATGGTCCGAAGAAACGTGGCCGTCGGGCCGGCAAGAGATCCAACACCGCCAGATGTTGCTGATTGAATCGGTTCACCAAAAGAAAAATGGTGATAGATTTCCGGTAGAAATTGCGGCTTATTATCAGCAGTTTGGTGAGCTGAAATATGCCTGTGTTTTTGCCCGTGACATCACCAAGCGCAAACAGGCCGAGGTAAAAATGCGTCTCCAGGCCACTTTGCTGGATGCAGTAGGGCAAGCCGTCATCGCTACCGACCCAGGCGGGGTCATCACCTACTTCAACCGGGCGGCGGAGAAGCTGTACGGCTGGCCGGCAGCCGAAGCCATAGGCCGGAATATTATGGAAGTGACCGTCCCCGCCTTTTCACAGGCCCAGGCTGCGCAAATTATGACCACCATGAGTCGCGGTAACACCTGGTCGGGTGAATTTTTGGTCCAACGCCGTAGCGGGGCTAGCTTTCCGGCCCAGGTCTATAATTCGCCCATTCTCAACGAAACCGGCCAGGTGCTGGGGATTATCGGCATCTCTACCGATATTTCTGAGCAAAAACAGCGCGAACAGGAACGTGTGCGCCAGGAACGACTGGCCGCAGTCGGTCAATTGGCTGCCGGCATTGCCCACGATTTTAACAATATTCTGACCGGGATCATTGGCTTCGCCGAAATGCTAACCTATCAGCCGATGTGCCTGAAAGCGCCCGCGCAGACCTGGACCGAATTGCCAATCAGGGCCACCGCGCCGCCCAACTGACCCGCCAGATTCTTGATTTTAGCCGCCAATCCGTGATGAAGCTGTACCCGCTTGACCTGAAAAGCTATTTGAACGAAATTCTCAAGTTTTTGGAACGAACTATCCCCGAAACTGTTCAGATTCGGTTTGCCTATAACCCACTGGATTACACCATCAACGCCGACCCTGCCAGCTTGCAGCACGTCATTACCAACCTGGCAGTCAACGCCCGTGATGCCATGCCTCGTGGCGGGACGCTTTCTTTTGACCTTTCCCGGATAAGGCTCGTTTTGGATGAACCGCCCCCCTGTCCTGATATGCCCGGCGGAGAATGGGTCAAACTGACGGTATCCGATACGGGCAGCGGTATTGCGCCGGAGGTGTTGTCTCATATTTTTGAGCCGTTTTTTACTACCAAAGAGATAGGCAAGGGGACCGGCCTGGGGCTGGCCCAGGTTTACGGCATTGTCACCCAGCACTACGGTTACATTACGGTGGATAGCCGGCCGGGGCAGGGGGCCAGCTTTAGCCTGTACTTCCCGGCGCTGGTGGCCCAGGCGGCAGTCCCCACCAAAGTCAACGAGAATACTCCGCTGGGGCAGGGCGAAACGATTTTGCTGGTAGAGGATGACCAAATGGTTCGGGATGTGACATTGCACATGCTTGAAAGTCTCAGCTATCGGGTTCTGACCGCTCAAGATGGCAGCGAGGCCTTAACGCTGTACCATAACCAGGCTGATGAAATAGCCCTGGTATTGACCGATGCCCTGATGCCCAGGATGGATGGCTTTGCCCTGGCCGCAGCTTTACAGACAGCCGCACCGGAGTTGAAAGTAATTTTGATGAGTGGTTATGCCGGCTTGCCTGAGGCCGCCTCGGAACTGCCCCAAAATGTTATCACCCAACTCCAAAAACCGATGAACCTGCATCAATTGGCCCAAGCTTTAAGGGAAGCCCTATCATAAGCTATGACGTTAAGAACTGTAGATTTTCTCCCCGGCTCGGATAGCCATCTTTTAGCCAGTTCTCCAGCGGCGGCAGGGGACAGGAAAACGCCTCGGGAGTAGGCGCAGTAGGGGTTATAAGCCAGGTTGAAGTCTACCAGTAGTTCGCCGCTGCC
>JAAUSP010000570.1 GCA_012032575.1 Anaerolineales bacterium | reverse complement strand
CGCGTGAAGAGTTGGGACATTTTAGTTTCTTTCTTGGGTATAGTTGGATGAATTGATGGGCCGTTGAAAATGTAGGACAAGCTAACAGTTTGTCCGGTTCGGGACAAGCTAACAGCTTGTCCTACAACACACCCTACCTGAATTTTACCAAATTAATCTAAGTTAAACCAGCCTGTCTAAAAAAATAAGGGCAGGTCGCACGACCTACCCTTATTGACTTACGCAGTGAGCCTAAGCATGTCATTTCGACCGAAGGGACGCGAAGCAGTCCCTAATACCTCGTCTTACAAACCTGGTTCTGAGGGATTTGCTCGCTCCTTCGTCGCTCGAAATGACCTATGAATGAAGCTATTCGCTGGCCGGCGTGCCCACCGTCAGATCATCATAATAGAAAGTGACCGGCGTTTCCTCGTCGAAGTTGTTGCTGATGATGCCAAAAGTGCCGCCGTTGTGGGTAGCGTCGGTGAAGGTGCCCACCTGCTGGCCGTTGATGTACAGGCTATAGGTGTCGCCCTGGCCGAGCACGGTCAAAACATTGGCCGCCAGTTCATCCTGGCTTATCAACTCCGAGGAGGTCCAATCAATCACAGTGGCGGTCTCCGTGCCATCCGAGCGCTCAACCGTGTAGAAACCGTCGCCGGAGATGCTGAAGGCGTAGTAGCCGTTTTCGCTCAACCGGAAGACCAGGCCGTAGCTGTTATTCAGCGCGCCCTCGTAGCCGGAGGTTATCTGGAGCATAAAGTTGTCATCCAAAGCTGCGCTCTCGTAGTAATCGTAGATAGGGCCGGCATAGGGAACCAGTTCGACGACGTATTGCTCGATGTCGGGATTGTAGTAGCCCCGGCCCCAATCCTGAGCCTCCTGGGCGTCCACCAGGCCACTGGTCGGGTCGGTGAAGTCATCCACCGCCGAGTCGGCAAAGGCGGGCGGGGCCGCGCCGACTTCTTCTTTGCTCACGCCGGAGATGAGGATGTCGAAGTTTTCCAGCATGGTATTAAATTCGGCAATGGCGGCATCCAGGTTGGAGTCGGCGGTAATCAACAAGATACTGTAGGTGACATCCGGGGTGGGGGTGGTGACGACCACAAAGCCGGAGTAGGGCTGACCATCCTGCTCGTAGGTAAAATCAACTTCGCGCCCGTCAAACGCGCCGACGATGATATCGGTGGGTTCGCCGACATATTGCAGGTTTTCCAACCCTTCAAGCTGGTTCAAAAAGTCAATGTTGCTCTGGATGGCTTGCTCATTGGCCTCCTGAGTCCCGGTGGCGTCAGGATAGCTTTCTTTGTAGATAATGGCATAAGCGGTGTCATCCTGGTTGGCAAAGGTCACACTGGCATTATCGGTATTTTCCTCAGGTTCCAGCCAGGTGTCGGGATAAAGCAGGGCAAAGCCTAAATCCTCGTTGGCATAGGCCGTAAAGCCTTCCACCGCCGACGCAGCCTCATTTTCGACAAACAAGCTTTCGTACTGTTCCTGGGTTTGGCCGTCTACATCTTCGGCAATAAAGCCCAAAATATAGCTGCCGGCCGGCGCGACAATTTCTTCCACAAAGAACGGTTCCTGGCTAAAGGTCAACGTGCCGCCTTCGCGGCTGAACGTTTCGCTTTCGGCCTCGTCGCTCAAAGTGTACCCTTCTTCAAAAACGGTAAATTGATCGCCGGGCCGGGGGGTAATTTCACGCGGGCTGCCGCCGCTGGTGGCGGCGTCGCCGGTGAAGCCAAAAACCTCGGTCAGTTCGCCATCGCGGAAGTAGAGGGTGGCATAACGCTGCTCGCCGCTGTCGGCAAAGGTAAAGATACCGTTGGCAGAGTAGGTGGGCGATTCGGCATCGTAAGTATCGGGGGACAACAGCGCCCGGACGGAGGTGGTCCCGTCGTTGATGGCGTAAATGTACGGCTCCCAATCGTAATCAACGGTAACGCTGCCCTCCGGCCAAACCGGATAGACCACCCCCTCTACCTCGTTATTCTCGTCGGCAAAGATGTAATCCTCGTCTTCAACCACCAGCAGTTCTTCCTGGGGCAAAATGCGGCCAATAAAGGTGTAAATGTAGGCCAGCCGGTCGCCGCTGACCTCAGTTTGGAGATTGACCGCCTGGCCGATGGAGGCGACTTCGGCGGAAAGGGTCAGTGGGGTCATTTGCAGGGGCTTGAGACTGGCGGCCTGCTGCTGCACCTGGTTTAACTGCTCTTCGCTGGTAATGAAGCCGCCGTATTCCTCTTCCAGGTCAACCGCGGGCGCTGGCGCAGGTTCAGCCTCGGGCGCAGCGGCTATCAGTTCACCACCAACGCCAATGTAGTGGAAATTGAGAAATTCATCCCACTTGGTCTGCTCGGCAAAACGGGAGGCCACCTGGGTGTAGCCAAAGTTGTCACCCTCGCCAAAAATTTCGCTGGTGGGGAAGTGGATCGCAATGCCGCTGGCTCCAGGCCGTTCCGGGCCATTCTTTTCAGCCACAATAGCCTGGCCGAGGGCCACATTGAGTTCATCCGCCGCCGCGCTTACCTGCGCATCGCCACTCAACTCCACAGCTAACTGGGCAAAATGACCCAAATCAATGTAGGGCGAAGGCAGTTCATCATTAAAAATTGTTGTAAAAGATTGAGCATAGGCCCGCGCTTCGGCGGTAATGGCCGGATCAATATTGACCAGGCTGGCGGCCAGGTTATCCAGCGCTGCGTTAACCGCCGGTATCGCCGCCAGATTAATCGCGGTCAGGGTAATATCCTGCCCGCTGGCTTCGGCCACTTCCTGCGGCGTGGTCTGATCTTCATAGCCGTAGGCTTCGGCTACAAAAGCCTGGCGGGCGGCATCATCTACAATGCGCTGATCCTGGTCAATGTAGCTGTCAACGATGTGCTGCCCCAGTTCGCCACCGTCCATCGCCGGGTTGTTGACCAATTCACTCAAAAAACTGGTGTAAGCCCAACCCAGAGCCGGTTCAGTTTCTTGCGAGGCCACGCTGTAACGGGCGTGGGGAACCAGGGCGTTAAAAACTTCCAGTTGCGCCATCAGGCAGGCGTCAAAGCCGACAAACTCAAATTGATCAATCCCGGCCTGGGCGCGGGCCGCTTCCAGAGAGCGGTCAATTTCCATCAGATATAGCTGATCCCCAAACCCTTGAGCCAGGTAGATATCATCGGCTCCAAATTCGCCCGGATCGGGGTCGCCAAAGCCGCCGGGCCAGCCCGCGCCGTGATCCGACATAATCAGGGCGTATTTGCGAGCCGGGAAGTTGGCGGCGGCCCAGGTGATAAAATCAACCAGGGTGGGGCCATCGGCCATATTGACCTCGCCCAAATCGGCCAACTCTTCCGAGCCAATTTCATCCAGGTTGTCATCCTGAGTAAGATAGAAGCGTTTGGTCGAGGTCCAATCGCCCATACCGTCAAAAGCGCCGACATAGCGGTCTACCTGGGCCACAATATTGACCTCGGCGGTGGAGCCGATCCGCTCGGCTTCGTTGAAGTCAATCATAATGTCGCGCTCCAGGACTTCGTCGTCGGCGTCCTGGTACATCATAATTGTCCATTCGGCTTCACCCTGGGCAACAGGACGGGCGGTAGAAACCTCTGCCGGGGCGGCTGAGGCTTCAGTTCCGTTACCGAGAACCCCGATTAAGATCACCAAGCATAGGGCCAGCAAGGTCCGTGAGTTGATAAATCGTGTCGAAATGTTAACCATTGTAACCCTCTCTAATATTAGTTTCTGAAAAACGGCAATTTGCAGGACTCTCATTTAGTTATTGCTGCTCTTGGGCAACAAGGGGATCAGCCACGACAGGAAGGCATCGGTGGAGCGAGTCTGCATCAACACCCGGCCGGGGCCGGTCAGGTCAACCACCAGCCCCTCACCGCTAAGCAGCGTGGATTTCATGCCCCCTACCTTGCGCACCTGGAAGCCTATCTTTTCACTAAAGGCAACGATATGGCCGGTATCAATGGTGTACTTCTGGCCGGCGGCCAGGTTTAGCTCGTGGATAGCCCCGTAACAGCCCAGGACCAGCGAACCGGAGCCGGTGGCTTTGAGCAAAATCAAACCGCCGGAGCCAAAAAAGCCTTTGGCCCCGCCCCAACTGGTGCTGATCTCCACACTGCTGGCCGAGGCGACAAACGCGCCAGATTGAATCAGCATGGACTCGTTTTGCAGCTCCAGCACAAACATATCGCCGGGCAAAGCCGGGGCCAGGTTGATTTCGCCGCCCTGGGCCGGGGCTTTATAAGTGTTGACGAAAAAGGACTCGCCGCCGAGAACCGAACGAGCCAGGGATTTGAGAAAGCCACCCTGCATTTTGGTCTCAATGGCTACGCCTTCGGACATGCCGACCATAGCGCCACCCTCAACGCGGATTTCTTCATTGGGGTCAAGCCGCACCCGGGTCAATGAAAAAGCAGGACGATAAAGAATTTCGGTTTGCATTTTTTGATTCCTTTCTTGCTGCGCCAGAAAAGCTTATGATTTTAGAGAAAATTTACCAAAGCCGGAGCGCTTTTTTGGAGTTGCTTTGAGCGCCGGCTCAAATTCCAATACCCACACTTCGGGGTTATCTTCCCAGCGGGTGCCCGGCTCAGAGTTCATGATATTCCAGGTAGCCATAAAGGTGCGTAAAGCCCATTGGGTATCGCTGATACCTTCTTCCATAGAAGTAATGGGCAATTCCTTCAAGATTTCCGCCTCGGTCAGGTCTTGCAGCCGCTCCCGGCGAATCCCTGTCAGCTTGATATTGCCGACCGTCTTTTTGGCCAGGCCGGGCTGCACCGAGTAGGTTTTGCCCACTTCATAGAGCGGTTTGGGTACTCCGGCATCGGCGGTACGGATGACTTTCAGGATGGATTGGTCAGCCTCATCCACCTCGGCGTAATCCCCCTCCTGCACCAAGCGCCGGTTTTGGGTTTTCTGACCACTGATGACATATTTCCAGGTGTGTTGAAAAAGCATAGTGTTTATCCCTCTATGATAAGATTACAGGTAGCAGAGTCGCAAGGTAACAAGGTTGCAAAGGTGCTATCCTGCGACCCCTGC
>JAAUSP010000569.1 GCA_012032575.1 Anaerolineales bacterium | reverse complement strand
AGGGCGTCGGCCAGGTAAAATTCGCCTTTGGTTTGCATGTTTTGGTCCATTAACGCTGGATGGCGGCCATCAACCGCTGGATATCTTTGACGTAATAGAGACCGATGACCGCCAGATTATGGTCCATGCTGTCCGGCTTCTCGATGAGCCGGGTAATGAAGCCTTCCTCGTTGACCAGCGTCACCCCAAAGCGGCGGGGGTCTTCGACCTCTTTGACGTAGATCACCCCATCACTTTTTTTCTTGATTGAGCTTGCTCAGGTTGGCTTCAAAGAGGGTGTCCACAAAAAGAATAATGGTCGGCCCCTCGACCAAATCTTTGGCCAGGTAGATGGCGTGGGCCTGCCCCAACAACTCTTTTTGCTCGACGTAATGCGCCTTAAAATCGTAGTTGGCGCTGACATAGGTTTCAATCTGGTCGCCCAGGTAGCCGACGATGAAAACAACTTCATCAATATTCAGCCCTTTGAGCTTATCGAGCAGGTGGCCCAGCACCGGCTTACCGGCCACGTTGATGAGCGGTTTGGGTTTAGTATAGGTATGTGGTCGCAATCGTGTGCCAAATCCGGCCAGGGGGATGATGACTTTCATGAATGTGTCTCCGATAACAATTGATTATCCCAACAACTCAAGGAGTTGGTTGGGGCTGGTAACCAGAACACCGTAAGCTTGGTTCATTAATTGAGCCATCTCTTGCAAAATTTTCACAATATCAATTCGAGCACCTTTGATTTGATTTTGGAGATAGACATCACCTTTGCCAGTATCCCCTTTTCTGGCTTCCTGATCCAGCAGAATATTGAGGTTTTTCAGATGGGTATCAATCCGTTTGAAGCCTGAGTCAATCTGGCCTTCCCAAATTTGCAAATCAAAATCATCAACACTGCTGAGTATTTGATTGTTCGCTTGCGGTTGACGTTGAGCATCGGCCGGGATAGGCGCGGCAATTGGCTGGTTGCGACTGTTATCTCCCCGGCGAATTTTGAGAAAGTTATCAGCCGCGCTAAAAAGCCACTTTAGTTCCAGATTGACAAAATCCTGGTCGGCTGTATCCAATCCAAACGTGGTAACAACACCGGAAATCACTGCTCCGCCAACAGCGATAGGGCTGAGGGTTTGTTTCTTTTTCAAGCCGCCTAGTTGCCTGGGGGCAGTGGCAGGTGGCTCTTCTTTGGGCAGGGCCGGAATAGTCGACTCTTTGGCGATGGGTTTATCAGAGGTGGCTTCAGTGAGGGACGCGCCGCCTACCAGCCGGCGTAGAACATCAGCCATTTCATTAAAATTCTCATTAGAAGCTGTTTCTTTAAAGTCAATCCATTGAATCCCGGCCAATTGATATTCCATAGCCACCGGAATCTCGGTGGGTCGCCAAAGCAGGGGAACGATCTTTCTATCATATCGTTGGGCTAAATCTACCTCTTTGCGCACATTTTTGGAGGCGGTAGAGTCAGGTGAGAGCGCCAGCACAAAAACTTTGCAGTCGCGAATGCCTTCGACAATTGAGGTGGCCCAATGATCTGCTACTGCAATGTTCTCTTTGTCAAACCAGGCTGAAATTCCCCGTTTAGTCAATTCCTGGTGCAATTGGGTTACAAAAGCCAGGTCACGACGGGAATAGCTGATAAAAACGTCGTTGGTTTTGGGTGGAGTAGAAGGCATTATGTCTGCGGAGGCAGCCGGTTCAGGAGCGGGCGTTGGCGGCTGAGCCACAGCCGGTTCCGGCGTGGCCGGGGTAGCCGGAGTATCAAGGGTTAGCAAGGCACTGTGCTCCGCGTACTTGGCCGGATGGTTCTTCTGTAAAAAGGCCAGCAGCTTATCAAGCTGATTATTCTGGGCGCAGTATTGAGTCAGCACATGTGCCCGCTTTTTCAAAGCCATATCCGGCTCAAACTTGACTTCCTTGAAATAATCGTCGGCGAAAAATTCAATCTCGTCCGCATCGGGGAAGACCTCGGTCAAGAGGTTGCGGATAGCGCCGGTATCATAATTGGACATAGTTGCTCCTCCTCGAACTCCATTTTGGAAAGAGACCTTAACAGGTACGCTCCGCGAAAACCTGTAAGGTGTTATTGAAAGACCAGGTGGGACCAAATGTACGTTCTATTTTAGCATACCTTAACCCTGCCTACAATCTGCAAGACATAATTTACCCTATTTGCCCCCACCCTCAAAGCGTGATATAATTCACTGTCAATTGTTATTTATCACTAGGGGCCTGAGCCTGGCGCAGGGGTGCGTCGGCCCACCGCCCGACAAGCGAAGGAGATTATTTCGTGTCACTTACCCAAACTAAAAAGCAGGAAATTATTGAGCAGTTCAAACTCAAAGAGGGCGATACCGGTTCATCCGATGTGCAAATTGCCCTTTTAACCGCTCGCATCAACCAGCTTCAGGAACACCTCAAGACTCACAAGAGTGATAACAGTTCGCGGCGAGGGCTGCTCAAGCTGGTGGGCCAGCGCCGGCATCACCAGGAATACCTGAAACGAAAAGACCCGGCTCGTTATCAAGCCGTCATCGAGCGGCTCGGACTGCGGAAATAACCCCCTCTTATGAGGTCGTAAATTATCAAACGAGTAGAAGTGGGCTGCAACCAGGCCCTTCTGCTCGTTTGCTTTTTCAAATCAATTTAATTTTTTAACGACTCTGACCGGGACCCAGGCATTGGATAAAGCGACAGAAACAATTGAGAAATAAGAAATAAGAAATGAGAATTTAACCACTCTATCCATTTCTTAATACTTAATTCTTACTCCCTACTCCTTACTCCCTACTCCCTACTTCTCATTGTCTCTGTAATTTTCTCCAGTTCCTGACCTCCCGCGGAGTCAAAACCTTAAGGAGGTTTATTATATCATGGCTAAACCACAACCCCATCGTTTTGTTGCCAAGCTGGGTAACGACGAACTTATCTTTGAAACCGGCGTCCTGGCCGGTCAAGCGGGCGGCGCGGTAACACTGCGTTCCGGGGATTGCCTGCTGCTAACCACTGCGACTGCTTCTAACAGCGTCCGCGAAGGCATAGACTTTTTTCCGCTAAGCGTCGAGTTTGAAGAAAAGTTATACGCCGCCGGACGCATCCCCGGCAGTTTCTTCCGGCGTGAAGGCCGGCCCGGTGAAGATGCTATTCTGACCGCTCGTTTAACCGACCGCCCCCTGCGGCCCCTCTTTAACAAAAATTACCGTAACGAAGTCCAGATTATCATCACCCCCATGTCGTCTGATGGCGAAAAACATCTGGATATCCTGGCCATCAACAGCGCCAGTACTGCCCTGATGATTTCCGATATTCCCTGGGCCGGACCGGTTGGCGCAGTGCGGATTGGTCTCAAGGATGGTCAATTACTGGTCAATCCTTCCGTTTCTGAAATGGAAGGCAGCCAGCTTGATTTGCGCATCGCCGGTACGGAAGATGCCATCTTGATGGTCGAAGCGGGGTCCAATCAAATCCCCGAAGATAAAATGATCGAGGCCCTGCGGCTGGCCCACGCCTCCATCCAGGATATTATCCGGGTGCAAAAAGAGATGCAGGCTCAACTTGGCAAGCCCAAGCGTGAACTGGCTATCAGCACCCCGCCCGAAGAAACAGTCCAAAAAGTTATGGCTTTTCTGGCAGGCAAAATCGAAGCCGCCCTTCAAGTTGAAGGCAACAAACAAACCCGCGAGGCGGCCATGGACGCGGTACGGGATGAACTGGTCGTCCACCTGCAAACGGATGAAACCGTTACTCTCAAGGATGTCCACGCGGTTTACAGCAGCGCCCTCAAGAAAGCGGTTCGTTCCCGCATTTTGAAGCAGGGCGTCCGCCCCGATGGTCGCGGGCTGACCGAGGTTCGCCCGATATGGGGCGATGTCGGCATTCTGCCCCGCGCTCACGGCTCCGGTCTTTTTACTCGTGGCGAAACCCAGGTGTTGACGGTGACGACGATGGGCACTCCCCGCGACGAGCAGCGTCTCGATACGCTTGGCCCCAAAGAAATCAAACGCTACCTGCACCATTACAACTTCCCGCCCTTCTCCACCGGCGAAACGGGCCGGGTCGGCTCGCCGGGCCGCCGCGAAATCGGTCACGGCGCTCTGGCCGAGCGTGCCCTGATTGCCGTGCTGCCCGATTTTGATAAATTTCCTTATACCCTGCGCCTGGTATCCGAAGTGCTTAGCTCCAATGGCTCCACTTCAATGGCCAGTGTCTGCGGCAGCACCCTCAGCCTCATGGACGCTGGTGTGCCGATCAAAGCCCCGGTAGCTGGCGCGGCGATGGGTCTGGTTGAAGAAGGCGATCAATTTGCCGTTTTGACCGATATTCAGGGTCTTGAAGATGCCCTGGGTGATATGGACTTCAAAGTAGCCGGAACCCGTCAGGGGATTACGGCCCTGCAAATGGATATTAAAATCAGCGGCCTGCGCTGGGATGTGATGGAACAGGCTCTCACCCAGGCCAGAGAAGCGCGGTTCCACATCCTCGACAAGATGAACGAAATCATCACCGAACCGCGCGGGCGCTACTCACCCTATGCCCCCAGTATTACCACGGTGCAGATTGACCCCGAAAAGATTGGCAAGGTTATCGGCCCTGGCGGTAAGATGATCCGGGCCATTCAAGAGGAAACGGGCGCAAAAATTGATATTGACGACAACGGCACTGTTTACATTGCCGCCGCCAATCAGGAAGCCAGCGCCCAGGCCCAGGCCCGCATCGAAGCCATCACCGAAGAAGCCGAAATTGGCAAAATTTATACCGGCAAAGTTGTCCGCATCGCCGATTTTGGCGCGTTTGTGGAGATTCTGCCCGATGTGGATGGTCTGGTGCCGATTTCGCAACTGGCTGACTATCGCGTGCCTTCGGTTGAAGACGTAGTGCAGTTGGGCGACGAAATTATGGTCATGGTGACCAATATTGACAGCGCCGGCAAGATTCGGCTTTCCCGCCAGGCCGTCCTGGAAGGCTGGACCGTCGAAGAAGCCCGCGAACGTGACCGCCGGCCCGGCGACTCGCCCGGTGCCGGCTGGGCGGCGGTGGTGGGCGGAGTCGGCGTGGCGGTGG
>JAAUSP010000568.1 GCA_012032575.1 Anaerolineales bacterium | reverse complement strand
CCTGTCCATTTTCCAGGTATCGGCCTGAAGGTCCAGGATTGATTTATAGCCCATGAAGTCGAGGAAGGCACGGTGCGGGTCAGGTTAGCCCCAAAGCTCTCGCGGATGCGCAACTGGGCCAACTGTTGGGTCAGGATGGTCATTTCGTCGGGCCGGGTGACGTAATCGGCCTCGCCGACATAACGGAAGGAGTTGACGCCCACCTCGGAATACCGAAAATGGAGTTTCTGACCCTGTTCGATTTTGCTGTTGGTGGCCGGGGTGGTCCGTTCCATTTCGATCACGCCGGTGCAGCCACTGGGGACTTTGCTGCGTTCGGGCACCAAAAAGATGACCGCCGCGCCCAACTGTGCGCCCTCTTCCAGCAGAATGGAGATGGCCGCGTCGGAGGTCAGGTTACCCAGCGGCGATGTCTCGTCGTAAATCGAATCGAGCATATCCACCACCACCAGCAGAAATGGCAAAGTCGGATCAGCGCCGCCCTGGTTCTCGTCGCGCTCCTGCAAACGGATTTTGCGCTGGGCCAGCAGCTTGCGAATCCCTTCCAGGTATTGGCCTAACGCGCCTTCTTCATCATCGCCAAAGCCTTTTTCCGCTTTGTCTTCTTTGATGTCCTCGAGAAAGCACAGGTATTGGCTCAGGTCGTCCTTCTGGCTGTGCGGCACGGCCTCGGCCCAGGCCCACTCTTTTTTGCTGGCGGCCAAAAGGTACAGTTTGGCGTCGCTGGGTGCGTGAAAAACCAGATAATGGGCCAGCATGGCCCGGGTGTAGGCATAAACCGACTGCGACTCGCCGGCAATGCCCAGAGCGTGTGTCACCGGGGTGCGGCTGGCCTGGGCTTCTTTCAGCTCTTTTTCCTCGTCGTCTTCCTCGTCTTCTTCTTTTTTGTCCTCGTGGGGGGTACGCAGCGAAATAATAACCGGAATATCGGAGACAAACTTGGAATCTTCTTCCAGCTTCATGGCCTCGCGGACCTGATAATCCTCGAAGTTTTCCACATCGCCCAGAAGGTAGGTAACGGTGGAGGGCAGGCTGCCCATGCCCAGGCGGACCACCCCAAAGTCGTCATCCGAAACCCGCCGTTCCCACAAGCGGGCCTCGGAGCGGAGAGTCCGTTCCGGCTTTTCTACTTCGGCGCGGGCGTTGTGAACAATGCGAAAAGTGGTCAGGCGGTCGGGGTAGTTGTAGCGATAAAAGCGGCGCTGCATATCGTGCTGGATGTTCATCTCTTTGGTCAGCTCGATGATGCGCTCGGAATAGGCTTTTTCGATTTCGGCCTGACGCTGTTTTTCCTTGCGATAGCTGTAAATTGAAAAAGCAACCGAAGCCAGTACCGATAGCGCCATCGGCAGGATAAACAGGGGATTTCGCCCGCCTCCGCCCAGGGTGCCAATCAGAATATAGCCGACAATGGTCATTAGCGGCAGTCCCACCTGGAGGAGTCGGGCGTTGCCCTGCTCGTCTTTGTCCGGCGGTGTGGGGATTTCGACTTGATCAAAGGGTAACTCCGGCTGGATGCGGGGGGGCCGGTCAATATAAATTGGTTCGTTCATGCGCTCATTCCTAAAATTTTAACTTGACATGTCCCAAAAATGAAGGTAGTGTAAAGGTATCTTCTCAATAATTCGGGGTAGGGGCACGGCCTTGCGCCTGCCCCACAGGGCGACCGCAAGGGTTCGCCCCTACATATTGATAAGATACGTGTAAAGTGCAGCAAGAAATATTATCCAAATACAGCAGGAACTGTGGGGGTAAAGTCAATGAAACACGTTTGTCTTTTGTGCGAACGCACCTCGCCCGATAGTAATCTGTATTGCCAGGAAACCTACTGCCCGGCCGAAATGTCGCCCAGTATTCTGGGTTACGGTGAATGGATTGGCGATATTGAAATCATCAAGCCGGTCATTGTGTTACGGTCGGCGGTGCTGTATGAAGCCACCCATCAAAAGAAAAAGGTTTTTCTGAAGGTAGCTCATCCGGGCACTGAGAATAAAGAAAGGCTTAAACGAGAAGCCGAGTTTTTGCGCGATATTCAGCTCAAGCGAACCCAGAGCAAATATTTACCCACCCTGCTGCCGCCTTATGCCAACACCAACCTCAAAGTTGATGCCTATGGCAAAACCATGCTGCAAGGCCATTTGCTTTACTTTTACCTGTTTGAACATGTCGAAGGGCAGCCCCTGCGCGACATTATTACCGAAAATCCCCAACTCTGGATCAACCACGTTTGCTGGATTGTGATTGGCCTGGCCTACGCCACGGCCTTTTTGCACAGTAAAGGCATTTATCACTACGGACTGACTCCCGAAGGCGTCCTGGTTCGGTTTGACACCGAGCCGAATGTGCCCCGGGTGCTGCTGTTTGATCTGGGTATTGTCAGTGATGCCCAGACGCTCAACGCCAACTGGTATCCGTTTTTTGTACTGCCGGCTTACACCGCGCCGGAACTGACCAGCAGCGGCAAAGTTCGCCCCGAATACGCCACGGATGTTTACGGGTTGGGCTTGATTTTGTATGAACTGCTGGTAGGCGAACCCGCTTTTAATTTTAAGCTACAGAGCGATACTGAAGTTTACCGGACCGTGCAGCGCAACCGTTTGGTCAGGATGACGCGGGTTGAAGATGTAAAAACCGTGGCCGACATCGCCACCAAAGCGGTTGATCCCCAAATTGCCAACCGCCAGCAGGACGCCACCGTGCTGGCCAAACAACTGCTGGGCTATTTTGGCGAACTGCCCGGTGAAAAAAAGAGCCGCTGGCCGGCGACCAAGACCATTATGGTGGTCGTGGCCGCCCTGCTGGCCATCGCTTTTCTGCTGGCGGTAGTGATTTCGCTCAATAATTTTGCGGCCTGATCTGGCTTGAAAAGAAGAGAAAAGGTGGATTTGAGCATACTTTCAAATCCGCCTTTCTGTATTTTTACGCATTACGCTTTAAGAATTTTTAATAGAACCTGGTTGCGCCTAAGGCATCGCCTCGCTCATACGCATCTACCGATTTGTTCAAATCCTGCATTAACTCCTGGCACTTTTCAGACATTTGCTCGATATGCGGCTTGATCATCTCAATAAACTGGAGCACGATA
Source organism: Anaerolineales bacterium (assembly GCA_012032575.1). The sequence continues at coordinate 1,959 of JAAUSP010000568.1, read as the reverse complement.
TACCCACCCACCAGGCCGATGAAGGCTGTTACTTTTAAGAGGGTCGCTAACCCATCGAGAACCTTGGCCACGGCATCCAAAACTTCTCCAATGGTGCCAAAGCCTTTAGCCATATCCCGTACTGCCGGAATATCCATATATACTTCGTCTGCCATATTTTCCTCCTGAAGTTAAATTATTACTCAACCTTAGCCCGAATAAATGGCCCCGAAAACATCGGCCAGGCCATTGATTTTGCTGTTGACCTGCTCATCCGCCTGGTCAATCACATCGCAGGCGTTCTGCAAGTTTTTGTGCATGGTAGTGATGTGGTCCGCTACCTGACCCACGCCGGGGATCATCAGGCTGGACACTTCTTCGACAAAGGCGTTGGCCCCGTCGCCTACCCATATACCACCCATAACCGCCTGGACAAACTGGCGCATGGGAGCCAGGGCCTGATCCTGAACCACATTCAACTGCTGCATCAACTGCGACAGCACGCCCTGCACAACTTTCCGGGCAAAACGAATTAAAGCTCTTTTGATTGCTCCGAATGGCATAATTGACTCTCCTTAGCGCTTAAAACTTGCCCGCAGACGTTCGATCCGCCTGCTGCATGTAATCTATGGCTTTTTGTACGTCGCCGGCCAGCTCTTGAAATTTGTCGTTGAGCCGGCTGATAGCCGGACAGAGCTTGCTGCGAATGGCGTCGGTGAACGCTTCGCCGCCGCGGCCAAGCAAGGCACCCTCTTCGAGGGTATTGGCGACGCCCTGCATCTCCTGCATGGTGTTCTCCAACTGTTCCACACCCTGCTCAAAGATGCGGATCATATCTTCGGCGGTTTGATAAACAAGTTTAATTTCATCCGTCATAATTGCCTCCTGGAAACTCAAATAAGGTTAGAAACGATTACCCTTTAGGTGCAATACTTTTCAAATAACGTAGTTTAGCCCCTTGTGGGCGGGCACAAGGCCCGATGCTACAGTCTTATTTGAATAGTATTGCCTTTAGGTGCCAACCCGGAAGGGAGAACTGGCTTCATCTTCAGCCTGCTGCACGGTTTCGATTACCTCTTTGGTAACTCGATTGGCTTCTTCTAAAGCCTGTTGTAATCGCTGCACGGCAGGTAAAATCTCGCTTTGCATCTCTCTGAAAAAGCATCGGAACCGCGACCGATCCAGTCGGGTTCCAGTTTTTCCATGCCGTTCTTAACCTGCTGGAGCATTTGTTGGATTTCTTCAGATTGGCTGGAAAATTTGTTGGCAACCTGTTCAAGTTGCTCATAGTCCGCTTTTATCTCATCGGCCATAGTGACATTCTCCTTGTTAAAATATGGTGTTTTTACAAAAAATTTCTAATCCTCCTTGACAAGGGAGGATGTTACAACAAAATAAATACGTTTACAGGAGAGATAACAGCCAGAGGGTAGAGATACTCGCTCCCGCCAGTGTTGGGGTGGGTATAGTCAAGAGAGGGGTCAGAAGGTAGTTGTTCCGAAAAGGTGGATACAGATAAGAACATCAGTAATCCTTTCGGGCTGGGTTGGTGTGGTTACAGTAGCGGTTTCAGTATAAGGGAGAAAAAGTTGTTTGTCAATAGGGTTGAAAAAAAGATAGGGTAATCGTATAACAGACAACCAATGCCCCTGAGATTGTAACTGGCGAATGAGCTTATTTTTCAGTGATAAAGAACTGTTGGTTAATCAAAGAATATCATCAAAGACGGCCGAAGTACAGGTAGATTACCTCCGAATTTACTGACAATTTGAGGAGGTTCTCGGAACAGGGGCAATTTTTAACAAATGAATTTTTATTCCAGTCAACCTTTCTGCTATAATGAGCAAAGCTACTGCCGATGCTCACCTCTACCGCTTGGTTTATTCCTCAACTCCGGCATATCGTAACCACTCAGCTATGTCATTTCGACCGAAGGGAGAAATCTCCGAGACCGATGCAGCGCGGCAGGGATTTCTCGGC
>JAAUSP010000567.1 GCA_012032575.1 Anaerolineales bacterium | reverse complement strand
CCTTTGCCTATCTCCAGGGGTTGGAAGGGGTGGATGGGCAACGCATCGGCATGACCGGTTTTTGTTTTGGCGGCGGCATCACCTGGCGCTGCGCCACTGCCTCCCCGACCTCAAAGCCGCGGTGCCCTTTTATGGACCGGCCCCCGAACTGGAACAAGTCCCCAACATTAAGGCGGCAGTGCTGGGCGTTTACGCCGAACAGGATGAACGCATCAATGCCGGCATCGAACCGCTGCAGCAGGCGTTGACTGAAGCCAATATAACCCATGAGATCAAAATTTATCCGGGGGTCAACCACGCCTTCCACAACGATACCGGGGAACGCTACAACGAAACCCAGGCGACCCAGGCCTGGAACGATATGCTGGCCTGGTTTGAAACCCATTTGAAAGCGGTTTAGGGGAGTTTACCGGAGTCAAACGGCTTAAGCCGTTTGACTCCTTTTCATTATTCTCGTCAACGATAACCAATGGAAAAATTTAGCTTAAAAATAATCAACCTTTTCAAACCGGGCCTGGCTCTAAGTTTGGGCCTGCTCATCCTGGCGGCGTGCGGGGGCAGCCCTGTTGTCGAGGCGACTTCCACTGCCCCGCCCGAAGCGACTCAGGCGGTGGAAGTTGTTTTGGTTGTGCCGACCCGTACCAGCACGCCGACGCCCACGCCAACCGCTACCCCGACAACCACCTCCACGCCCACCCAAACCTCAACTCCCACCAAACACCCCCAGCCCCACGTCAACCTTTACTCCAACCCCAACGCCGACGCCCACCCATCCCTTGATGATCGAAAGCATGCGCCGGCAGGAGTATCCGGGCAGCGAGATCACCATCGAAGAAACGCTGGAAGCGGGGGTCAATTATGAGCGTTATGTGGTTTCCTATCTGTCGGAAGGGAACAAGATTTACGCCATGTTGACCATTCCCCAGGGCGAAAAACCCGCGAGCGGCTGGCCGATGGTCATTTTCAATCACGGCTACATTCCGCCGTCGCAGTATCGCACCACCGAGCGTTATGTGGCTTACGTGGACGCTTTCGCCCGCAACGGCTACATCGTTTTCCGCTCCGATTATCGCGGCCACGGCAGCTCCGAAGGCGAGGCGAGCGGCGGCTATGGCTCACCGGCTTATACCATTGATGTGCTGAACGCCGTCACCGCGGTTAAAACTTTGCCGGAGACCGACCCCAACCGGATTGGGATGTGGGGCCATTCGATGGGCGGGCAAATTACGCTGCGGGCGATGGTTGTCAATTCGGACATCAAAGCCGGGGTTATCTGGGCCGGAGTGGTCGCCTCGTATCCTGATATGCTGGAGCGCTGGCGTCGCCGCAGCGAAAGCAGCGGCGAGGCTACGCCCACACCCGACCCCACCAATCCGCGCCGGCGCTGGCGACAGGAATTGGTGGAAACTTACGGCTCGCCGGAGGAAAACCCGGAGTTTTGGGCCTCGATCTCGCCCAATGCTTACCTGAGCGCCCTATCCGGCCCGATCCAACTCCACCACGGCACGGCGGATGACTCGGTTCCGGTCGAATTTTCGGAAACGTTGCAGGCCGAAATGGAGGCCGCCGGCCAGCCGGTCGAACTTTACCTGTACGAGAATGATAATCACAACATCTCGAACAGTTTTGAGACGGCGATGGAACGGTCTATCCAGTTTTTTGATAGGTATGTCAAGGGCAGTGACGCCGTAGGGTCCTGATATTTTTAGCCTCCATCTTTGACCATCCCCTGGCTGACTGACTAATTTAACCTTGTGGCTCAAATTAACCGCCGAGAGCACAAAGACCGCCGAGAAATTCACACCTGCCCCACCGCAGGTGCGGGTGAAAATCTCTGCGACCCCGGCGTCCTCAGCGGTGAAATATTAAATCTGTCAGTCAATCAACTGCTCCCGCCCAAAAACAGGGCCTGGCTCATACAGCCAGCCCTGTTTTCATTTTCTGAATATTAGACCCTCTTCTAAGAGAAAGGATCGGACTCAACAATGATAATTTTTTATCCAGGCTGAACGAGGCGGGGGGGGCAGCACTGGCCTGGCGTCCCCTCTTAACTGTCCAAAGGGCTGCGCACGGCCAGCCCACCCCGTTTGATCACGTGGGTGTAGATCATAGTGGTCTGAACGCTTTTGTGGCCCAGCAACTCCTGAATGGTGCGGATATCATAACCGGCCTCAAGGAGGTGCGTGGCAAAGGAGTGGCGTAGGGTATGGCAGCCGACCAATTTGTTAATTTCGGCAGCCCTGGCCGCCGCTTTGACCGCTTTTTGCAGGCCGGTTTCATCCAGGTGGTGGCGGCGCATGTAACCGGCGCGGGGATCAGAGGAAAGTTTGGAGGATGGAAAGACGTATTGCCAGCCCCATTCCCGATTGGCGTTGGGGTACTTGCGTTCCAGGGCAAAGGGAAGATGAACCTGGCCGTAGCCTCGTTCCAGGTCGTTCTCATGCAAGGCTTTGGCATAACGAAGCTGGCGCTGTAGCGGCGGGATAAGGCTGTCGGGCAGCAGGGTGTCCCGATCTTTTTGGCCTTTGCCGGAGCGGATGATGATTTGATGCTGGTCAAAATCTACATCTTTAACCCGCAGGCGAACACATTCCATCAGGCGCAGACCGCAGCCGTAGAGCAGTTTGGCCATTAACTCGTAGGGATCGGACAGGCGGCTCAAAAGGCGGTTGACTTCGGCTTTGGACAGGACGGTTGGCAAATGGGTGGGCTGTTTGGCCCGGACGGCGTCAATGGGGTACAGCAGGTCTTGCCGCAGCACTTCGCGATAGAGGAACAACACCGCCGACAGGGCTTGATCTTGAGTGGAGGCCGCCACATGCAGTTCCACCGCCAGATGGGTTAAAAACGCCTCAATCTCAGGGCTGTTGAGTTCTTTGGGGTGTTGTTTGTGATGAAAGAGGATGTAGCGTTTGATCCAGTCCAGGTAGGCTTCTTCGGTGCGGATGGAGTAGTGTTTGACACGCAGAATATAACGCACTTGATCGAGCAGTTTGGGGGCGGGGTCGGGCATGAGGTGTCTCCAGAAGATGTTGGGTTAGAATATTTGTTTGGACCGTTTGTTCTATTATAGCCGCCATTTACAAAAAAGGCAAATTCGGTTACAATGGAGGCAGAACTTTCCGCCTGGGCGGTTCGGAGAATGAAGTTTCCGTCATAAGTCATCGGACGGAGGCGACGGTGCGATGTCATCGGACGGAAGCTTCGGTCTACAAATTGTTCGAGGAAACATTTGTTCTACGATAAGGCTTAAATTTGCCCATAGGAGGATAATGAGGTAAAGTAAAGGATTAAATAACCTAAACTCATTCTTCAACCCGTTCATCCTCCGATGCCCGTACCGAACCAGTATATCACCTACCGCAGCAGCACCCCCCTGACCGTCGCCGATGTCTTCCGCGAACATTGGGACGAGTATCGCCGTAAACATCGGGTTAGTCCTCAGCAAGCCAAAGTCGTCGGAGCCATGATGTCGTGCCGGACCCCAGCCCTGGGCGGTCGAATAGACCAGTGCAACGAGTGCGGAGCGTTGGTGTTTCGCTACAATAGCTGCCGGGATCGGCACTGCAACCAGTGTCAAAAGTACGAGCGGGCCAAATGGGTTGAGCAGCAGAAGGTGATGCAGCTCCCCATCCCCTATTTCCACATCGTTTTCACCACCGACCACGCCCTCAACGCCCTGTTTCGGGACAACAAACGAGCGATGTATGACCTGTTGTTTCAGACGGCCAGCGAGGTGTTACAGGCCAAAGCCAGGCAAGAGTTAGGCTGTGAGTTGGGCCTCACGGCGGTGCTGCATACCTGGGGGCAGCAGATGGAGGATCACATTCATCTGCACTGCATCTCGACCGGGGGTGGGCTGAGCCTGGATGGAAACAAGTGGGTCAAACCCAAAAGCAACCATTATCTGCTCAATGTAGTTGAATTGTCGGCGGCGTACCGGGACAGGCTGTTGTGCGGGATCGAGCGGCTGGTGCAGCGGCAGGAGATTGTGTTGGCCGATGAGGCAGCGGAGGCAGCGCTGGCTGGGTTGTTGGCCGAACTGCGGGCCAAGAAATGGGAAGTGTTCATCAAGCCGTTTGCCGGACCGGAGGCAGTGACGGAATATTTGAGCCGGTATGTCCATCAGGTCGCCATCTCCAATTACCGGCTGGAGAGCATCGAAAAGGGCCTGGTCAGGTTTCGTTATTTTGATAACCGGGAACGGGCAGAGGTCGGGGGCAAGGGTAAGGAGAAAATATTGACGGTGACGGGGGAAGAGTTTATCCGCCGTTTTTTGTTACACATCTTGCCGGCTGGCTTTGTTCGTATTCGGTATTATGGCTTGCATCACAGCAGCGCCCGGAAGGAGAAACTGCCGCGTTGCCGGCGCTTGTTGGGCTTGCCGGCGGCTTTGCCGGTCATCCCCCAGTTGAGCCTGCTGGCCTGGTTAGAACAGGTGTTGGGTGAGGAAGCGGTGGACCTGTGTCCTTATTGCGGGGCCAAGGGCAGTTTGTATAAACGGGCCGAGTTCGAGCGGCTGCCCTGGTTGGTGGCCTTGATCCTGAGCCTGATCAGCCAGCCGACCCGCCAGGGGGTCTGCCGGTGACAGACAGGTTAAGGGTTAGCCCGAAGGTCGGGAAGGGTGAAGTGCGTCGGCGGGTGGAAATCGGGCGGGTTGGGCCTGTTGACAAGGCTCGAAAACCGTGCCGACGACGATCAAACCGGCTAAATCGTTGGTCCCGGACAGAGATTCTGGGACAAAAAAACGGGGAAGCGATGGAGTAAACCCCATATCGGACCCGGTTCCCTCGAACAAATCGTTGAAGCCGACACCTGGATATGAAGAAGGCCACCCTCGTTTGCTGGCCCAGATCAGGGTGGGTCTACTTCTGCGGGCCTGACCCGGTGCGGCTTAACTTAGGCGTTAGGCTGTTAAAAACACACCCTCTACAAAATGTATCACTTCAAGATCAAAAATGAGATATTTGTGATTTGTAACCTGCAACGTAACAGGTTACAATATTGTTATGATCAAAGATTTCAAGCATAAAGGTTTGGAAAAGTTCTTCTTAACCGGCTCCAAAGTAGGCATTCAAGCTGATCATG
>JAAUSP010000566.1 GCA_012032575.1 Anaerolineales bacterium | reverse complement strand
GCCCGGTTGGCTGACATGACGGATCGGCTAGGCGCTAGGCCAGCAACAAGTGGACGAGTTTTGTCCGGGGTGAGACCAGGCCTCAAGTCTGGCGGGCAATCCACTGGACCAAATCGCCCAACAATTCATCGACCACGGCCTGACAACGTTGGCCAGTTGATTGGAACTGACCGCGCACCGCCCAACGGGAGTGGCCCGGCGGACCTTGGTCACCCAGAAGCGAATACGCTACGAAGGAGAGATACCAATGACGTTTGATAGCCCGGACCTGTCGTAGCTGATAATCTTCAAAGCCCAGGTTCCCCTTAGCGTCCTCGTTAAAGGTTTCGGTCGGCCAGCGGTCGAGATAAGTGGTCAGAATACGTTTAGGTTCCCAATCTTTGCGATTGGTGGCATAGAAATTGGGCAGCCGGGTGGACTTGACCTGGTCTTCATAGGAGGCCACGATCCGCACCCGCTGCCGGTTGAGATTTTTCATCGGCAAGACCTTGGTGAAGGCCCAGTACAAGTGAGTTCCAATTTTGTAAGGCCGATAGGCCCTGGCGGGAATGGTCTGGATGTATTCCTGAAGTTGGACCCAGCGGCCTTGCACCAAGACCAGCCGATCTTTGGGGCAAGCCCCTATCCAATCCTTGTGCTGGCGGGCGATAGCTTCAATCAGCGGCCAGCGCAGAAACCAGCTATCGAACAAGACCAGGCTGAAGGGCAACTCCCGCTTGATCGCTTGCTCGACCAACTCCGCCGCCAGGACCGTTTTGGACCGGTACAGTTGCTGGCGGTAGTGGTAGCTCACCAGGCTCGCCAGATATTGCCGATAGTTCGCCAGGCTTGGCTCCCCCTGAAGCTTGACTCCAATCTCGTCCAGGACTTGCTGCTCATACTTCCGATTGAACTGGTAGTACAGCCGCAAATCCACCGGAAACTGATCGCTCCGGTTGACGTAGTAGCTGGTGACCACATCGTGGGCCCAAACATTGTGACCCAAACTGTGGTCCCGCAAGTAGGCCAGCCCTTCCATGGAACAAGCGGTGTGATGGGCCAGGGTGTCATCCAGAATCAGCCGCCCCGCCGTCGCACTTACCGGCCGACGGTGCAATCGCTGCTTTTCAAACTGTACCCGCCGCTCGTTCAACTCGTCTTCTGACCATTCGGCCTGGCTCATAAACTTGTTGAGCGAACTCTGATCATTTTTGTTAAGGAACAAATCGTTGATCGCCCGGATGGTGGCTTTGTCGCCCGCGATCAAGCCGGTGACATATTCACAGAAATGCTTGCGCTGTTCTGCCGTCTGAAACACCGGGGCAAAGTAGGCTAAATTCTCGGCTACTATTCGTGGAAATTGAACGATGGGTAGACGCATGGTTTAACCTCCTATCATCGGTTATAACCATTTTACACCCATTTCGTCCCTGACGGTTCAATTTCATCGCAAAACTCAAGTAATTATTTTCTTGGAGCTACCTTATACGTGCGTGGTGCGTAGTGTGTGGTGCGTGAATGTATTTTCTGTGTTACGCATCACGTATCACGCATCACGCATCACGTCTATGATCATTGACGTTCACAGCCACACGCCCCAATACAAAGACTCTGTGCCCGCCGACCAGCTTGTGGTCAATACCATGTGGCGGCCCGACCGCCCGGTCCAGGCGACTTTTTCCTGGGACGATTTTCTGCGCGCCCAGGCCCCCGCCGACAAATCCATCGTTTTTGGCATTGCCTGGCATCCCGGCCAGATGAGCGACAACCTCAGCGGCCAGGGGGCCGGCGACGCGAGCTGGTACCAGGGCAATGTCAACGATGCAACTGCGGTATTTGTGCGAGCTTACCCGGAGCGGCTGATCGGTTTCATGTCGCTCCACCCCTACGACGCGGGCTGCCTGGACGAGTTCGAGCGCTGCCGCACCGATTTGGGACTGCGCGGCGTCAAGCTGGGGGCCAACTACCAGAATTTTGATCCGCTGGAGCCGCGTGCGCTGGCTATCTACGAGCGGGCGCAAAAATACGGCCTGCCCATTCTTTTTCATCAGGGCACCTCGCCGGTCCGCGAAGCACCTATCCGCCTGGCCCATCCCCTGCTGATGGACGAAATTGCCATCCGCTACCCCGATTTGAAAATCATCATGGCCCACATGGGCCATCCCTGGCAGGCCGAAACCTGCGTGGTCATCCGCAAACACCCGCATGTCTACGCCGATCTGTCGGGCAATTTCTACCGCCCTTTTTCCTTTTGGGAGCAGTTGGTCAAAGCTGGCGAATGGAATGTGCTCCCCAAAATCCTGCTGGCCAGCGATTTTCCCATCACGACCATCGCCGAAACCATCACTGCGCTGCGGGGTGTCAACCGCCTAATCGAAGGTACAGCTCTGCCGCGTGTGCCGGAAGAGGCCATCGAGCAGATCATTCACCGTGATGCGCTGGCGCTGCTGGGTCTCACCTGAGAATTGCTGTTCTGCTCTTGTCATTTCGACCCGCGCAGCGGGGAGAAATCTTCCCGATATTACTTTTAGTTGTTTCACCCCGAAGATTTCTCGACCTGCGGTCTCGAAATGACATGGGGTTGATAAGGAGGTATCATGCGTCTAAACAACAAAATCGCCATCGTCACCGGCGCGGGGTCGGGGATTGGCCGGGCCATTGCCGAGTTATTTGCTCAGGAAGGGGCGAGCGTCGTGGTGGATGATCGCTACGGCGAGCGGGCCGAAGAAACGGTCCAGCGGATCAAAAAGGCCGGCGGCGCGGCCCTGGCAGTCGAAGCCGATGTGTCAAAAAAGGCGGCGGTCGAGGCGATGGTGGCGCAGACGGTGGCCGCCTATGGCCGGGTGGATATTCTGGTCAACAACGCTGCCGTCGGCACCGGCGACGATATTTTGCAGATCGAGGAAGCGGATTGGGATGTCGGCCTGGCGATTGTGCTCAAAAGCGTCTATTTGTGCTGCAAAACCGTGCTGCCGGGGATGATCGAGCGGCGCGGCGGCGCGATTGTCAACATCGCCTCGGTTAACGGTTTGACCGGCCTGGGCGAAGAAGCCTACAGCGCGGCCAAAGCCGGGGTGATCAACCTGACCCAGAATATGGCCCTCAAGTATGGCCGTTTCAATGTGCGAGCCAACGTCATCTGCCCCGGCACCATCCAGACGCCTATCTGGCAAACCCAGCTCGCAAAGGACCCTGATATTTTCGAGCGCCTGACTCCCTGGTACCCGCTGGGCCGGATCGGCCAGCCGGAGGACATCGCCAAAGCCGCCCTGTTCCTGGCCTCCGACGAGTCGGCCTGGATTACCGGCGTCACCCTGCCCGTAGACGGCGGCCTCATGGCCGGCAGCTACCGCATGGCCCGCGAGCTGGAAGTCGCCGGGCCGGAGTAACAATTTCTCATGTCAGTTAAAGATGGAGTCCAAAGCTTGCTTTGGAAAAGCCAAAGCAAGCTTTGGACTCCAAATCTCACTTCATTTTATCGAAAGTTGTCTCAATGAATCCTCAAACCCAACCCTCTCCTGATCGCCTGGCGTTAACCAACGGCCAGATTGCCCTCCCTCACGAAATCGTCAGCGGCAAAGCGTTGATAATCGAAGCGGGTAAAATTATTGGCCTCGATGATACTGCCGCTTTGGGCGGCGAGACCCTGCAATTCGACGTGGGCGGGCGGCTCATCACGCCGGGATTGATTGACCTGCACACGCACGGCGCACTCGGCCACACTTTCAACGAGCCAACGGAGACAGCATTCGCTGCTATCACCGCCGAGAACGCCCGGCGCGGCGTGACTGGCCTGCTGGCGACCACCGCCACCGCCCCCATTCCTGATCTGGTCGAGTGCCTGACCTTCACCCGGCAGTGGCTCAGCCAGCCGCGAGCGGGGGCGCAGGTGTTGGGGGTGCATGTCGAAGGGCCGTATTTTTGCCTGGCCCAGGCCGGCGCGCAAGACCCGGCCAACATTCGCCACCCCGCCGACGGCACTCCGGCCCAGTTGTTGGCCCACCACGACCTCATCAAAATTATGACCTTTGCCCCCGAACTGCCCGGCGCGCTGGACCTGACCACTCGATTGGTTGAGTTGGGGATTGTCGCGGCGGCGGGGCATAGCTGCGCCAAAGAAGAACAGGTTCGGGCGGCGATGGCCGCCGGGCTGAGCCACATCATTCACATCTGGAGCGCCCAATCCACCACCGTGCGCGAAGGGCCGTGGCGCAAACCGGGTCTGCTGGAAGTCTCGCTGGTGGATGAGAATTTAACAGTGGAGATGATCTGCGACAACAAACATTTGCCGCCCACGCTGATGAAGCTGGCCTACAGGTGCATCGGCCCCGACCGCCTGTGCGTTATCTCCGACGCCACCAGCGGCGCGGGGTTGCCGGAAGGCAGTCGTTTTCGGATGGGCAACCTGGAATATGAAGTTCACGCTGGGGTGGGCATGTTATTTGACCGGACGGCCTTTGCCGGCAGCAGTACCCTGCTCAATCAAATGATCCCGGTTTTGACGGAAGCTGTCGGCATTCCTCTGGTCGAGGCGGTGCGCATGGCCAGCCTGACTCCGGCCCGCGTGATTGGCCTGGCCGGCCGCAAAGGCAGCCTGGAGCCGGGCAAAGACGCCGACCTGGCCATCTTCAACTCCGATTTCACCGCCTGGCGCACGATGATCGGTGGAGGTTGGGTTCACGCCTCGGATTAGTATTAGCCACATCTTTTACTCGCGGCCTCAGCCCCGAACTGAAGTTCAGGGCCAAGAAGGTCAAAGTACGCTGAAGCGTACGGGTGTGAGCTCCAGCGAGCCGGTTAAAAACCGGCTTTCACCTCAATTAGCCTCAATACTTTTCAAATAAGGAGGAGTGAGCATCCTCAGATGCGAACGGGGCCGCTCCGCATCTGAGGATGCTCCGCTGTCTGGCATCACGCCTGTCAAGAGCATTGGTTTTTCGTTACCAATTGTCAAAGTGCGACCGAAGCCAAAAGCTTCTATACCTTGCGGTTCACCACCGAAACCCTGTTCTCTGATTTGAAAGGCCGCGGCTTCCATCTCGATGACACCCGCCTATGGCAACCCGAGCGCTTGCATCGCCTCCTCCTGGCTGCCGCCATTGCCTACTTCTTGAT
>JAAUSP010000024.1 GCA_012032575.1 Anaerolineales bacterium | reverse complement strand
CCCTCCCCTGAGAGGGGGAGGCCGGGGAGGGGGTCATCCCCGTGCCTCTCCGCCTCAGCGAATTCCGTCCAGGGCTAACCCTGGAAGAATTTATCCTGCAAGGCTGGGCCGGCTCAACCCAGGCCGGTCATTGGGGCGCGTCGGATCTGGCGGCGAATCTGGACGGCTACCTGGAAGCCGGCAAGCTGTTCTTTCTCTTCGACGCCCTCAACGAGATGCCGCATGAAGGCTATAACGAGCGCACTCAAGCCCTGCGCCGCTTTATTGACCACTGGGCCGCCCAAGGCAACCGCTTCCTCGTCACCTGCCGGGTGCTGGACTACGGCGAGGAACTCTCCGGCCTGCAGCGCGTCGAGGTCCAGCCGCTCAATGACGAGCAGATTCAAACCTTCCTCCAAAACGAACTGCCCGACGACTGGTCGGCCTTATGGCAGACCTTAAATGGCGGCAATCTCCCTCCCCCTCTCAGGGGGAGGGCCGGGGAGGGGGTCAAATTACAACGCCTCCTTGAATTGGCTCGCAACCCCTACCTGCTGACCATGATGGTGGATATTTTTGCCGAAGACGGCCAGTTAGGCCGCAACCGGGCCGAGTTGATGCAGCGTTTCACCCAAATTCTACTGGGTTGGGCTAAGGCCAAATGCCCGCCAAACGAATGGCTCGACGCCGAGGTGCAGCGCGAAGCCCTGTCCATCATGGCCTTCGAGATGCAGGCCCGGGCCGGCTCCGGCACGGTCGTCGAAGTGGCTAAGATTAAATCAGTAATGCCGGCGCAGGTGCAGCCTGATCCTTTATGGCCGCCGCGCCCCTCGCCGCCGGAGCAGGTGCTCAGGTTAGCCGCTAACGCGCATCTCATTGAGCTGCCGGTAGACCGCTCCTCGGTCCGCTTTTACCACCAGTTGTTGCAGGAGTATTTTGCCGCCCGCGAGTTGTTGAAACGGGTCAGCCCTCCCCCCGGGAGGGAAGCAGTACCCCCTCTCCCTCTGGGAGAGGGCTGGGGTGAGGGTCTTTCCCCCCTCTGGCGCTGGCCCTGGCTGGAAACCGAGCTACCGCTATGGGTCCGGCCTGAAAATAACTATGACCCCCTGCCCCCACCCCCGCCGACCGGCTGGGAAGAAACCACGACTCTGGCGGTGGGCCTGACCGCCGAGAATGATGACCACCTGATCCGCGCCCTGACCCGGATTAACCCGGTGCTGGCCGGACGCTGTTTGCACGAGGGCCAGGCCAAAGTAGACCGGGCCGGCCGGCAGGCGGTGATTGAGGCTTTGCTGACCACCCTGGCCCGACCCGAAGTAGCTTTGCGGGTGCGGATTGCTGCCGGAGAAGTATTGGGCTACCTGGGCGACCCGCGCCTGGGCGAGTTGGTCACGATTCCGGCGGGCAAGTTTTTGATGGGAGATGACAACAGTGATGATGAAGAAAAGCCGCAGCATCAGATCTATCTGCCTGCCTACCAGATAGGTAAATATCCGGTGACGAATGTTGAATATGGCCGGTTTATCGCCGCGGGCGGGTACCAGAATAAACGCTGGTGGACGGCGGCGGGCTGGCAGGAAAAAGAGCAAGAGGATTGGTCTGAACCTCGTTTCTGGGACGACGCCCAGGTTAACCAGCCCAACCAGCCGGTGGTGGGGGTGAGTTGGTATGAGGCGGTGGCTTATGGGCAGTGGCTGCGGGCGGAAACGGGGCAGCCCTATCGCCTGCCGACAGAAGCCGAGTGGGAAAAGGCGGCCCGCGGCCAGGATGGGCGCAGGTATCCCTGGGGGAATGAATTTGAAGCCGGGCGGTTAAATGCGCGTGAGGGCGAGCAGCGAGTCGAAACTACGACGCCGGTGGGGATTTATCCGGGCGGGGTCAGCCCGTTTGGGGCGTATGATTGCGCCGGCAATGTTTGGGAGTGGTGCGCGACGAAAGCACCTGGGTATAAATTAAAATCATATCCTTACGATGCTACGGAAGTTGAATGGACAGTGGATTATCTTGAAGGAACAGAAGTCCGGGTGCTGCGGGGCGGCTCGTTCTACGATAATGTGAACTACGCCCGCTGCGCCTCCCGTGACGGGAGCAGCCCGTACGGCAGGGACTGGAACGGCGGTTTTCGGGTTGTAGTGTCCCCCATTTTGTAGTTGGAATCCTGGAATCCTGAATTTCTGGAATCCTGAATCCTGGAGTAGGTAGTAGGTAGTAGGTAGTAGGGGAAGAAGGGGTGGCGGTAAGACTCAGCGGAATCCCGCGTAGCGGGTCGCTGTAAAATTTTCACCTGTATACTCTGCGTGTAACCATATAGTCAGGCAATTCCAAAAAATAATTGTCCCAACCCTGTGATACGTGATGATTTAATCACGCATCACCCATCACGCTGCCTCAAGAGCCAAAAACAGGGGTATCATTTCCTCAGTTGTTTTTTTGGCGATTCGGGTTAAAATCAATTACGAGACGCGCATTAAAAGTGATACCATTGCTGATGGATTGTGTCCCATACCAGTTATGGTATACTTGTAATGAATTTTGATAAAGGATTTTGACCCTTCATGCAACATTTTCTCAGCATTTCCGAATTCTCCGCCGACGAATTGTGGCAATTCCTGCATAAAGCAAAAGAATTAAAAGACGAATTAAAAAACTCAGGCCATAACCAGCCCTTGTTAAAAGGGAAAGTTTTGGGGATGGTTTTTCAGAAGCCTTCGCTGCGTACCCGCGTATCATTGAAGTAGGCATGCTGCATCTGGGCGGCCATGCGCTCTACCTCTCGCCCAATGAAATTGGCCTGGGCGGGCGAGAGTCGGTGCCGGATGTGGCGCGGGTGCTGTCGGGCTATGTGGATGGGATCATGGCCCGTGTGTTTGCCCACCAGCATATTTTGCAACTGGCCGAGCATGGCCGCGTGCCGGTTATCAATGGGTTGAGCGACTACGACCATCCCTGCCAGGCCCTGGCCGATGTGTTTACCCTGTGGGAGTATTTTGGCCGGATTGAGGGCTTAAAAATGGCTTACGTGGGCGACGGCAATAATGTGGCGACCTCGCTGGTTACCATTATGGCTAAATTAGGCGGACATTTCAGCATTGCCGCCCCGCCCGGTTATGACCTTCCGGCGGAGGTGGTGACGGCCGCCCGGCATCTGGCCGAAGAAACCAGCGCCATGATTAGCGTAACCCACGAGGCCGCCGAGGCGGTGGCCGGGGCCGATGTTATTTACACGGATGTCTGGACCAGTATGGGCCAGGAAAAAGAAACTCAGGAGCGGCTGAAAGTATTTCCGCCCTATCAGATCAACAGCCAACTGCTGGCTCAGGCGGGTCCACAGGCAGTGGTGATGCACTGTTTGCCGGCTCACCGGGGCGAAGAAATTACCGACGAAGTGGCCGACGGGCCGCAATCGCTGCTCTTTCCGCAGGCGGAAAACCGGCTGCACGCTCAAAAAGGGATACTGGCTTTGTTACTGGGGTAATCAAATTCAAAATCGGATGTGAGGCTCAACGTGGCGGGTGATCAAAACAAATTCCAAACAGCAATGATCCATGCCGAACGATTCAGCGACCAGGGCAATTGGGCTGAAGCGATCAAGGCTTATCGCTTTGCCCTGGCTGAATTTCCCAACAATGAAGCGGCTATCATGGGCTTTGGTCAGGCCAATGCAGCGGTGGGGCAGACCGAAATCGCCTGGAAGTCCTTTCAACAAGTGCTTAAAATTAATCCGGGTAATTACCAGGCCCTCGGTTACATTGGTGAAATCCAGGAGCAAATGGGCCAGGTAGAGGCGGCGGCAGAAACTTACCTGCGCGTCGGGAATGTTTTTGCCGCCCGGCATGATTTCGAGGCCGCGATAGAGGTTTGGCTGCGGGCCATCGAATTAGTGCCCGATAAAATTGATGCCCACCAAAAAGTGGCCCAGGCTCTGGCCCAACAGGGCCAACCCCGGCTGGCCGCCCGGCAGTATCTGGCCGTAGCCGCCGTTTTTCAGCGTCGGGGTGACGATGCCGCCGCGTTGCAGCACATTCAGGAAGCGCAAACACTGCTGCCCAAGACCCGGCCGTGGCGACGGCCCTGTTGGCCCTGGAACAGAATTTACCCATTGACCCCGACGAAATCAGCGAGGTTGCCCCGGCTGATTTGGGCGACATCTCGGATTATGAGCGCGAGTTTGGGAGCGACGACTTCTTTGGCGAAGATGATCCCTTTGCCATTGACAGTGAGCTGGACTCGGCCAAAGGGATGGCCGGCGGACTGGTCGAATCTACCCAGCAGCGGGCTTTGGTGGAACTGGCCAATGTTATTTTTGAAGATGATAATCGAGCGCTGCCGGCCACCATCTCCCGCGAGCAAATCAATTTGCTGATCATTCAGGCCATTGACTTGCAGCGGCAGGGTAAATTAACCGAAGCGATTAACAACTATCGCCAGGTCACGCAGGCCGGGGCCGGTCGCCCGGCGCTTTATTTTAACCTGGGGGTTTTGTACAAGGATAAAAACGATTTTAATGAAGCCGCCAAAGTGTTCAAAATGTCGGCTCAGGATAAAGCTTACCAGGTGAGCGGCCAATTTGCCCTGGCCGAAACGTATCACGCGGCCAATAACCTGGAATTAGCCCTGAAACATTATATCGAGACGTTGAAGATTGTTGATTTGCGCCACGTGAGCCGTCAGAAGGCTGACCGATTGGCCGAGGCTTATGAAGAAATAGGGGAGAAGTACCTGTCTCCGCTTGACTCCAAAAAAGCCGCCGGTTTCATTACGGCCGTCAAGCGCTTCTTTTCCAACGCCGCCTGGGAAGAAAAAGCGTCCGAGCACGCGCCCGCATGGATAGTGTGACCGAGGATGGCTCGGTGATGAGCCTGGTTGAATTTTTGGAAACACCGGAAACGGAAGTGGTCATCACCACCATGGCTCTGACCGGTGAGTATATTAAGCGCAATTTCCTCATGACGGCCTCGGAGGAATGTTTGCGGGCCATTCAAAAAGCGCCTTCGTATTTGCCGCTGCATGTGCGTCTGGCCGACATTTTGTTAAAGCAGGAACACACCGATGAAGCCGTCAATAAGTACCTGTATATTGCCCGCGTCTATTTGATGCGCCATCAGCCGGACCAGGCAGTCAGTATTTATCAAAAAATATTGCGCCTGGCCCCGATGGATGTAACGGTTCGGACCAAACTGATCGAGCTTTATATTAGCCATCACGATACCGAACTGGCTTTGGAACAATACCTGATTCTGGCCGACTCTTACTACCAATTGGCTCAGGTAGATCGGGCGCTGGAAAGATATAATGAGGCGCTGCGGTTAGCCGCCACCTCGCCCAACAGCAACGCCTGGAAAGCCGATATTCTGAATCGCATGGGGGATATTTACGGCCAGCGCTTTGACTGGGCCAGGGCTGCCAGCGCCTTTGAGGATTTGCTTAAACTTAATCCCAGTGATGAACGCACCCAGCGTCACTTAATTGATTTATATTATAAACAAAATAAGGTTAATCAAGCTACTAAAACTTTAGATGGTCTCCTAACAAATTATCAAAAGTACAACCCTCTTAAAGCTTTAGAGTTATTGAAGGAACTTACCTCAATTTACAACGATGATATGTCCCTACGCCAGCGGCTGGCTGTGGCCTATGCCCAAAATGGCCGGAACCGTGAAGCCATTAAAGAATATGATACGCTGGGTGAAATGCAGCTAGAAAACGGCCTGCGAAGCCAGGCCATGCAGACCATTCAGGCCATCATCAACCTGGGGCCGGATGATACGGAAGGGTATCGCCGGCTGTTGGCCCAAATAAGTGGCGGAACCGCGTAGTTAATGATCGGACAGCCGGATAGTTCTAACAAGTATCTTGATGGCAGTAATCTGAGCGACAGACCTTAAAACTCTGCTTATGGCTGAGAGGAGCGCCAACTTGAGTTCATAGCTTGCCGATCCGGGCAAGGTTCTATGTCTGATATTCTGCCAATTCTAGCCCGCCTAGATTTAATCAGTGTTATTGATATTCTGCTGGTGGCCTTAATTTTTTACTGGCTTCTGGCTGTAATTCAGGGGACGCAAGCGGTCCAACTTTTACGAGGATTGTTAATTCTGGCGGTGCTGGCGGCAATTATGGCCAGTGTTTTTAGCCGGCTGCTGGCTTTTAGTTGGTTGATTAGCAAAGTGCTGCCGGCGCTCCTGGTAGCTGTCCCCGTAATTTTTCAACCCGAACTCAGGCGGGCCTTGGACCGTCTGGGGCGTACCCAAATATTAGGCTCAGTTCATCGCGCTCATACCCACACCGAGCGGGCAATTTATGCCGTCAGCGAAGCCGTAATCCCGATGTCGCAATTGAAGCGGGGGGCCTTGATTGTTTTTGAACGCAGCACGGGCCTGGAAGCGTATATCGAAACAGGGGTCAGGCTACAAGCCCTCCTCAGTCCCGATTTGTTATCCACCATTTTCACCCCGAACACCCCTTTGCACGATGGGGCCGTCGTCGTGCGTAATGATCGGCTGGTGGCAGCATCCGTGGTGTTGCCCCTGGTTGATGAAGCAACCCTGGCCCGCCAGGAACTGCTGGGAACCCGTCACCGGGCCGCGCTGGGTATCAGCCAGATTACCGATGCCATCGCCGTGGTTGTGTCCGAAGAAACCGGAACTATTTCTGTCGCTCACAACGGCCACTTGATTCGGGGGCTGGATAAAAAGCGGCTGGAACAACTGTTGGTAGCTTTCTTTAAATCCGAATTGAGTGTAGATCTCGGCTGGTGGCAGCGGGCAAGACGGCTTGTTTTGAAGCGCCTGGGGTTAGCTAAAGCGGCCAAATCTATCTCCCAGGCCCAATCTCAATCTAAACAGTAACCGGGTTTTGGTGTGCGAAATTTTCTCAGAACGCTTAGCAGCCTTATTTTATCATTGTTTCTGGCCACTTTGGTCTGGATTGCCGCCGTTCGCGAGCAGAATCCGCCGCGCCAGGCCGATTATGCCCAGGCTATTCCGATCCAGATTATTCCACCGGCGGCCGGCCTGATGACAACCGACAAACTGCCCGAAACCGTCCGGCTGCGCCTGTTGGCCCCGGAAAGCAGTTGGTCAACCCTGATCCAATCTAAATTCAAGGCCACGTTAGACCTTTCGAGCCTGGCCGAGGGTTTCAATGATGTTCCTATTAAGGTTAGCGTCTCCGACTCCCAGGTTAAGATTGTCGAACAAATCCCCAAAGATGTCAGCGTTAACTTGCAAACCGAACAAACCATCTCGTTCCCGGTCAATATTCTGGTAATGGATGAACCGCCGGTCGGGTTTATTAATCGCGCGCCAAGCGCCAAACCGGGCCAGGTAACAATTACCGGCCCGGCCTCGCTGGTGAGCCAGGTGGATAAAGTGGTCAGCGAGATTTTTATCCGCAATGCCAAAGAAACTGTCAACCGCCTGGGTGAGGTGGTGGCCCGCAACCGAAACGATCAAGCTCTGAGCAATCTCAAAATTGAGCCGGCCCAGGTTCAGATTACCTTGCCGATTGAGCAGCGTTTTGGGTATAAGGATGTATCGGTCAGCGCCGTGATTAGCGGCCAGCCTGCGCCGGGCTACTGGGTCAGCAATATTTTGGTCAATCCGGCCCGGCTGACCATTGTGGGCAATCCGCAGGCGCTCGGTTCCATTTCCGGTTTTGTCGCCACCAGCCCGATTAATGTCAGCCAGGCGACCGCCGATATTGTCCAGTCTGTGCCCTTAAATCTGCCCAAAGGGGTCACTGTGGTTTTGCCGGAAAATGAAAACGGCGGGGCCAGCGGGGTGCAAGTCACGGTTGAAATTGCGGCCATCGAAAGCGGCCAAACGGTTCAGCGGCCTATTGCCCAACAGGGTATTGACCCTGATTACATCTGGACTGCCTCGCCCGAACGGGCCGATGTGATTCTCTCCGGTCCGATTCCCCGCCTGCAAAAGCTGGAACCGGACGATGTGAAGGTGGTAGTTGACCTTTTTGGGCTTCCGCCGGGGGCGCATAAAGTCCGCCCGACCGTATTTTTGCCCGAAGATTTGAATCTGGAAGCAATTTTACCCGATACCATCGAGATTATTATCAACCCAAATCCCCGCCTGATTCCCACCCAGCCGGTTAGCCCGGTGCCGACTCCCTCGATCACCCCCACCCGAATTCTCTCTGCGACTTCAACTCCGACGCCCAAAACTACGCCCACCGTTAAACCCTTACCCAAATTTACGCCTGATGCTGATGAAGGATAACTTTTTTTATGAGCCAGCAAAAACCGATTGTGGCTTTGGTTGGTCGGCCGAATGTCGGCAAGTCAACCCTGTTTAACCGCCTGGTAGGCCAGCGCAAAGCCATTGTGGAAGATTTAGCCGGGACCACCCGTGACCGCCTCTACGGCGACGCCGATTGGGCCGGACGCGATTTTATTGTCGTAGATACCGGCGGCCTGGAATTTGACCCGGCCCCACCGCCGCCGGCCAGCCAGACCGAGGCGACGGGCTTTCAAGCCGGGGTATCCAGCCGCCTCTTTTGCGGGAGATCCGCGAGCAGGCCGAAATTGCCATCGCCGAGGCCGAGGTGATTGTGTTTCTGGTGGATGGCGAAGCCGGCCTGACCAGCGCCGACCAGGATGTGGCCATGCTGCTGCGCCGCACCGACAAACCGGTGATTCTGGCGGTCAACAAGGCCGACAATCAGAAGCGGCGCAGCGAGGCGGTTGATTTTTATACCCTCGGCCTGGACGATCCTATCCCGGTTTCGGCGTTGCACGGCACCGGCACCGGCGATCTGCTGGACGCCATTGTGGCGGGCCTGCCCCCGACTGAGGAAGAAACTGAGGAAGAGGATGAAACGATCAAAATTGCGATTTTGGGACGGCCCAACGTGGGCAAATCCTCGTTGTTGAACAAGCTGCTGGGCGAAGATCGGGTCATTGTCTCGGACGTGCCGGGGACCACCCGCGACGCTATTGATATGCCCATCCAGTACGAGGGGCTGGATTTGGTGTTGATTGACACCGCCGGGATTCGCCGGCGCGGTAAAATTGAGGTGGGGGTGGAAAAGTACAGCTTTCTGCGCTCGCTCAAAGCGGTCAGCCGGGCCGATGTCTGCCTGCTGCTGATTGACGCGGTGGATATGGTTACGGCCCAGGATGCTCACATTGCCGGTTACATTCTGGAAGAAGCCAAGAGTGTGGTGGTGATTGTCAACAAGTGGGATTTGGTAGAAAAAGATACCAACACCATGAATGAATACACCGAGCGCATCCGCAGCGAACTGAAATTTTTAAGTTATGTGCCTGTGCTGTTTATCTCGGCCAAAATGGGGCAGCGGGTGGCCAAAGTGCTGCCGCTGGCCCTGCAAGTGCAGGAAGAACGGCTGCGGCGCATGTCCACCGGCGAGGTTAACCGCCTGCTGCGCGAAGCCGTCAGCAAAAACCCGCCCAAGGGGGCGCAGCGCCAGCGCCTCAAATTCTACTACGTCACCCAGGCCGGGGTAAACCCGCCCACCTTTGTCTTTTTTGTCAACGACCGCACCCTGGTCCATTTCTCCTACGAACGCTATCTGGAAAACACCATCCGCGAGCGCTACGGCTTTCTGGGCACGCCCCTGCGGTTGGTGTTCCGCAGTCGGGGGGAGAGGGGCTAGGGAGGTAGGGGCAGGCTGAGGCTAATTGACCTGCTCCTGTTCAAAATGTATAATCTGAACAGTTCGCTAGTGGGTCGTTTGTCACGAAAGTAGCCATTGCACTCCCTGGTTGAATGGCTATATTCACGCAAAATGACCCACTAGTAGCGCAAATGGAAAGGCTGAATAATGCTCGAATTACCAGTGCCGGTCAGACAAACCATTTTGCGGCTGAAAACAACTGTGTTAACTGAAGGCAAAGTTGAGATCATAGCTCCTCAATTGCAAGCAGGCGAAGCTGTGGAAATCCTGATTCTGTTGCCAGAGTTTGCGGAAAGTGAACGGCGTTCAGCTTTGGATATTCTAGCCGAAGCCTCCGGGCAGCGTCTATTTAAAACGGCTGAAGAAGTAGAGGTTTATCTTCAGGAGGAACGTCAGGCGTGGGAACGTTAACCCTGCCCGCGACGGGAGCCGTTTATATTGACGCCAACGTTGCCATTTACAGTATCGAAAAGATTGAGCCTTATTGGACCCTCCTGCAACCACTGTGGGTAGCTGCTCATGCTGGTCACTTTGTCATTGTTAGCAGTGAACTTTTATTCTTCGAGACGCTGATTAAACCCCTCCAACAGAGCGACCTCGTGCTGGAAGCTTCGTTTAGAAATTTACTACTCCACTCGAGAGAGGTACAATTCGTGTTCCCGGTTTGCCAATAACGTTGTTGAGCGACGTTATCGCCCCAAATCCCTAAACGTTAGTTTTTTAAGAATCAAACCTTAATACACCGCCTGCGGAATCTTTGTCAAAAAGCAGATGAGGTTTTGGGCTGAAACTGTGGTAAAATAGACTCAGGTTGAGAAGTATAGAGAAAGGTTGAGATTATGAACGAGACAAATACCCAACAAACAACGGTAGTTAGAACGAGCCGGGGCTTATCCATTGCCGGAACACGCATTACGCTCTATAGCATCATGGATTACATTAAGGCTGGTAAATCAGCCGAAACGATTCGGGATGATTTTAGATTAACCATAAAACAAACGGCTGGTGTCCTGGATTATATTGAAAAACATCGAGCCGAAGTGGAGGCTGAATATCAACAGGTCTTAAAAGAGGCCGAAGAAGAACGGCAATATTGGGAGGAGCGAAATAGAGAACGATTTGCCCAAATTGCGGCTTTACCACCTAAACCGGGCCAGGAGAAAATCCGAGCCAAACTACAGGCCACAAAGGCCAGATTAGGCATGTTGTGATTACGCTTTTGGTTGATCATAACATTGAAGGCCATGCCATCAGGCTATGGGACACGCTTGTGGCAGAGGGTTGGTTAGAGTTGTTTCCTATCCAAATGGTGATGTTTGCTGATGTAGACTTAGCTATCAACAGCAATGACCGTCAGGTTTGGCGATTTACTCAAGCCCACAAAATGATTTTGTTGACGAACAACCGCAATATGAAAGGGGAAGATTCTTTAACGCGGACGTTGCGTGAGGAAAATTCATCTAGTGCATCATCCAGACTTGAAGTTCGGGTAAAGGCGTTTGAGCTTAGAGCGGGCATCATCGATCTTGAACTGCCAATCAACGCTGCGCTGTTTGCTATTGGTTTGAGTGGCCCAAGCCTCAAGCTCGTGTTGGAGTTCTGACAGATGACCGATACGCCGGCCATTCAAACATTGTCGCGTCATCGCGCTCAATTCACACTCAGCGATATTGAGCCAACTGCCGTGTTTAGGGGTGTAGATGAAATCAATGCGTTTGACGTAGGCTCTGGCGACAGCCGGTTCAAAAACCGTGTAAAAAGCGCCTTTGGTGTGGGTATTGAGATTATCCGACACCAGCGTAATCCGTCGTCCGGCATAGCGCGTATCCAGCAGATGCGCTACCTCCAACGCCCAATCTTCTTTGGTGCGGCGCGGGCGGGCGGTGACTTGCCGAAAGCCTGACAACGGCTCGGTGAACATAAAAATACTGGCGGTGCCATTGCGTTCATATTCGTAATCAACCCGTTCACCGTGTTCACGGGTGGCCGGCAACGGCACTCTGGTTTCCAGCAGCAGTTGGTAGGGTTGTTCATCCATACAAACCTGGGGCTGATCTGGATTGTAGGGCTGGGCATACGCCTCCAGCACTTCTTCCATACCCGCCACAAACTCGGCGTCGTGATCGGGGGGAATGACCCAGTAGTCAATGAGTCGTTTGGTCATGCCGTTTTTTTTAACGTTTGACGCACCGTTTCCGGGCAAATGCTCGCCACAATTTCCAGAACGACTAACTGGTCGGCCAGGAGTTTAAGGCTCCAGCGACCATAACCTGGCGGTGGGGGACCCAGCCTCAAGGCGATCAGTTTGGCTTCCCCCTCCCCATCAAGTTTGGGCGGGGTGGGCGGCGTCTCCCGTTTTTTCCCTGGAGGGTCAGTTCGAACCCGTCCACCACCAGTCGTTCTCGCAGCTTTTCTACGGTTCGAGTGCGACAATTGAACGCTTCAGCAATTTTGGCGTCGGTCCAACCTGGCCCGTCAGCATCGGCTTTCAATAACATTTGGGCCCGTCTTACTTTGCTGGCACTCCCTTTTTGTTTCTTGATGACCTGTGCGCACTCATCTCGTTCTTCATCTGACAAGCGGACAATATACTTTTTCTTCATTACCTGGAAACCTCCTTGCTTTTTAGAAAGTTTCCCACATATGAGCCGATTTTGCAATCCTAACTTTTAGTTTGGTCGTTGCACTAGTTCCTGGCCGGTTATAACGATTGGTAAGGTAGAGCGTCTGAGTGAAAAAGAATATCGTGAACAATGTGTATCTCGTTTGGTTGAAATTCTGCTAGATTTAGATAACTACTTGGGGACAGCCCGAATTTTTATTCCGTAAAAATGCCGCCTAACCACCGCTTGCACCTGACGCCCCGAGCTCGGCATTTTTTGAAGTCACCTTTGGCACTTTGAGGGTGGCTTTTATTTAAAGTTTCGTGGGCGCAAGTGAAGCGGAGGGCGTTGGGCGGGCTAATGGAGATGGTAGGCAACGTAGCTGCCCGACGGAAAGATACGCAAGATATGCAGAGTATTCTACGTAGGGTAGATAAAAATAATGAAGAAACAGCTACTTCGAAAGAATGAATGGAGAGCGTTAGGATTAGCAGCAGCAGGTGGCTGGGGCTGGGGAGCATTAACAAATTTTGTATATTTTAAAACGAGTCTCCCCGCCTACCCACTAATGATGTGGTTTTTTGCGCCGCCCTTCTGGGGTGCCGTTCTATTGGACCAAACATTTCAATTGCAGTCGCGGGATCAAGATGTTCCGTTATTAGTTGTATTGGGCGGTCTGCTGTTCGGTATATTTGCCGGTACAGTTTACATTGGGATGAAACGGCTGTTTATTGCAAGGTTAGATTAGATGGTCTTAATTTTATGATGGATTTACAAAAATTGAATAATCAGAAAAGAAACCGCCCCCAATTGCCCCGAATGAAAAGCAGAGTGACAGGGAAGAAATGAATACAGGAGAATTAATCGCAGCAATTGAAGCTGAACTCGCTCAAGTTGAGGGTCAACTTATTTCGAGCGTGGGGACATCGTCAATGTGTGCCCTGGAAAAATCAAACAAAGTGACACAGTCAATGAAATACCTTGAGGGCCAACAACAAGGGTATCGTGGCGCGATAAAAACATTGCGGGCCAGCGCTGAAAAAGAGATGTTGTTGAAGTATATGAGCGATGAGAAGATCAAAAACGAACAGATGCTCAATGGACCCGTTGGCGCTTCAACCCATTGGCAAGAGTATCTCAAAGGAAGTCTTGCAGCGCTTCAATACATTCAAGAACTGCTGGACACGGCACGTTGGGACGACGGTTGTGGGACGCTTAACCTCACAAGCAACCCGCCTGAATCACTTTGCCGGGAACGATGAGTATGAGCCGCAAGCCAACGTTAACAACCGGGAGGAATACCTCAAACGGGCTGACCGCGGGCGGCCCCCGAATTTACTAATTCGCTTTCAAGCCCCTTCCCGCAAAAAGCGCCACATCAACCCGCACGCCCCCAAAAGACAACTTCCGGCCACCAGGCAAACGCCTCCCAGCCCGGCTACCTCCCACAAATTCGCCGCAATGGGCGCGCCCAGCGCCCCACCGATAGCTGCGCCGAACAGAACCAGCGAAAACAACGTTCCCCGCGCTTCCGGGGCCTGCTCGGAGTAGAGCGGGATGAGCGAGACGATGGTGAATTCCAGCAATGCGCCGGTCACAATCAGCGCGGCGACAGCCAAAAAGAAAACAGTCTGGGTGAGCGGCAGCAAAAACAACATGAGTGCGCTCAAAATCAGGCTCAACCCGCTGCCGCGTCGTTTGCCCAGGCGGTCAATAAACAGGCTGGAGGAGCCGGAGCCAACCAATTCGGCCAGGCCGATGCCGGTAGCAACCAGGCCCAGCGCCGCCGCTTCCAGGCCATAATCGGCGCTGAGCCAGATGCCCCAGACCGAAATAAAACAGTCCACCGTCACAAACAGCAGCAGCGAAACAGCCACACAGGCCAGCACGTTGGGCCGCAAACTCAAGCGGCGCATTTCGGTCCAGGAAAGCTGGGTCTGGGTCTGGTGCGCCGCCGGGGGTAGATAATGCCAGATCAACAGCGCCCCCAGCAGCTGAGCAGGCCCAAAATCATAAAAGGCGAGCGCCAGCCAAACTTGTCAATCAGCCAGCCGACCAGCGGCAGAAAGATAATCGCTGCCACGGCCCAGGAAGCCTCGATGATAGCCAGCGCCCGCCCGCGCCGCTGGTAGACCACATGGTCGCTGATATAAGCCTGCTGAGGTGGAATAAAGGCGGTCAGCCCCAGCCCAAAGACCAGCATCGGCGCAATAGCCCACCACTGCCACGACAGGGTTAAGCCAATCACGCCGATGGTCTGGCACAACAAGCCCACCGCCATCACCTTGCGCCGGCCATAGCGGTCGGACCAAACCCCAAAAATCGGCCCGGCCACGCCGATGATGCCCCGGATAAAAATCAGCCAGCTAAAATTGACCACACTCAGACCCAATCCCGCCGCCAGTTGAGGGATAAACGGAAAACAGAGCGGACGCCAATATCCAAAATCAGGCGGCCCAAAAAAACCACGCCCGCCACCTGCACACTGATGCCAAAAACGGCTTTGAATTTTTCTGATAAGGTTGGGGGTTGGCCGAGTTGAGCCACAGCAGTCTCCTTGTAGAAAGGCGCGATGACAGGGGGACGCGAGGAGGCGATAAAACTATGAACCGCTTCCCGTCCTCGTGTCCTCGCCGCTTTGCGTGAGTGGCGTGGATTATAACAAACTATGGCTATTCCTGACAGCAGGGACTGCCGGTATAGCGCGTGCAGGGGGAGCGATGGGAGGAAGGGGGAAGCCCAATTGGCTTAGGGCAGCGGCTAACTCGCCTAAGGGCAGCCCCATAATGCTGGCAAAGCAGCCTTGCCAGCGCGCCACGGGGGCAAAACTCTGGTTTTGAATGCCATAAGCGCCGGCTTTATCCAGCGGATCGCCGCTGGCAACGTAGGCGCAATCTCAGCATCACTGTAGGGACGCATCCAGACGGTGCTCTGATGCAGGCGAGTCACAAAGGCAAGTTTGCCCTCGGCGCAGCGAGCGACGGTCAGGCCGCTGTAAACATAATGAGCTGGCTGACGGAGCGCCTTGAGCATCGCTGTGGCAGCAGCAGGACTGCCAGGTTTGCCCAAAATTTGAGTCCCCAAAGCCACTTCCGTATCGGCGGCGATGATAAAAATCTGGCTGTCCGGGGTGAGGGGTAACGATAAAGAGGAGGCCGGTTGCGCCAGGTTTGCCGCCACCGCTTCGGCTTTGAGCCGGCTCAGGCGCTGTACCAGTGCGTCGGGAGTTTCACCGGGGAGAGGTGTTTCGTCAACGGCGGTAGGGCTGGCTTGACCGCCGCAGGAAACGGTAGGGGTAACAACCTGAAACGATAAGCCTAAACTGGCCAGCAGTTCCGCCGGCGGGGTGAACTGCTGGCCAGGATGATGATCGGTTGAGTCGAGTCGAGTCTGGTTGTCACACGGCCTGCTATCGGGCTGATTTTAAGGGCAATAAAACATAGAACCGGCTGCCGGGGTAATTTACCGGGTCGCGGCCTTCGCTCTCGACCCACACCCGCCCGCCGTGCGCTTCGATGATGCCGCGCGTAATCGGCAGCCCCAAACCGATGCCGCCGCCGCCAAACGCAGTTTTGTTGGAACTGTGATAGGTGGTATCGCCCGCCGTATAAAAATGCTTGAAAATATCTTTTTGTTCCAGCCGGTCAATCCCTATGCCGGTATCTTTCACCAGGATAATAATGCCATCTTCCCCCGGCCGAAACGTCGAAACCAGAACCTCCCCTTCGGGCGGGGGCGTGCGGCTGAGCCAGCCCTTGACCTCAATCGAGCCGCCATCGGGCGTGTACTTGATCGCATTGCTGAGGATATTCCAAAATGCCTGGCGCAGCCGGTTCTTATCGCCGATAAAGGTCGGTAATGTATCCAGCGCTTCCAGTGTGATATTGAGCTTGCGATTATTCTTGGCCGGATTCAGTTCTTGCATGGCCGCGTTAATAATGTCTGCCAGGTTAACCGGCTCTTGCTGCAAACGCATCTCATTGGCTTCAATCAGCGAAATGTTCAGGATATCGTTGATGACCTCATTGAGCCGTTGAACCGAGAGAAAAATCCGGCCGGACAGATCGGCCACGCTTCCTTCAACAAACTCGGCCTGCTCTGTTTCAGTGGCGACCACTTGCAGCAGGCGGGCATAGCCATAAACCAGGGTGATGGGGGTTCGCAGTTCGTGCGCCGCTACGGTAATAAAATCAGATTTGATTTTATCTATTTTTGCAGCCGGCTGTTGGCTTCTTCTAACTCGATGATTTTGCTTTCCAGCCGCTCGACCAGCTTGTGACTGTAGTGGCCCAAATATTGCTGGCGCTCATCATTGGTCATGGTATCCCGATGACCTTCCAGGTAGGAAATAATCTTGTGAGGAAAATTATCAATGTCAATGGGTTTGGTGATGTAGCCATCGCAGCCGGCGGCCAGGGCCAGCTCTCGTTCACCCCTGGCTGAGCGAGCGGTGAGGGCAATGATGGGGATACGTTCCAGCACCGGGATGCCGCGCATGCGGGTGGTGGTTTCATGCCCATCGAGGCCAGGCATATTAATATCCATCAAAATCAGGTTCGGTGGGTCATTGCGGGCAATGGTCAGGCCTTCCAGCCCATTTTCAGCTTCGACGACTTCAAAATCGTAACTGGTCAATAATCGGTTAACCAAAGAGCGATTGATGGGATCGTCGTCAATATATAAGATTTTTGGGGTAGGGAGACAATTGGTCTGGGACAAGGTTTCTTCTCCGGTTTTATTTCAGATCAGAATGGATATGAAAAAGTACGGCGAGCAAAAACTATTTCAAAACATCGCGAATACTTTCAAACAATTCTTCTTCCATAAACTCCCCTTTTTGTAAAAGAGACTCGACTCGTCCAGAGAGGCGCTTGTAATCTTTACTGGTCAAATCTTTGGCCGTAATCACAATGACCGGAATGTCGCGCAGTTCCACATCGGCTTTCATCATGTCGAGAATAGTGAAACCATCTATGCCGGGCATCATCAGGTCTAACAGAACCAGGTCAGGTTTTTCGGCCCGGATCAGCTTGATACCGCTGTTGCCGTCAGCGGCTTCAAAGATGTTATATTTGCGGGTATATTGCAAAATCCGCCGTAATAACAGCCGGGCATCGGGTTCATCTTCGATGATAGCAATACTTTGCACCCGGTCATCCAGCCGCCGCAGGGCGGTAAGCAGCCCTTCCTGGGGTAAACTTTCGGTAGCATGACGCTGGCGCTGCTCGGCCTTGCTATCTTCCTCCACCACATCTTTCTCCAGATTTTGCACCCGGATATGGCTTCTAACAATTTCGTTTTCCAGGATTTGTTTTTCCACCGGAAAGGTATGGCCCGAGGCGTTGACGACCACCGTCTCGTTGGGGCTGATAAGCTGCTCTTGAACCATTTTGATCAATCCGGCACATGCCACCGCCGCCGCCGGCTCCATCGAGAGACCTTCCATCTGGGCCATTACCCGCATGGCCCGGAAGGAAGATTGGTCATCTACTTTAACAAAAGCGCCGCCGTAGGTTAAAACCAGATTACGCAAATAAGGATAGGCGGGACCAGGATTGCCGGTAGCCAGGACATTAATAATACTGGACGGGTTTTGCACAATCTCACACGTGTCCAAGCCTTTATGAAAACTGTTGACCATGGGCGCGCAGCCGTCGGTTTGGATGATGGCCAGTTTGGGGATTTTTTTGATCAGACCCATTTTGAACAGTTCATAAAAACCCTGCCAAACGCCAATTGGCCCCATCCCGCCGCTGACGGCTTGAATATACCAGTCGGGGGCTGACCAGCCTACGCCTCTAAGCCGGCCAATCTGCTCGGCAATTTCAAAGGCAAGCGTTTTCATCGCCTCCCGCGCCGAAATTCCTTTGACGCCTTTATCCAGAAAGAGGTTGCGATATTTAGCAAATTGAGCCGCGACCTGCTTGGTCCGGTCGTAATTGCTGGAAACCTTGATAACCTCGGTGCCATAGAGGGTTACTTCCCGCATCTTTTCGTGGGGAACATTGCTGTCTAAAAAGGCCCACAATTTAATCCCGGAACGGGCACAGTATGCCGAATAGGAAATGGCGACATTGCCGGTTGAGGCCACCACCAATTCCTTAATGTCGGCCTCTTTGAGTACCGAAATAGCCAGTGACGCCTGTCTATCCTTAAATGAGGCGGTTGGGCCTTGTCTTTCATCTTTGATGAAGATATTGCGGCGGCCCAACATCGCTCCCAGGTTTTCGGCCCGCAGCAAAGGCGTCCAGCCTTCACCCATTGAAACAATATGCTTTCGATCCAGCATTGGCAATAATTCCCAGTAGCGCCACATAGTTCGATCGCGTTGAGGCAACTCGTGCCGCCAGATGTAGGCTGTTTCGTTGAGGTTATAAACCAGTTCTAACCATTCTCCGCCACACTCCGGGCAAACGCTTACCAGCTTCTTGTACTCATCCGTGTAGCCGCAAGAATTGCATTTATAAGCAAAAGATTTGGTCACAGAGTTACTCGCCTTAATTCCTGGATGAATTTTTGACAGTCACTTCTGATTGGATCCGCTTAAGGGCTTGACTTACATCTTCGAGTAATTCGTTTTCGGTAAAAATACCTTTGCGCAGCAAGACTTCTACCTGTCCGGTTAAGGCCAGATGTTCGACCGGGGTCAATTCCTTAGCACTGGCGATGATAATGGGAATACTGCGGGTTTTTTCATTGTTTTTAAGCGCTTCAACTACTTTAAACCCATCCATTTTGGGCATGGTCAGGTCCAGAATAATCAAATCGGGTTCAATTTTATGAACCAATTCCAGACTTTCCTGGCCGTTGCTGGCCTCAAAAATCTTGTAATTGGATTGAGCTTCAAGAATCCGCCGAATCAAGAGGATGTCATCGGCCTGGTCGTCAACCACCAAAACCTTAACCTGCTCCTTGTTCTGGCTATCCAGATGTTTAAGCGCCTTCACCAACTCATTTTCGACAATGGGTTTGATCAGATAGTCGGCTGCGCCCAGCGAAAATCCTCGATTTTTGTCACTAATGATGCTGCAAATAATCACCGGAATATCTTTGGTAGCCGGATCGTCTTTGAGAGTGCGCAGTACGCCCCATCCGTCCTTTTCGGGCATCAATACATCCAGCAGAATGGCCGCTGGGGCCAACTCTTTTACTTGCGGAAGCACATCGTGGCTGTGATTAATCCCAATCACCCGGTAATCTTGTTGCTCCAGAAAACGCTCGTACAGAGTGATTACGCCTGGGTCATCATCAATTGCCACAATTACCTTGCCGCGACCTTCCCTTGGTACTTCGATAACAAAGTTAGTGGGCCACCCCTTTTCGGCTTCAACTGGCTGCTGGATAGGAATGGTAAAGTAGAAGGTGGAACCATACCCCAACTTGCTCTCCACCCAGATGTGGCCTTTGTGCATTTCTACAAAGTGACGGCTGATAGGCAGTCCCAACCCGGTGCCGCCCACTTTACGAGTTGTGCTGGAGTCAACCTGGGTAAATTCTTCAAAAACAGTGGCCAGGTTCTCTTCAGGGATGCCGATGCCGGTATCTCTGACACTGATCAACACCTTTTCCTGGTCTGCTTTGGCCCGGATGGTCACGTTGCCCTCTTCGGTAAATTTGCAGGCATTGGAAACCAGGTTAAGAATAATTTGCCGGATACGGGTAGGGTCGGCCAAAACCTGGGGTAAATTTGCCGGAATTTCCTGATGCAGGGTTACGGGCTTGTCCTTAACCAAAGCAATAGCAGTAGACATAACCCCCTTAATAATCGGTTCCAACTCGACCTCCTCAAAATTAAGCTCCATTTTGCCGGCTTCAATTTTGGAGAGATCAAGGATGTTATTAATCAAGCCCAGCAGGTGTTGCCCACTGTTATGAATTGAAGTCAGGTCAGTTTTTTGCAGTTCTGTTAAGGGGCCGTCAATACCCTTAAGAATGACCCGCGAAAATCCAATAATCGAGTTAAGCGGAGTGCGTAATTCGTGGCTCATATTGGCCAGGAATTGGGTCTTGAGCTTGTCAATTTCTTTGAGGCGTTCGGCTGTTTCCTGCTGTTCCTTAAAGGCCCGGGCGTTTTGGATAGCGATGGCTAGTTGCGCGGCTAAAGTTTCCAGCACGGCAATATCTTCGATTGAAAAAGCGTTAGGCGAGGTGCTTTGTACATCCAGCGCCCCAATCAGGTGATCGCCAACTTGCAAGGGAATGGCCAATTCAGCCCGCGTTTCGGGCAAAAATTCATTGCGGCGGTGCAGGGTACTGGCATCGGGGGCGTCGGTATCGCGAACCACAATAGATTGGCGCTGGTATGTTACCTGGCCAATGACACTCTGGCTGCCGATAGCCAGTTTATGGCCCAGGGCCAGCAGCTTTTGCCCCACCTTGCCGGTGCTTTTGTAAAGCACAGCATATTGTTTAACTTCATCAATAAGAAAAATCTGCACATGGTAGAAGCCAAAGCGATCACGGATAAGTTCGACGGCCTGGCTTAACATTGTTTCCTGGTCTAAAATAGAGGTTGCCACCCGGCCTACATCGGAGCTGGTTTGCAGTTGGACGGCCCGCCGCTTTGTTTCATCGAGCAGGCGGCGGTTTTGCAGCATAATTGAAAGTTGGTCGGCCATTGCCAGCGCCAGATTTATCTCTTTTTCGGTAAAGATGTGTTTTTTACCAATCGCATCGGCCCCGATAGCACCAACTACCGTATCATTGATAATAATTGGGATCAAGAGCAATGAAGCAATCCCCAAATTCTTATTTATCTCTCTCACCGTTTCCAGGAGTGGATCGTTAGCCGCATCCTCGATAGCTACAGGTTGTTTGGTCGAGATCAGTTTTTCGTAAGAAAGATTACCTTCAATGGGGAAACGCAAACCGGGTTCAGCCGGTTCGCCATTAACAAAGAGTGCATGAAGTTTACCAAACTTTCGGTCTTCTTCAAAGAATAGTACCCCGCCTTGAAGCAACCCCAGCGTAGAAAGCATCTCGCTCAGGACGGTGTACAACATTTCTTGTTCATCTTCGGTTGCTACCAGGGTCCGGCCCACTTCATACAACGCCTCAGCTTCTTTGCGGGCCGCCTGGGTTTGCTCAAACTGGCGCACACTTTCAATCGCCTGGGCGGCCTGGTTGGCGACCGCATCAATAATGATGAGGGCATCTTCGTCAAGTTGATCCTGGGCCGGTATTTCAAAATCAAGTGCGCCAATCACTATTTGCCCGTGAAGGGTTAGGGGAGCAATCAGCAGGGAGGGGTCGTCTGCATCGGAGGTTATAGCCGAAGTAGCATCACCTTTGCCATTGGGACGTGGTCCATTAACAGTAGAACCATCTCGCTGGACTGGGATGAGCACGGGGTGCTTAACCTCGCCCGTTCGCTCGATTTCATCCAAATGCCAGAGAGGCTCTGCGGGGCTGGTAAATCCCTCTTCCGTCAGGCGATAACCAATCGTTGTAGGCTGAGCTTTAAGATAAGCGCTCCATTGTTCATTTAAATAGAATTTTTGTAGCTTTTGCATGCCTTCCAGGGTTTGGCGAGAGGCCTGGAAGGACCGGGCAGCCTCAATAGCATTGGCTATCTGATCGGCCATTGATTGCAAAATAGTAATATCACTCTGGCTAAAGGCAGCCTGTTTGGCGCTATGGACATCGAGCACACCAATCACCTGGCCACGAGCAGTCAACGGCAGGGCCATTTCAGAGTGGGTATCGGGCAAAAGAGGATAATTGAACGGGACAGCATCTTTGCCTGTATCTCTGATCATGCTGGCCGCGCCTGCGCCGGCAACCGTACCGACAATACTTTTGTCCCCCACTCTAAATTTGTGTCTGCTGGCTAACATTTGCCGCCCCACTTCGCCCGTCGAAGCTTCGACGACGGCATACTTCCGATATTCGTCAACCAGGAAAATAGAAACGTGATAAAAACCAAAGCGTTCGCAGATCAGTTCAACAGTTTGGGGTAATAAAATATTCAATTCCAGCGAACCGGTGGCCGCTCGTGAAATTTCAGCCGCAGTTTGCAGTAGCGTCGCCCGGTATTGGGTTTCTTCAAAAAGCCGCCGGTTTTCCAATGCACCGGAGATTTGCCGGGCAATATCCTCATAAAGGCGAGTTATTTCGGGCGAAAACAGGGCAAATTTCTGACTACCTACCAGGATAAAGCCGCCGACCTCCCGATTGAGCCAGGTGGGCACGGCTACCAGGGTGTTGATTTGCATGATTACCAGAAGCTGGCGCAGCATTTCAGAAAAGCGCGGGTCTTGCGTAGCATCGCTAGAAATAACGGTCTGGCCGGTTTTGAGTAATGGTTCTAAGCCCAGCGCCGCCGTTGAGAAACGAGCGCCGGGAGTAATGGGCGGCCACTGCTGCTGCGGATTGTCCCACAGGGCCACCAATTCCAACTCCACCCCACCCTCGATTTGGTCGTACATAAAAATACCGGCACCCCGGTCGGGGTTGGTATCAGCAATAGCTTGCAGGGTCAGATTGTAAATAGTCTCAACGGTATCGGCGACCAGCAAATCCTGGCTCAAATGGGACAAGATTTCGGCGTTATAAAGGTTCAGGGTCGTGGTTTCGAGAAGCCGTAAGTTTTCTATCGCCACGATGGCCTGGTCGGTCAGGGTTTGGTAGATTCGAATTTCCTGCTTGGTGTAATGGTGTGGTTTCCGGGTAGAAATAGAAAGGACTCCTTTGTATTCCGTACCCAAAAACATAGGCGCAGAAAAGAGGGTGATTGCCCCCAATTTCTCTTGCATAAACTGACGAAAAGCATCGTCCATGCGCGGGTCTTGACCCTCGGAACGGCTCAAATCTTCCGAAACCAGCGGCTCAAAAGGAGGTTCGGTGAAGGCATGAACCAGTGAAAAATTGTCAGCCGAGAATTTGGAACCAACCGGCAAAAGCTGGTCAGAATCCCGATCCCAACTGGCAACAATGGTCACACTATCAATTGAACCGGCCTCAGTTCGATCCAATAAAGAAATACTGACTCGGTCTACATCATAAACCCTGACACTTTCAACAATAACGGCAAAGATGTCATCCAGATCGGTGCTTTCAGCCAGGGAGCGGCTGATTTCATAAAGCTTTTGGGTTTCCGAAAGGGCTATCTGGGTTTGCTGGAAAAGCTGGGCATTTTCAATAGCCACCGTCACCTGGGTGATAATAGCTTGCGCCAGTTGCACCTCATTCTTGGAGTAATCACGATGATAATTAATATGCCTGACCCTTAAATAACCAATCAATTTATTGCGGACAATTAAGGGAAAGGCCGCTATGGTATCATCAACCGGATGCTCAACGACAAAAGCCGGCTGTCTGAGAATCTGTTGCAGCATTGTTGAATTTTCTACGGCTTCCAGAAGCGGTTCGTTTCCGCTCTTTTGCCCTTTGAGCACAATTTGTTCAAAATGAGTTCTGGCTTTGTTGACCAACCAAACACTGGCGCTGTCAGCGTTAAAATAACTTTTGATTTGAGTTGCCAATATTTCATGGATTTGCTGCAAATCAATAGTTTCTGAAAGTTGCCGACTGGCGTCAAAAAGCAGCGACAACTCTTTGGTTCGTTCCTGAGTTTGCTGTAACAACCGCGCATTTTCAATGGCCAGGGCCACCTGAGTGCTGATTTCCTCCAGCAAGCTAATGTCTTCAGGTAAAATTTCTTCTCCGTACGCGCTATCCTCAATACCGATGATGCCAATGGTTTCTCCGTAAAGCTTTATGGGCGTCAACAGCTCTTGGTGGAGTCCTTCCTGGGTTGTGCTGACTCCAATCTGTTTCTTGGTCAGGGCAAGTTGAGCTGAAGGCGATGGTTGCTCTACTTCAGAAATCGCAGTTCGATCATATTCATAACCCAAAAGCGCTTTTTTACCTGTCAGTTGGCCTCGCCGGCTTAAATCGTCTTGGCGCTGTAAATTGTAAAGGATTTTTATCTCCTGCAAATCATCCTGCAAGCGTTGAATGGTTTGAGAGTTTTTAACAGCCGAAGCCAGCAATGCAGCTAAACTGGTTAAAAAAACCGTATCAATTGTATCAAAACCATCAGAAATCTCGCTCTGAACCCGCAACACCCCCACACATTCCTGTCCCGAATGGAGAGGTAGAGCTAATTCCGATTTAAGGGTGGTCCAGACTTCGCCTGACTCTGCTAAAGAATAAAATGAGTAGGGTCCCTGGTGGATATCCGGCAAATATATTGCTTCACCTTGATGCACGGTGTGGCTCACAATATTATCTTCCTCAACCGAGAAGATATCCGGGTTTTGAGTGACAGGTTTACTGCCGGCCCCATACTCTAAAAAAAGCCATAGGTCTTTACCGGATGGCGATAAACGGTAAATTTGAGCAGCTTGATACCCCAATAGATGAACTAAATGATGCAGGGCCGTTTCCAAAACAAGCTCCATTTTCTCCGTGGAGCTAATATTACGGCTAACGTCCTGTATTACCTCAAGTTGACGGGCATATTTGGGGGTAAAGTCAGTAATTTTGGCTGTATCTGCTTGTAATTTGCTCATACCAATCCTCGTTGTTGCAGATCAGGCATCGACTCAAATGGTTATCTCAAAGGATGCCGTTTAGAGCTTCGATCTCTTATTTCTTCTCGCCATTGGTTGGAGAAATTAAATGCACATAGGCCCGTTTACTGCCCAGAGCATCCCCCAACTCTTTAACCGTTGTTTGCAGAATCGTATCTACGTTGGTCGAAGCTCTCACTTTGGTGGTGATCTCTTTGATCAAAGTTTCGCGATGCGCTGCCTTTTGGCTGGCTTCGTAACGCTGAGCGTTATCCAGAGCCAGGGCCGTTTGATCAATAAAAGCACGCAATAAACGAATTTGAGACTCGTCAATACGTTTATGGGTGTCCTGGTTAAAACCGGTTTCAACCAGGCCGATATTTTCCTGACGCAAGGTAACCGAGGTAAAAACTCGGACCCATTGGGCATGACCTTCAGCTTCGAACATGTCGCGGTCAAAGCGTTCATCCCAGTCTGTGAGGATCTCTGTCTTCCCTGTTCTGATAATATCAGCCATAATGTCCTGGCTATCCAGAGAGCGATTGGCCCGTTTAATTTGAGAGTCCGACACCCCAAATCCGGCGATTGCCTTTATCCGGTTCTGGTATTTGTCCACCAGAGAGAATACTCCATATTCAAAACCCAACACATCAATACAGGCTCTAAAGAAGATATTCAAAATCTCATTAACCTGTAATGTGCCGGCCAGCATTTGGCTAAATAGTTGCAGCGCCTGAGTCTCTTGAAGTAGCTCCTCGGCTTCTAGCTGGGCTTGAATCACACTTTCAAACAGGCGAGCATTTTGGATGGCGTTTGCCAGGTGATCAGCCATCGTTTGAAGTTGGGTAATATCCTCCGCCGAGAATGCCCCCCGTTCGATACTCTGCACGGTTAGCGCCCCAATCACCTCATCCCGACTCACTAACGGCAAAGCCATTTCCGAGTGGGTATCGGGCAAATGGGGGTTCTGAAATCGCACAGCTTCCTGACCAACGTCCAGAGCAATACGGGCGTGGCGATTTTGAACACACCAGCCAATCATGGAGCCGCCGCCGATTTTGAGTTTGTGATTATTTTCAAGCTGAATGCGCCCGGCTTCACCAGTGCCGGCCCGAAGAATGGCCCATTCCCTGGCTTCGTCCACCAGAAATAGACCGACATAATAGAAGTCGAATTGGTCACGGATAAGATTAACCGAGGTTTCAATAAGCTCATTTACATCCAGGATAGAACTGGCCGCACGAGAAACTTCAGCCGCAGTTTGCAGCCGTTCTGAGCGGTATTGCGCTTCGGTCAATAACAGGTGATTGTCTAGCCAGATGGCCAATTGATCAGCAATCGCTTTACCAATTTCAATATCTTCTGTGGTAAAAACGTGGTTTTGGGGTAGCCCCTGCACTAATCGTGCCAATCACCTGCCCGCGTGATACAATTGGAACAAAAAGGATGGCTTCAACTTGTTCTTGTAATGTTGGATTATGTTGGGTTAAAGGATTGGCAGAAACGTCATTAATTATCAGAGGAAACGGATGTTGCTGTAAATACTGAGTGATGATGTCGTCTTTTAGCGGAATAACAAAATCAGGCTCGACCACCTTGCTGGCTATATACGAGGCTTCCAACGAGATATATTCGCCGGCAGTATCAACGAGCATGATCCCGCCCCGGCTCACATTGAGCAGGAGCAGATACTCACCTAAAACAGTTTCAAAAGCCGCCCGCTGGTTGATCAGGGTAGACAGGGCTTCACTAATATTATAAAGCAACTGAGTTCTGGCCAATGCTTTTTGTAAAGCTTCTTCGGCCTGTTTGCGATCCGTCAGGTCATAGAACCCTGCCAGGATAGCCGGTTCGCCTTTGAGGGTCATCAATTGGAGAGATACCAGTACCCAGAATGGCGTGCCGTCTGTTTTCTTTACCTGAAGTTCGTAGTTTCTAACATAGCCTTCCTTTTTGAGACTTTTGAGTAATTTTTCCCGGTCAGCCGGAGAGTTGTAAAAGTTAGGCGTCTGTTGGCCCACCAGTTGATGTGGCGATAAATCAGCAGGGAGACCAAAAAGCCGGGCCAGGTGTTCATTTGCCTGTAGAATTGTTCCATCGGAGACGCGACTAATAACAACAGGGATAGGGCTGAAGTCAAAAATAGCCCGGAAGCGTTCCTCACTTTGCCGTAAAGCTTCCTCGGCCTGTTTGCGTTCCGTAATATCCCAAAAGATACCTTGCGTGCCTATAACCTCACCGGCAGAGTCAAAAATGGGTGATTTCATTACCCGGACATATTTTTTGTTACCGGATGGCAAAAGACTCTCTTCCACGGTCTCATATATCTCGCCGGTCTCCAGAACTCTTTGATCGTCCTGCTTATACTTTTCCGCTGCTTCTGGTGGGTAATAGTCAAAATCAGTTTTGCCAACCAACTCATTGAGGGAAACCCCCAAAATTTTGCAGAAACTTTTGTTGCCAAATACAAACCGGCCTTCACGGTCTTTGCGCAGAATATTTTGGGGAATATTATCAACCAAAGATTGATAAAGAGCTTCGGAGGCCCGCAGCGCTCCCTCTGCTTTTTTGCGTTCGGCAAGCTCCTGTTGAGCCTGCTCATACAACTGGGCATTTTTACGGCGTTGGCCAGTTGATC
>JAAUSP010000565.1 GCA_012032575.1 Anaerolineales bacterium | reverse complement strand
GACCGCCAGCGTCTCGATGCCCCAGCCTCCAGCCAACGCCCCCCAGCAGCGCAGTCGCCACAATAACCGCATTAAAAACCGCCGCTGTAAAAGCCGGCAGGGCGAACCGCTTGAGGGCATAAAGCAGGCCGGTGATGATGCCGGAGAGGCTCAGAAAGAGGACCGCCGGGGTGGTGATGCGCATCAAACGAGCCGTAGCGGCCAGCAGTTCCGGCTCAAAACCGCCAGCCATAAGGAAGGCAATTTGAGGCGTGGTCAGTTCGATCAGGAGGACGATCACGCCCAAAACGACAACTGCGAGGCTCAACATCAGGCTGGCCAGATGCCACAGGCCGGTCCGGTCGCGCTCGGCCTGTTCCGAAAAAACTGGCACCAGAGCGCTGCTGACCATCCCGCCGACCAGCAGGTCGTACAGCATGGTCGGAATGATCTGAGCCACCCGAAAAGCAGAAACCATGCCGGTGGCCCCAAACAGATTGGCGATGACGGTTTCGCGGGCCAGGCCCAGAACACGGCTGACAATGTTTCCGGCGGCAATGAGCGCGGCGGCACGGGCCATCCCGGTAGTTTCAGCCGGAGTCGCGCCAGCAGTGGCAGAGGAAGTCAGCGTGGTTTCGGTGGGTGCGCCCATCAGCCGTCAATCAGGCGCTTGCGTAAGCGGGTAATTTCGGCTTGCAGTTCGGCCTGCATAGCCTCCATTTCCAGTTGCAGTTCCTCCAGCCGCTCGCGCATATCCAGAATAATTTGCGCCCCGGCCAGGTTTACCCCCAATTCGTCGGTCAGACGAATGATCTGGCGCAGCCGGTCAATATCGGCGGGAGAATAGAGCCGGATGTTGCCATCGCTCCGCTCCGGTGTGACCAGGCCCACATCTTCGTAATGGCGCAGCGTTTGGGGATGCACCCCAATCATTTTGGCCGCCACACTGATCACGTACATTGGCTGGTTAGGGCCGGCATCGAGCTTGTCGAGCATGCGCCGGCCCCTTTACAGGCCGCGCATGTCGGCTAATTCTTCAAACAGGGCAATTTCTTCGGGGGTTAAGTTTTGCGGCAACTGCACTACCACTTTGGCATACAGGTCGCCCCGCTCATCTGACTGCTTTAAGTGGGGCATGCCCTGGCCTTTGAGCCGGAATTTCCGCCCCGATTGAGTTTCTGGCGGAATGCGCAGTTTGATTTTGCCTTTGAAGGTGGGCACCATGGCTTCGCCGCCCAGAATGGCGGTGTACAGGTCAACCGGCAGTTCGGCATAAAGATCGTCGCCAACCCGCTCAAAGGTGGGGTGAGGCGTCACTTCAATTTCCAGGTAAAGATCACCCTTGGAGCCGCCGCCGACGCCTTCAGCACCTTCACCGCGCACACGGACTTTGGTGCCCGTTTTAGCGCCTTTGGGAATTTTAACTTCAATCCGGCGACCGCCCACCCGCAGAATGCGGGCCGCGCCGTTAAAGGCTTCTTCCAGCGAAATCTCAATCTTCTGGTTGTAATCCTGTCCCTGGCGAGGTGCGGTGCGGGCCTGGGCGGCGTTACCGAAAATGGCTTCAAAAAAATCAGAGAAACCACCGGCGCGACCAGCCCCACCACTCAAAATGTCGTTCAAATCCACAAAGCCGCCCCGATTGCCGGAGGACACCCATTCGCTCCAATCGAAGCCGCTGCCGCCGCCAGCATGCTGGTAAGCCTGCCAACTGGACCCCAGACGGTCGTATTTGGACCGTTTGTCAGCGTCGGTTAACACCTCGTTGGCTTCGTTGATTTCTTTGAAGCGCTCTTCGGCAACTTTATCATTGGGGTTAACATCGGGATGATATTTGCGGGCTAATTTCCGATAGGCTTTTTTAATGTCGTCGGTGCTGGCGGTTTTGTCCACACCCAGTATTTTGTAATAATCTTTGTAATCCATCTAATAAATTGTTCCTTGTCCCCTGAGGAATAATTTTGATTGCCGGCAGCCCTATCAAGCTACTCGACCATAGTTGAGTCTATTACTATCAAGTTTATTAAGATAAGCTAACCCAACTCTGATCGCATTATATGAGTTGCGTTGATTTCAGCAAACACAGGAGGGCTTTTTACACAAAAAAAGCCTGGCCCTTGGCAGGCCAGGCTGAGGTTCAATATCGGTTGTTTTGGCTCTCAGGCCCAAACGAAAGTATCAGTGTTTAGTAGCAGTTGTAGTTGTAACCGCAGGTGTAGCTGTAGCGCTGATAGTTGGGGTAGTAGCCCTCGTAGTAGTAGCCGGTGTAATCATACCCGTAACCCTGGCGGTAGCAGTCATTGCCACAGCCCTGCCATTTGACAGGCTGCTGATAGCAGTTGTTGCCACAGCCGTGCTGCCAATGAACTGGCTTGGGCCGGGGGTGATACTGATTAGCCCAGCAGGTGGGGCAGTAACCGCTGCTAGCGGGAATGTACAAGACCTGTCCGGCATAAATGTGGTTTGGGTTGGGCAGGCCGTTAATCCGGGCGATTTCGTAAGGGTCCACCCCAAATTTTCGGCAAATGGCAAAGAGGGTATCGCCATAATGGACGGTGTAATGAAAGCCGCCGCCCCAACCGCCGCCACCGTAACCCTGCGCCTGACTGTCGGCTGTAACAGCTACCTGTAACAACACAACGGCAAGCATAACTGCTAATAGCTTAAAAATTAAACTTCTGGTCATTTTTCCTCCTATGGAAACAGAAATTTTTACCGCATCTTTTTGCTAAAAATTGAAATACCATTAAATAACTCTTTTTGGCTCAGCTAATCAGCCAAAAAGGAATTTGATAGTGAGTGGATTTTCTCTAAACACCTCCTCTTCCATTAACCCCAGGCCATCCCCGGCCCTACGGCTAATAAAATCAAGCTGACGCAGTAATCTCTCATTTACTATGTCAACTTTTTATGGTAAGCCTTTATGTTAAAACAATTATACCGACTCTTTAATTTTCTTGCAATAGATACTAGACATAATCATTTAAAATGACTCATCATAAAGTATGTAACCTGAAAATTTCGGTACTAATTGCCTATTTTATAGGTTAACCGGGGGAAAAAGAGAAGTCCGGCGCTAACGCCGGACTTCAAAAAAAGGAGGAGAAGATGAACATGCCTTATGGCCTAAGTTAATGATGGTTGAACGCTTCAATGTATTCAATATAACATAAGCTTTATCGCTTTACCTAACTACAACGCTACGGAATCCATACGCTTGTAGCAATAGAGAAATGGGAGATAGTCCACAAATTATGTGCTTGGGTCAGGGGCAGAACACGGATGAGTAGAATTAACGGATTTATTGTTGGCTCATCCGTTTAATTCCGCGCATCCGTGTTCTTAACCTGTACAGGCTTGTGGTAAAACCGGCCAGCGCATCCCGGCCGGACGAAGCGCCAAATGTGGCTACCTGGGCCAAGGCCCGGCTCAATGATTCGATAGTGCCGGTGTAAAGACTTTGAGCCAGATGATGCCAGGGTTCCAAAAACTCACCTCGTGCGGCCGCAGTTAAAAATGCGGCGCTTAACGTGGTCGTTTGGGGCACAGCAGCAGCGGCTATTTCAGGCAGTAAAGCCTTTAAATCGGTTAGCCACAACGCAGCCATAGCGCCGACCAGATAATCATCACCCGCTGGAGTCAGACCACTGCCCAGCCCAGCCAGGGAAGATGCGGCCCTGGCAACTTGCTCCGCCTTTGTTTTATCACCAAGAGCCTGGCTAAATTGAGCCGCCGCTTGGCGCAACCGTTCCCCAAGCACAGGAGTAGATTCTGTCGGGGCAGGCCAATCAATGTAGGGTCTCAGAGCGTGGACAATCTTTGAGGTAAGGCGAAGGGGTTGAGTCGGACTAATTAATCGTGGTTCCCAGACTGCAGCAGCGCTCCAGTCGAGACGCCACTTGCCAACAGTCAGTCCATGCTGGTCGGCTATCACCGGCTGCCCAACGGCAAATTGATTAAAAAAATCAGGCGGGGCTGCTACTACAACAGAGAATGGCCCCCGGCCTATTTCCGGCCCGGTCACGGCGATGACCCAGCCGGTCGGTTCTGCCAGATTAATAGCCCGCTCAAATCGGCCCATCACCCGCCCCTCGAAGGGGTGAATGGCTAAGGCTTCGAGCAGGGGGCGGGCTATCGAAAGTGCCGTTAATGTAGGCAAGAACTTACCTGTGATACGTGATGCGTGATGCGTAAAGAGTCACGCATCACGCATCACGCATCAAACTATGGTCTCTCTGGTTAGAGCAAAATCCTTACTCCTCCGTTGTAGGCGCAACTGTAGGTGTAGGTGTGGCCGCAGGCCGCGCACCGATGAGGGTGGAGGTCGGGGTGACGGTTGCTTCTGCTTCGTCCGTTGCCTCTGCTTCCGGTTCGTCACTACTGCTGCCTGCGGAAGCTTTGCCGCCGGCGTCGCTCAGGCGGGGGTGGGCCACACCGTCAATCTCGATTTCAAAATCAAGCGGGACCACTTCAACCCAGGTGTTGCCGGGTTTGAGCGGCATGGACCGGCCGTCGTTGAAAATAAAATTAGGGGTTTCCAGGCCATCTGTGGCCCAATTTCCCTTCAATATCTGGCCGTCGCGCAGCAGCCAGGCTGTGCCCAGCCCATT
Organism: Anaerolineales bacterium; assembly: GCA_012032575.1. The sequence continues at coordinate 554 of JAAUSP010000565.1, read as the reverse complement.
GACCACAATCCGAATCGAGGTCGCGCCGTTGCTGTCTTCGACAATATCAGTATCGGCGTGCTCGGCAAAATAGATGATGACATTGCTGGCCGAGAGCTGCTTGCCGTCGAAATCGTCCATCGGCTCGCCCGTTTTCGAGCGTAAATAAACACCACTGGCCGAATCGTACTTCCACGTTACCTCGCTGGTTTGCTGCGGATAGGGGATAATGGCCTCTTTCGCCGGGCCGACTGCTTCTTTGGGCAAATCTTTGGCCTCGACCTTGGGGCTAAATACAAAACCACGCAGCTTAACGTCGGCTTCCAAATCCTCGTCGTCCATATACTCGCGGGCCGTGGCGGCATCGAAGGCCAGGCGGGTTTGCCAGCCTTCATTCTCGCGGTAAAAGTAGGGCTGCGGGCTGAAAAATTCGTCCAAATTGACCAGGTCGGCGGCCTGTGACAGCTCCCAGCGCACCTGATCGGAGCCGCCGGAGTTGGCCAGCGCACCGCCGTACTGGGGCACCATTTGCAGATTGATCAACCGGGCCGAGCGAATTGGGGCGATGATCTCCG
>JAAUSP010000023.1 GCA_012032575.1 Anaerolineales bacterium | reverse complement strand
GCGCGGACCACGGCTACCACCGCCACCACCGCCGCCGCCGCGATCTTCACGCCGTTCGACAGGGCGAGCTTCATTTACTTTGAGCGCACGTCCTTTTAATTCCTGGCCGTCCAGGGCCGTGATGGCGGCCTGGCCCTCAGCATTGTTAGACATCTCAACAAAGCCAAATCCACGAGATTGGCCGGTAAACTTATCCTTGATGATGGTAGCCGAAGCAACCTCACCATAACTTGAAAAGGCCTGCCTTAAGTCGTCATCATTAACTGCCCAGGCCAGATTGCCTACATAGATATTCATTTTGATCTCCTGTGGAAAAACCCTTTTTGCAAATTCCCCAATGTCGTTCTCAAACTAACTTTGGGAACGAGATTAAATAGGGATAACTTAAACAACGTTTGACCTTAACGCCAATGGTCAGGAGATAGCAGCACTTTTTTAATTGGATTGCACAAATGCCGACCAAAGCCTGACAAGTGCTGAAGGCGCTCACTACTACCAGGAATGAAAAAAGAGAATAGCCTCCCTGTAGCTATCCTCTATACCTACAACTATTCTTCGATAACCCTCCTCTTCCCAATGTCCCTGGTTTAAACGAGAAAACGCTCAAATTCGTTTTCACAAGGGCGGCCCCAAACGGCCCAAAACTCACCTGTAGCCGGGCGCATAATGGCTGCGCCGCAGCTTTCCAAATAGAAAGGCTCTTCCGGGTGAACACAGATGCCGTTCACCGCACTGTGATCGCGGGTCAGGGTCATCAAGTCGGCCAGGGTAAGCTGGCCCCGTTTGAGCATCTCTTCTCCTCGACTGAGCCGGGTTTCGGAACTGGCCCTTGATTTGGGCAGCCTGGCTCGTTCGACATCCACATTTTGAGCAATCAAACAATGATTGGTATGCACCAGCGAACCGGTTTTTACTTCCTCGATGTGATAGCGCGAGGCCATCGCTTCCACGTTGTAACCACGCCCGTTCGAATCGGCCAGAAGATAGTTGTGCCCCCCGGCCAGGTGAGCCATAGTGATACAGGCCAGGGCGTCGTCCAGGTTTTTCTGGGCCAACACTTTGCGCACCACAAAGGGCCAGGTGACGCCAGGTCGGCCATCACCGGCGACCAGGTTATTAATCCCAACCGCGATACCGGCTTCATTCAGGCCGATCATACCCACACAACCAATAATGGTGAAGGCCAGGAAGCGCAGTCCGCCGGCGGGTTTGCCGTGCAGTAGCACCAGGTAGGGAGTCGCCGTTTCGTGCATATCCCAGGTTTGCCCCAAAAAACCCTGTCCCTCAGTGGCAGCATCCGGGCTAACGAAAAAGGCGGTGCAATCGTCTCCGGCGGGGTGGGCCGGGATGAGTTCAGCGGGACGGACAGCGATTTTCCCGGTGCCATTTGTCCCCGCCAGGACCTTAAGGTCCTTTTGTTCGGTGCTGTAAATGGCGTCAATAAAATCGGTAAAACCGTTCAGGATCACTAATTCGGTCAGGTTCAGGCCGGTAACATCGCCGATGCCGCGCAGTTCTTCCATCAACTCAGGCGCATAGGCTTTGTGATATGGCAAACAGGCCTGGCCCAGAGCCAAAACTTCCTGGCGAGACAGTTCTTTACCGGTCCAGTTTCTATCGCTGCTTAAACTTAGACGATCTTCGGTTAATTCTTGAATTTCTTTGGGGTAGGTCGCAGCGTGTTGGCGACCCATCTCAAAAGGGGTACCAGAAACTTCTAGCAGGCGCAGGTTGGGCATAAATTACCTTGTTCTACATTTGTCACATACACTCTGGCCCAAGATATTACCATATCAATCAACACATTTGGAGGAGGGTATAATGAAAGGGGGGGAGGCGATTATTGTTTATGATTAGAAGTCTAACCATATTATTAGACTTCTAATCATAATTTTAACCGAAGGCGCAAATTTAAGCAACTACACTGGCGTGATTATTAAGCAGTGCGGCAAGTTCTGTTTCAAACGGAAACGAACCGGGTTCGTAGGTGCAAAACGGTTCTTCGGCCAGGGGATTGCCGGTAAGGGCATAGGCCCGTGAACGAGACCCGCCGCACACGCCAACAAATTCACACAACCCGCACCGGCCTTCGAGCAGGTCTGAGTCGCGCAGGTCTTGAAAGAGTGGCGCTTCCCGATAAATTTCCACCAGCGATTTCTCTTTGATATTGCCGGCGCTGATGGGCATAAAACCACTCGGAAATACATCGCCGCGCCGGCTGATAAACACAAACCCGTTCCCGGCATTAATGTGCATCGGGGTGCGCATGATGGTTTCCCGTGGCTGTAAATTGTGCTCAGTAACGATTTTCTGCAACCCTTCCCGCAGTTCATAATAGATAGGATGCAGATCAAAATAATCTTCAACGGCCAGGCCTTTTTCGTCCAGAATGGTCCGCTGCAAAACAACTCGCTTGTAGTGATGGCCTTCGGTGGTTTTGGCGCTGACATATTTGGAGCAATCATACAGAAAATGCATGACGCCTTCATACTCCGCCGGAGAGATCTCATCTTCGGCTTTGCCGCGCCCGGTCGGAACCAGGAAAAAGGCGCTCCAGGTCATAGCTCCAATTTCCAACACCAGGCGGAAAATGTTGGGCAAATCATGCAGATTGTAGCGAGTCACGGTGGTATTAAGCTGCAATTTGAGGCCGATTCTGCGGGCAGTTTGCCAGCCCTGGGTGGTCAGGGCAAATGAGCCGGGCACCTGGCGAAAATCGTCGTGTCGTTCGGGAGTAGAGCCATCAATGCTGAGCGAAATGGCCTTGCCTCCGTTTTCTTTCACCCGGCGCAGATTAGCCTCGTTGAGCAGCGGCGTCCCTGACGGCGACACGGCCATGGCCAGCCCCAATTGATTGCCGTAGGCCAGCAGATCAAATAAATCGGTTCGTTTGAAAGGGTCGCCGCCGGTGAAGATAAAAATAGGCCGGGGTTTGCCAAAACTCTCAACCTGTTCAAGCAGCCGCTTGGCATCCTCGGTATTCAGCGAGAGCGGGTCGTGCTCGGCAATGGCCATAGCCCGGCAGTGGCGGCAGGCCAGGTCACAGGCATGGGTGGTTTCCCAGATAATCATGAACGGCCGGGTGTTTACATCATAAGCGGGTTGACGAATAGGTGAATGCATCGTTTTCTCTCCTTTGAAAGCAGACCGAAGACGGAGGACCGGAGCCGAGTTCTAAAAGCCTATCCGAAAACCCAGCAGCAGCGGCTCTCACGCCGCTGCTGGTCGGGCGTGGGAGCCTGACCCGCTGGTTTTCGGATGGATTCTAAATCACCTCGGGCTTCAGTCTCGCCTCTTCAGTTTTTAGCTGGCTGTGTGTTTCATCCAACAGAAACAGTTGCCGCATGGTTGAAATATAAATAGCGCCGTTACCATTGGCCGATTCCTGCTTCAAGCGCAGGGTCGGCTCGTGCAAAATCTTGTTGACCAGCCGGTGGCTCATCGTGGCAATCAGCTCGCGCTCGTGTTCACTCAAATCGAGCCGGTGGAACAGCCGCTCCAGCTCGCGTTGGCGCAGCTCTTCAATCTGCCGGCGCAGGTCGGTAATGGTCGAAACCACATCCAGCGAAGCCAGCCAATCTAAAAAGCCGGCCAATTCGTTGGCTACAATTGCTTCCACATGGGGGATTTCCTCGGCCCGTTCCCGGACATTATCGGCGGCCTGGCTTTGCAGATCGTCAATATCGCACAAATGCACGTGCGGAAGCTCGGTTACATTCGGGTCAATATCACGCGGCACGGCGATATCAATCATAAACAGCGGGCGGGCCGGCCGTTCGGCCATCGCCGGTTCCAGCAACTCCCGGTTAAGAATGGTGTGCGGCGCGCCGGTGGAACTGATAACAATATCGGCGGCAGCCAGTGCTTCGGGCAATTGTTGAAAGGTAATGGCCTGACCATCCCAGGCTTTGGCCAGTTGCTCGGCGTTTTTGTAGGTACGATTCGCCACCACAACTTTTTTCACCCCCCGCCGCTGTAGCGCCCGGACGGCAATCGCGCCCATCTCGCCGGCCCCAATCAACAGCACCTGGCGCTCCGACAAATCGCCCAGCAGTTGGTTGGCCAGGGCGGCGGCAACAGAGCTAATCGAAGCCGGGTTGACGCTGATGGCTGTTTCGGTGCGGGCGCGTTTGCCGGTATGGATGGCCGCCCGGAAAAGGGCCGACAGCACTGTTCCGGCGGCACCTTGTGACAACGCCGCTTCGTAGGCTTCGGTAATCTGGCCCAAAATTTGCGGCTCGCCCAGCACCATCGAGTCCAGCCCTGCCGCTACCCGGAAGAGATGGCGCGTTGCCATCTCATCGTGGTTTATGTACAGATGCTGACGAAACAGGTTGGGAGAAACAGAGCAGGCCCGGCCAAGAAAATCAACAATCGCCTGCTCGGCCACCTCCGGGTTACGCACCAGGGCATACACTTCGAGGCGGTTGCAGGTGGAAAGGATGACGCCTTCCCGGACATCCTCCAGGTGAGCCTGGGGATGGGTGTGGTCGAAGTGGGTCAGGGCCGAGCGCAGCATCGTATGGGTGAAAGCCAGCTTTTCCCGCACTTCCACCGGCGCAGTTTTATGACTGAGTCCAATCAATAAAATTTTCATAGAGTAACGGTACCGCTATTATAAATTTTTCGGGTTAAATTTATAAGTGACAAATGTCTTTCTATCAAGGTGACATTCGTCACCCATTTAGCCTGACTTTTTACTTGCTCTCAGCCCTGCCCTTCGGCCAGTTGATAAAGCTGCTGTGCGAAGCGAGTAATCAAATCAGCTTGAATCAGTTGGGTGCGCCAGGCCGCCGGAATACCGGCTTCGCCATAAAAAGCGCCAGCCAATTGCCCGTAAATGGCCCCGGTTGTATCGGCATCGTCGCCCAGGTTGACCGCCAGCAGACAGCCCTCGCGATACGAACGGCTGTGATAAAAAGCCCACAGCGCTGCTTCCAGCGACTTGACGACATAGCCGGTCCCCCGGATTTCAGGCGGATGGCGTCCTTTAAACGAACCGGCGGCAATTTCGTCAATGGCCGGGGTTAAAGGGTACTCCTGCCAATAGTGAGGAACGGGGCAAAAATGTTCGGCCAGCAGTTCCAGTTTACTCGCGCCCCTCACCGCGCCCACAATCAACGCGCCCAAATAGCGGCAGGCATCCACCGTTTCAACCGCCCCGTGCGTAGTCCGCGAACTCTGCCCGGACATTTCAATGGCTTTCTGGGGATTCGCGGCGTAATACAGCGGAACCGGCGCTAAACGCATAATCGAACCATTACCTGCCGCCGAAGGATCGGTCGAGCCAGCAAAAGGCTGGCCGGTTTGCTCAAACAGATGCAGCGCCCGCCGGACGGTGTTGCCAATATCAAAACAATGGCCGGTGCTGCTCAGATAGCCTTCGTGATACCAGCGGGCATAACGCTGCAACTGGTCAAGCGGGTCGAACCCCTGCTTTTCGATCAAACTCTCAGCCAGGCATAAGGCCATCGAGGTATCGTCGGTCCATTGGCCGGGTAACAAGTGAAAAGGTCCGCCGCCTACCATATCGTCAATAGGGCTGAATGAACCGGGCGGTCTGAATTCCAGGCTGGTCCCCACCGCATCACCGGCAGCCAACCCCAACAACGCCCCGCGATAACGCTCCAGCCGGCTGATCTCGGTCATAACGCAGCCGCCTCTACCGGGCCAAGCACCAGCGCTTCGATGGTGGTCCCGGCGGCAAAATCACCCTGGCCGTGCGGCAGAATCACCAATCCATTGGCTCCGACCATAGATAACAACCGGCCCGACCCCTGAAAACCGGTGGACGAGGCGACCAGGCAACCATCGGGCCGGCGGGTCAGCACCACCCGCTGGAATTCGGTGCGGGCGGCAGTGTGACTGAACCCATGAGCCAGAACAGCCTGCTCGCGGGGGCGATAAATGCGGCTGTGACCGGCCATTTTCAGCAGGGCGGGCCGGGCAAAAATTTCAAAACTGACCAGGGCGCTGACCGGAAAACCGGGCATGGCAAAACAGGGTTTGCCTTCAACCGTAGCAAAGGTGACAGGTTTGCCCGGCTTGGTATTGACCCGGCCAAAATGGATCACCCCCCGCGAAGCCAGGTAAGGTTTGACCAAATCAAGCTGGCCCATCGAAACCCCGCCGGAGGTCAGCAGGGCGTCCGCTTCGGCCAGGCCGCGCTCGATGGTGTCTTGCAAGCTGTTGGCTTTATCGCGCACAATGCCCAAATCAATCGGTTCGGCCCCGGCCTGACGGACAGCACTCATCAACGTGAAACGGTTAGCATCCCGAATCTGGCCCAACTCAGGCGGCAAGTGCGGTTCCACAATCTCATCGCCGGTGGACATAACCGCCACTTTGGGGCGCGGGTAAACGGTAACCTGGGTCTTGCCGACCGTGCCCAGCAAACCCAATTCCGCCGGGCCTAAAACCGTTCCCTGCGGCAGCACCACCTGGCCGATTTCAATATCCTGTCCAATCGGGCGAATATTGGCACCTGGCTGGAGATCGTCGGTTAAAATATTAACCTGCCCGTTCTGCTCGGCCGTCTGCTCGATCATGATCATAGTATCTGCGCCGGGTGGAACAGGCGCGCCCGTCGTCACACGGGCGGCGGTTCCCGGCTCCACGTTCAGGCCGGCCACATACCCGGCCATCTGATCGCCGATAATCCGGCGCGGGCCAGGGCCATCGGCGGCAATAACGGCAAAGCCATCTACGCTGGCGGCAGCAAAGGGCGGCATCGGTTCAGCCGCCAGCACATCTTCGGCCAGCACCAGGCCCAACGCATCAATAAATGACATGCTCACAGGGACCAACGGTCGAACTTCTCGCTCGATGAGGGCCAGCGCTTCTTCGACCAGGATCATAGGATAAGGGGATTCGGGCATAAAAATACCTCTGGTTAAGTTTGAGTTTAACTAGAGGTTAGTATACTGAGATTGAATGAAAAGTTCAAGATTAGCAAATATCCGCAGATTACGCAGATTTGTTTTTTTGAGAAGGCGAAACTTGGCTGTGTAATCTGCGGATAATATTTAACGGCTCATCACCATGATTTCGTCAGCACTCGCCACAATGGCTTCACTGGCCATGCCTAAAAAGAGGCCGTGCTCCACTACACCGGGGCGATTTTTGAGCGTGGCGGCCAGTTCGGTGGGGTGATCAATGCCCTGGGGAAAGTGGCAGTCGAGGATGTAATTGCCGTTATCGGTGATATAGGGCTGAGCTTCGTTATTGCGAAGGACAGGGTTGCAGCCTAAACCTTCCAGCCAGCGGGCGGTAGATTTCCAGCAGAACTGAACCACCTCAACCGGAACCGGGGCGCGAGTGCCCAATTTCTGCACTACTTTGCTGCCATCAGCCACCACAATGAATTTTGTAGTCACCGATTCGATCATTTTTTCACGCAGCAAAGCGCCGCCCAGCCCCTTGATCAGATTCAGGTCAGGGTCAATCTCGTCAGCGCCGTCAATCGCCAAATCAACAGCGGGGTACTCGTCGAGGGTGACGAGGGGGAGGTTGTACGTTTTTGCCAGCGCCACCGTACCTTGCGAGGTGGGTATGCCGACAATATCCGTCAATTCGCCAGCCTGCCACAACTCGCCAATTTTCATGGTGGCATATTTGGCGCTGGAACCGGTTCCCAACCCCAGCACCATCCCGCTGCGCACCTGTTCGACCGCCCTCTCGGCGGCTTGCTTTTTGAGGTCTTCGATGGACATAATATCACCCAAAGTAGCAGGGTAGCAGGCCCTTCGGCGCACCCGAAGGGGTGAGGTCGCAAAAAGTGTTTCCTTGCTACCCTGTTACCTTTTAGATTTATCAATAGTCTGCAACGCCCGCAAGACAACATTATCGGTGGTGAAGCCGAACTGCTGGTAGAGGGCTTTGTATGGAGCGGATGCGCCGAAATGATCCAGCCCAATGATCGCTCCCTGCGGGCCAACCCAGCGCTCCCAACCCATTGTCACGGCGGCCTCGATGGCCACCCGCGCTTTGACCGTTTGCGGCAGAACCGAGTCACGGTACTCTTCAGACTGTTGGGCAAACAGTTCCCAACTGGGCATGCTAACCACCCGCGCCGCAATCCCCTGTTCGGCCAGCTTGGCATGGGCTTCGACAGCCAGTTGCACCTCCGAGCCGGTGGCGATGAGGATGACATCCGGGTACACCCGGCCGGCATCCAGCAAAACGTAAGCGCCCTTAGCTACACCGGCGGCATCACCCATCTGCGAGCGGTCATACACGGGCAGATTCTGGCGGGTTAGGGCCAGCAGCACCGGGCCATCCCGTTTTTCCAGGGCCACTTTCCAGGCCTGGGCGGTCTCGTTGGCATCGGCAGGACGGATGACGATCAGATTGGGGATGACCCGCAAAGAAGCCAGGTGCTCAACCGGCTGGTGGGTGGGGCCATCCTCGCCCAGACCAACGCTGTCGTGGGTAAAGACAAAGATGGTGGGGAAATGTGACAACGCCGCCAGCCGGATGGCCGGGCGGGCATAATCGGCAAAAACCATAAAGGTTGCGCCATAAGGGATCACCCCGCCATGCACCGCCATTCCGTTGAGGGCCGCGGCCATGCCCAGCTCGCGCACACCGAAGTGGAAGTTGCGCCCGGCAAAGCTGTCGTTGGCAAAAACCGGGTAGCCTTTCAGGAAGGTGTTATTGCTGGGGGCCAAATCGGCCGAGCCGCCGATAAGCGTGGGGATGATTGGGGCCAGGGCATTGAGCACCTGGCCCGAAGCGGCCCGGGTAGCCATGCCTTTGGCATCGGCGGGGAAGACGGGCAGCGCCTCTTCCCAACCTTCGGGGAGCTGCCCCGACAGGGCATGGCGAAACTGCTCGGCTTCCTGGGGATAGGCCTGGGCGTAGGCTTCCAGTTTGTCGCGCCATGCGGCTTCCGAGTCGCGGCCCTGGTCTACGGCCCGGCGGAATTGGGCCAGGGCTTCTTCAGGGATATAAAAATCCTGGTTGGGGTCCCAACCAAAAGCCTGCTTGGTCAGCTTGACCTCTTCCACACCGAGGGCCTCGCCATGCGCTTTGGCGGTGTTAGCGCGATTAGGGCTGCCAAAGCCGATGATGGTGCGGCAGGCGATGATCGAAGGCTTGTCGGTGACGGCCTGGGCCGCCATGATAGCCTCGGCTACGGCGGCGCGGTCGTGGCCGTCAATCTGCTGGGTATGCCAGCCATACGCCTCGAACCGCTTCATCCGGTCTTCGGTGTAGGCCAGGTCGGTGCTGCCGTCAATGGAAATGTGATTGTCGTCGTACAGATAGATCAGTTTGCCCAGTTTCATGTGGCCGGCCATCGAGGCGGCTTCGTGCGAAATGCCTTCCATCAGATCGCCGTCACTGCAAATGGCATAGGTATAATGGTTAATCAGTTCATGGCCGGGGCGATTGAAGGTGGCGGCCAGGAAAGCTTCGGCGATGGCCATGCCGACGCCGGTAGCAAAGCCCTGGCCCAATGGCCCGGTGGTCGTTTCGACGCCGGGAGTCAAGCCGTATTCGGGGTGGCCGGGGGTCAGGCTACCCCATTGGCGAAACTGCTTCAGTTCCTCCAGCGGCAAATCATAGCCGGTCAGGTGAAGCAGGCTGTAGAGCAGCATCGAGCCGTGGCCGGCGGACAACACAAACCGGTCCCGGTCGGCCCAATCGGGGTTGCCGGGGTTATGGCGCAAAAACTGCGTCCAGAGCACATAGGCGGCGTCGGCCATCCCCATCGGCATACCTGGATGTCCGGAGTTGGCTTTTTGCACTCCATCTATAGATAAGGTACGGATGGTATTAACACAAAGTTCATCGAGAATAGAATCAGTCATTATTTGAGGCTCCTCGCTTATTAAGTTGAATGTGGCAGGTTAAAGGTTACAATCGAAGGTAGTTTTGTCTCGATTGGGGAGCGTCAGAAAAATAAAATCCTTACGCATGCTGGGCGTACCAGTTTATCCGGCTGATTACGGTCTGACGCTGCCTCAGGGCCTTATCAAGGACAAAACGCCTTTGGATTTTAGCTTACTGCCTCAAATCAGGCAAGCCGCTGACGGTGGGGTTTAATTGTCGTGGGGGTGATAGGAGAAGGGTGGCTATAGCCGAAATGTAAGCACCACAGAGTATTGGTTAAAGCCTCAAGTAGTGAGAGCAACCCACATCGCAATCATAGCAATGTGAGTAACCTGGTCGCCCCAAATAGCTACATGCAAGGTGGCAGGTCCGTTCCTGGTCTGTCTAAACATGCGTTGCCAGTAGCCCAGGGGGCAGCGGGTATCCACTAAAAGATGGATCAATCCTAACACGAGTCCTGCCTGCCAGCCAAGCGCTATGGTTAAAGCGACTGCTTGAATAGCCGCATGCGTCCAGGCTGCCGGGTGTCTCAGGTTAGGCTTATTATTGGCCATCCAGTCATTTTGCAATAACCAGTCGGCAATCAGGTGAGCAATTAAACCGCGTTCAAATGGTGTTAATAACATGCCGAGTAAATCTTTGGGGTTACTATTATTTTTGTGGTTTTTATGCTATCATTAATGAGCACTAATCGTTAAAAAACAACTGCGGTAGTTGTTCGCCTCATTATAACAGTTATAGTGAAAGTTGTCTGTGCAGTAGAACACATCCAGGTTTCAAATCTTGACCAGGTTGGAAAGCGAATAAGCATGGGGGCGCGCACTGTTTATATTCCCCAAGATCGCCGCCGGGCTATAGCCAGGGGTGAAGAACTGCCCGACCGGACGCAAGGCGCCGCCTTGTTTGCCGATATCTCCGGTTTTACCCCGTTAACTGAGGCGCTGGTTAAAGAGCTTGGCTCTCGCCGGGGGGCCGACGAATTAACCAAAAATCTGAACCTTGTTTATAGTGCCCTGATTGACCAGGCACACCTTTACGGAGGCAGCATCATTGGTTTTAGCGGCGATGCCATCACCTGCTGGTTTGACCATGATGAAGGGCTACGCGCCATTGCCTGCGGGTTAGGCATGCAACAGGCGATGGCCGCCTTTGAGCGCATAACAACTCCTTCCGGCAACACCATCTCGCTGGGGATGAAAGCGGCCATAGCCAGCGGGCCAGCGCGGCGCTTCCGCGTGGGCGATCCCTATATCCAATACATTGACGTCCTGGCTGGGCAGACTCTTGACCGGATGGTGATGGCTGAACAGCAGGCCCGCCGGGGAGAAGTTCTTGTTTCATCGGAAACGGCTGCCCCACTGGAACAGGCCCTTGTTGTGGCCGAGTGGCGCAGCCAACCTGATGAGACCGGCCGCTTTGCTGTGGTGACGGGTTTGACTCTTTTTCCTCCGCTGCCTACAGACTCGTTAGTTCCCGTTACGGCTGCGGAGCAATTAACTGAGGAGCAGGTCCGCCCCTGGCTGCTCCCCCCCATCTTTGAGCGACTCCACGGTGGGCAAGATGAATTTTTGGCCGAAATCCGCCCGGCGGTGGCGCTCTTCTTAAAATTCGGCGGCCTCAACTACGATCAGGATGATGCTGCCGGTCAGAAACTGGACCGCTATATTCAGTGGGTGCAGCGCACGCTGGCCCGATACGAAGGATACCTGATCCAATTGACCGTTGGTGACAAAGGCAGTTATCTTTATGCCGCCTTTGGTGCGCCAGTGACTTACGCTAACGAAGCAGACCGAGCTGTGGCTGCGGCTCTGGAATTGCGCTCGCCGCCGGTTGAACTCGATTTTATTGGCCCGGTGCAAATTGGCCTGAGTCGGGGCCTGATGCGCACCGGCGCGTACGGCAGCCCCACGCGACAAACCTATGGGGTGTTGGGTGATGAAACCAATATGGCCGCTCGTTTGATGAATAAGGCCGAACCGGGACAGATTTTGGTCAGTCAACGGGTAGCCGACACCGTGGCCAAGAGTTATCAGCTTCAGTACCAGGGTTTAGTGCAAGTAAAGGGGAGAAAAGAACCGCTGGCTGTGTCTCTGGTTTTAGGGCGACGCTTACCCTCGCCCCAACGGCCTGCCGCCATTTTTACTCAGCCCTTGCTAGACCGTGAGGCCGAACTGGCCCAACTGGACAAAAATCTGGCGGCAGTTTTGATGGGTGAAGGGCATGTGGTGCGCTTGGAGGGGTGTCGTGGCGTGGGAAAAGTCACCTCTCGGCTGTATTTGTCGAACGCGCCCTTGGCCTGGGGTTCCGGGTGGGCCTGGGCTACTGCCAAAGCACCAGCCAGAATACGGTCTATCATCCCTGGCGGCAAATATTCAGAGCCTTGTTCAAACTGTCCGACGAGATAGCCGACAATCAAATCGAAGCTGCCGCTCATATCGAAACAACCGTTCAAGCTTTGAACCCGGACTGGCTGCTTCGTCTGCCCCTATTGAGTGATTTGCTTACCTTACCCATTCCCGATAACCCCACTACGGCTGCTTTTGAGCCCCAACTGCGCCAGGAAGCGCTTTTAAGTCTGGCTATCGAAATGATCCAAAAGTGGGCCAAAGATCGGCCCCTGCTCCTGCTGATTGAGGATGCCCACTGGCTGGATGAAGCCTCGTGGAAATTGATTCTGGCCCTGAGCCGGGTGATTGCCGGCACTCCCCGGGTTTTACTGGCGCTGGTCCACCGTCCTGCCTCACCGGGTGAACAGACCAAACCCTTCTTCGCCGGATTAGACCAGATACCCCAGCACGATCTATTGAATCTCAATGAGTTATCGCCCGCCGGGGTTGCAGCCCTGGTAGCTCATCGCCTCCAGGGGCCGGCTGCTCCTTTAGCTGCATCGCTTATCCAACTCTATGCCCAGGGAAATCCTTTTTATACGGAAGAATTGGTAGATGTACTGCTCGAATCCGGCAAGCTATACCGCCAGCCTGATGGTCGGTGGAATTTATCGGAGACCATGTTGCAAGCGCTCCAGCAAACCAACGCGCTAATCAAAAAAAACGAGCAATGGGTGTTGGCCCCCGAAGCCAATCTATCGGCCCTAGATTTGGGTATACCTGACTCAATTCACGGCCTGGTCTTATCACGCCTGGACCGCCTGCCAGAGCTGCATAAATTGACCTTGAAAGTAGCCAGCGTAATCGGCCGCGTGTTTGAATTTGAGGTTCTAAGCCTGGCTCACCCCCATCAGACCGATCAAGCCACCCTCCTGACCCAAATACAAGGGGTAGAAGGGCGGGATTTTGTCCGCCTGGAAATTCCCCAGCCTCAACTAAGCTACTTATTCAAGCATAATATTACCCAGGAAGTAGTTTACCAAACCTTGCTGGATCACCAGCAGCGTGAATTACACCTGGCCGTCGGTCAGGCCCTGGAACAGTTGCAACCGGAAGCCGTGGAAAGATTGGCGTATCATTATCGTCAGAGCGGCTTCAAGGCCAAGGCTCTGGTCTACCTGGAAAAGGCGGCCAACAAGGCGCAGCGGGAATATGTCAATGAAACTGCTTTGAACTATTACCACCAGGCTTTGGCCCTGGAAGAGCGCTGGGAATGGTACAAAAGTCAGGTTGAAATTCTGCATATTCAGGGGCGGCGCGAGGAGGAGCAGGCCAGGCTGCAAAAATTGGCGACCCTCCCAGCCGTCCCCCCGGTCCATGTGGCCTTCTTGTGGGGTCAATACCGTGAGGCCATCGGCGAATATTCGCTGGCACAGACAGCCGTCGAGCAGGCCCTTCTGGTCTATCACCAGGCGAGCGACCGGCTGGGTGAAGCCCGCTGTTTGACCCAATTGGGTTTAATTGCCAGCCGGCAGGGAGACTACCAAACAGCGATAATCCGCTACCAGAATGTTCTCACGCTATTCCGGGATCAGGAAACTCACCCGGAAGAAGCACAACGGCTGGGGTTAGCCGAAGCCCTCAACGGTTTGGGCTTTGTCTATCGGGAGCAGGGTAATTTTGACCAGGCCAGAGATAGCCACATACAAGCTCTGAAGTTGAGCCAGCAAAGCGGCGACCGCCAGCGCGAAGCTGAGGCGTTGAATTTTCTGGGGGTATTGGCCCGTTACCAGCGCCAGTTTGCCGCCTCTCACCGCTATCTACAGCAAGCCCTGGCAATCCGGCAGGCCATTGGCGACCGCACCGGCGAAGGCACCAGTCTGACTAACCTGGCCGATGTTACCCGTGAAATGGGTGATTACAGTCAGGCCCAAGAGTATTGTATAACTGCCCTGGCAATTATACAGGCCACCGGTCATCGCTGGCAGGAAATTAATGTCTGGATTCTACTGGGGGTGCTGTATCAGGAATTAGGGGAGTTAACTACGGCGCAAACGTCGCTCCATCAGGGCTTAGAAGTTGCCCGGCAGATTGGTGACGAAGCCGGCCAGAATTATCTGGAGTCGAATCTGGGCTTGGTCCTGCGTGACCGGGGTGACCTGGCGGCCGCGGAACAGCTATTTAGCCGCCGCCTGAAATTGTATGAGGCTGAACAGAATGAATACGAGATGTCCTTTTACCTCAGCTACCTCAGCACGGTCAGCTTACAGGCCGGCCAATCCCGACAAGCGATAGCACAGGCTGAACAAGCTTTGGCCCTGCGCCAGAAATTGGCCCTGCGCCTTAATACTCCTGATGACTTGGCCGTGTTAGCCAAAGCGTATCTCCTCGCCGGCGACCAGGTCAGGGCAGTCGAGTATGCCCGGCAAACCCTGGCCATCCTAACTGAGTGTAACGGCGAGGGGCCAGAGTTTTCGACCCGTGATTATTTTTATTGCTATCAAGTTCTGGCAGCGGTTGGAGAGAGTATGGCGGCGCAATCGGCCTTACAAGCCGCTTATGCCCTGGTCATCAGCCGGGCCGGCATGATCACCGACCCGGCGCTGCGCCAATCATTTCTGGAGTGCGTGGTCATCAATCGAGAGATTGTGACTGCCTGTACCCTGTCAAACCAGTGAATAAAGTTCCCTTCACTTTGATTGAACCACTCTATTAACTGTATGTCCTTTCTATTTGGTCACTATAGGCAAATAGAGCGTAGTTGGACCGGTTGATTGACGAGTGGAGCCGGCATTGTCTTCCACCCAAATGGGGCTGGCCAGGCGAGGCCCCTCTCCAGATAAACTCATCAGGCCAATGCCGCCACCGCCAGAGAAACTGCCGGCCCAGGAATTGCCGCCGGCCCAGGAAAAGTTACCGCCCCGAGTGCGACCACTGCCCCACGAGTCGCCACCGCCCCAGCTATAAGTTCCACCCCGCGTACGGCCACTGCCCCAGGAGTTGCCACCGCTCCAGGAGTAAGTTCCGCCCCGCGTGCGACCGCTCCCCCACGACTTCGCCGCCGCTCCAGGCGAGGCCGTTGTTATACGACATCTGGCCCTGCACCCAGGTGAGGTTGGCGCTGGCCAGAGTAGTTTGGTCAAGCCATTCCATCGTATTGCTCCAGGCTGCCCCCAGCACTACTGGTTCCACAGCGACAATCTCCAGGTAAGGGTCCTGGCTACTGCCGCCCTGATCTTTACCATAATACTTGGATTCACTATCATTGGCCGTCCCATTAAACATGAGGCCGTAATTTGGCGCGCCGTTAACCCACTCCTGAACCAGGTTTTTGAGATCAACTTGCACATATTGGTCATTCGTGCCCGGAGTAAAAGTAGCGTCGGCAACAGGGTCGAAATCGGTATGGGTATTGCTCCAGGTAACGCCACTTTCGGTCCAGGCATCTGTAATCCGGTGAACATTGACAGCGGCGCTGCTGGCTTGTGACACCCAGAAATAAGCTTTGGCCGAAACAATAGTGGAGCCAGGCGGGATATTAGCGAGGTTGAAACGCGAGACCAGGCGGGTAGCGTCTCCTGATTTGTTGTTGGTGAGCAATTCTGACACGGTACCATTATTTTCACCCGGGCCGGCTTGTTTTAGCCAGCTATCCTGATCCACATGAGCCGTGTAAGTGTTTGTATCCGAGTCGCTGTAATCAACCCTGACCGAGTCGATGCTAAAGCGAGTCCCGCTGTAGTAAGAGGTCTGGATACCAAAGCGAATTTCTGTAGCCGGAGAGACAAAACTTGTGATATCAATGGTTTCCTGGCCTGAACCGCTATACTGGGTATGGGTTTTGATGGTTGTCCAATTTGTGCTGCCTTGTGGGCGGACCTGGACCCGCAAGACGGCATCTTCTCGCTGATAGATACCCCACTGATAGGTCAGGGTCGCCTGGGTAGCGCCTGCCAAATTAGCCGCGCGCGTGATCCAGTCATTGCTCTGACCGAGAAATTCGACGCAGTATCCGCTGGCACAGCGGCTGCTGCTCAACACCCGGATATTGCCGCTGGCCGGGTTACCATTATCACCGCTCTCAATCCAGCTACCGGCCCAGCTCTGGCTGCCGCTGCTGCCGTTGTAAGCAATGGCGTAAAATTCGTCGGCCATCGTTAGCGGGTCAACTCCCCCGCTAAGATAATAGAGGTAAGCCTGGCCGTCGTCGCTGGTTAAACGGTCAATCCGGCCGTTGTAATGATAGGCCATTTCAGTGGGGTCAAGTTCAGCCTGTTGCACCCAACCATCGCCGTTGCTATCCACCCAGCCCGTACCGTGAGCCAAGTCGGTGTTGACGTTCATTCCCTGGTTAGCCTGGCTGTTAACCGGGAAGCTGCCCATTACCGCGCCGGGAGCCCAAACCCGGCCCATGCCCTGTTGCAGCGCATTGTAAACCAGGTCATCATCACTGGAAAAAGCGGCCAGGGAGGAGTCCAGCAGCCGGTATTTGACCTGGTCGGGGGTTAAGCCGGGATTGGCTTGCAGCATCAAGGCCACCACGCCGGAGGTCACGGCGGTAGCCTGGCTGGTGCCGCTCATGCGGAACAAGCTGCTGGCGATGACATTATCGGGGTGCTGCTGGACCAAAGTATCCGAGTTAGCCATATTTTGAAGGTCCCGGTACATAAAAGAAACCAGATAGGTACCGGGAGCTAAAACATCAGGCTTGGTAAAGCCGTCCAGGGTGGGACCGGTGGCCGACCAGGCCGGGATGATGTCGTCGGCCCAGTAGCCCGGAGTGCGCTGGTTATTAATGGCCCCGACTGTGATTACATAGGGGTCATTGCCGGGAACGGTAATGCTTTCGGCCTTTGGTCCGGTGTTACCAGCCGCGGCTAACACGACAATACCATTAGCCCAAGCTTGCTCGGCGGCCCGATTCAGGGGATCAACAAAGTATGGGGTGGTGGCGTAAGCGCTTATACTAAGGTTTAGAATACGTATACCATAGGTATTTTTTTTGGAAACAACGTATTGAATCCCTTCGATCACATCGGTGTAGGTGCCGATGCCATTTTTATCCAACACCCGCACACTTAAAATGTTGGCCTCGGGCGCAATCCCGGCAGACACACTGGTATTCACATCAATAAAGTTATTCCAAATAAGGCCGGCCACGTGGGAACCGTGGCCGTAGCCGTCACGGCTGTCTTCACCTTTTTTGGTAAAACAGTGGCCAGTCTCTTGCTTACCTTTACCGGCACACATACCGCCGCCCACAAAATCGGCCTGCCCCAGAAACAATTTGTCCAGCTTTAGCCCAAGGGCAGTCCGGGTTTTACCGTCAAAAGTAATGCCGCTGTCTACCACGGCTGCCGTAATACCCTTACCGGTGATACCGTAATCCCAGTGTAATACATCGGCACCGACATCAATGGCCACCGGGTTGGCCAGTTTCCAATACGGCCCAGCAAGTTCCTGGGCATCGGGCCGGTTGTCAAAAGGTACAGGAAAGCGGAAGTCAGTTACCCAGCCATCCGGGCTTTGGGCGGATTTAACCTCTTTATCGGCCACAATAGAGACGATGGCCGGGTCAGCAGCCAGGGTATTGAGTTGGTCGGTGGGAATAGTAGCGGCCACGGCGTCAATCAGCCACAGGTCGCTGTTGACCTGCCCGCCGAGGCGTTCGACCGTCTGAGCTGCCAGTTGGGAGTCAGCAGCAGTGACGATGACCGAAAGGGTTTCACTTTGGCGCGTCCGGAGACCCGGCTCCACATAGGCTAGAGGTGTAGCTGGGACAGAACTCACCAGAAAGGTAGCGAATCCTGACGATAAAATGAGACCGAGAAAAAGTTGAAGGAGTTTGGGTTTGGTGTTCATGGTCGCCATCCTTGGTTGGCTGGAAATTGGTAGTTGAGACAGGTCTTTTCGAGTGAACAGGCTGATTTAGTTGTTAATGGCTTAAGCGGTATAGCTTTGGGCTTGAATTAAACTTATAAAACCATAATGTCCGATGCCATCTGCCAGTTTAGCCGGTTTAATTGGTTTTGTCTATGCCCCACTGCACATGCAGATGTGATTTAAAGCACTCTCTCACTGTATCTCAGCGAGCATGGTAAGCCTCGATACGGCTGTCACGTTCTTCGACAGCCCGCGGCAAGTCTAAAATGGTGATCCGGCCACTCTCAAAGCTGACCAGCCCCCGTTTGTGCCAATCTTGCAAAAGGCGGTTAACCCATTCTCGGCGGGCGCCGATGAGCGATGCCAGATCAGCCTGGTTCATAGCCAAATCAATAATATATCGTTTGCCCGGCTCAATTTCCTGCCCAAACTGCTCATTGTAAAGGAGCAAAATATGCAGCAGCCGTCCGGCGGCATTAAATTGAGCAATGGTTTCCGCGTAGGTAGCCGTCCAGCGCACCTTACTGATGACCAGACGGGTCATTTCTACCGCCAGGTCGGGCATCGTGCGCATATACTGCATAAATTTATCCCCCCGCATCTCCAATAGTTGGCAATAGCCAATAGTCTTGGCCGTAGCCGAGCGCGGTTGGTTATCAATAGCGGCAAATTCACCCACAATATCAGACGTGGAGAAAATTTGAATAGAGGTTTCGCAGCCGGCCGGACTAATCCTGAAAACACGAATTTTACCCTGAACCACAATATACAGCTCATCACTATTATCACTTTGATGAAAAATGATCTCGTTTGGCCGATACTCGCGCAGGCGAAAATCAGCGAGCAGGGTAGCAAAGTCTTTCTGGCTGAGCGCCGAAAAAAGGGGGATCTGTCTGAGAAAATGGGGGATTTGACTGGGTAAAGAAGAACGCATTGTAACTTTTACTCCTCAGAATGTGAATTAGAACACAGATATTAGTAGTTGGAGATACAGACAAGCAGCCAAATGTTTCATATACTATGATCAATATCTGTAACCAATTTACACCCTACGTTAAACAGGCCATCTATTAGCAAGAAAGTGATGAGATAACAAATGATTTTACACATTGATGACAGCCCCGAAATACGCGAACTGGTGAACAAATTATTAGGCGTCTACGGCTACCAGGTTATTCAGGCAGAAGATGGGCCAAGCGGGCTGGAACTGATCAGCCAACTAAAGCCAAGCCTGGTGCTGCTGGACCTTGATATGCCCGGCATGAGCGGGTGGGACGTAATCAAACAGATCAAAGCAGATCCAAACCTGAGCCAGATACCAGTGATCGCCTTCACCGGTTCCATTGTGCCGAGTGATCGCATGCAACTTTTGGCCGCCGGATTCGACAATTTTTTGACCAAGCCAACCTCTCTGGTCGAGCTGCTAAAAATAGTCAAATCGCATTATCCCGGCGATACGCCTTGATTATTAGCCGGCAGGGTAAACCAAAAGACGGAGCCTTGCCCCATTACGGCCTGGCTTTCTACCCCCACCTCCCCGCCGAGTTTATCCACAATGCGCTGGACAATAGACAATCCCAGGCCGTATCCTTCAACACATACCTGATTAAGTCGAGTAAATGGGATGAACAACTGGGCCTGTTCTGACAGCGACAACCCGTTGCCGTTATCCTGAACCCAGAAGCGGATCATATTTTCCCCTTGTTTGATTGCGCCCAATTTGATGTGAGGTGGTTGACCGCCATACTTAATGGCATTACTAAGATAGTTGGTCCAAATTTCCTCAATCCAGGGGCCATACCCAAAGGCCAGCGGCCAGTCGTTTGGCAATTCCACAATGGCTTGATACTCCTCAATCATCGGCCCCAGCCGTTGCTGGACTTCGGCCACAATCCGGGGCATATCCAAGGCGGTCATTTTGACCTGCCCCTTACGGACACTGGCCAACAGTAATAACTCCTCAACGATGGTCAGCGATTTGCGCCCAACTCGCCTGATGATAGCCAACAACTCCCTGATTTCCTCCACCGACAAGGTGTGCCATTCTCTTTGAAGCAGTTCGGTATAGCTGGTCACAATACCAATCGGTGAGCGAAGGTCGTGCGCCACCGTATGAGCAAAAGCATCCAGTTCGGCAATCAGCTTGTCTCGCTCAACAAGTTGTTCGTTTAACTGCGCGTTGGCCCTTGAAGGGCAGGGTACGCTCGGCCACCAACTCCTCCAGGCGATCCCGCAGGTTCTCGGCTTCCTGACGGCGCTGGCGTTCTGCTTCAAAAAGGCGGGCGTTTTCCAGGGCCAGCGCAGCCTGGTCGGCAAAGGCTTGCAAACGTTCGGCATCGGCCTCGGTATAAAATCCAGGGGTCGCACTGTTAACATTCAAAAACCCTATCAACTGGCCGTGACTATGGATAGGGGCAGCCGCATACGATTGAATCCAACGGTGTTCTTCTTTGTAATAAACCCAATTGGGGTCGCGGGCTACGTAGGGGATCACCAGGGGCTGCCGATGCTGCTGCATTTTACGCAGCAAAGAGACATTTTCCAGCTTAAACGTAATCGAACCGGCATAACCGTCGCCCCCAAACCAATCATAATTGCGCCAGCGGAAAACTCGGACCATATCGCTTTCAATGAGCATAATGTTGGAGGAATCGTGGGGAACTACGTAACTCATCGCATCCAGAATGCGGTCCAGAACTTCCTGGTAATCAAGGGTGCTGTTCAAAGCAGCCCCAGCCTGACGCAAGGCTTGACTCAAGCGCCGTTGTTCGGCCTCAGCCAGTTGGCTGCGGGCAAGTTCCTCTTGTATAGCTTCGTAAGAAATATTCGTGGGATCAGACATTTCCAAACTCCCCGACAGGCACAGTTGCTAAAGTTGAAGCTCATTATCGCTTACGCCATCTTTAAAGCTGCCAAGTCTGTCTGTAATAAACCAATCTTTCAAAAAACGCTTTCCAGCAAGTTTCGTTCTTTTACACTACTACAAATATCGGTCAGCAGCATAAAAAATTCATTATAGTTGCGTTTAGGTTTTGTTTAGGAAAACAGGTCTTGAGCCAGTTTGACATCTAACCGGCCTGCTGCTGACCCGCTGGCGGTCATCAAAGCGACCAGCACGTACTCTTACAGCGTTAGGTAAAAGGCAAAAATGATGGTACAATATCTGCCGAAGGTTCATTTTTTGCCCCTCAGCATGTAATTCAACAATTAAAATCTACCTATAAATCAACGACTAAAAGGAGTGTCTAACCATGAAATCAAGAGTTGCCGGTGGTATTCCCCTGATTTTTACCCTGATTGTGGTGGCCATTGTGGCTGTAATTGTGCTGATGTTTTCCAGCCAGTTCTACTATCTGTTCGAGCGGGTGGAGGAACAGGAAGTCGGCGTTCAGTTTGAAAGTGGCCGCATTGTAGGCATCGTGGGGCCGGGCGTTTACAGCGATTTTGGCTTCTATGTCGAATTGACCAAGATTTCCAGCCAGGCCATCCCCTTTACTATTGAAGATCAGGAGATTATCACCAAAGATAAGCAGCGCATCGGGCTGGTGGTCAGCGGTGATATTTTCAGGCCGAATATCGCTCAGAAAGATATTTTGCAGGACAAATGGGCTGAGTACCGTAACATTTTCCTCGACGATGCCCTGGCCCAGGCCCGGGTGCAAGCGCTGGCTCAACAAGCCATGAAAGTCTGTGTCGGTGATCGAAACTTTGACGATAACGTGGTCGGCACGGCCCGTGATGAGCTACGCAACTGTATTGACACCGAAGTAAGCGATCTGGCTAACAACTTTGGCCTGCAAATTGAAAACGTGGTGGTGCCCAATGTGCTCCTCTCACCCGAAGTGCAGGCTGCCCTGGATGCGATTGTGCAAAGCCGGCTGGAAACTGAAAAGGCTGCCCAGGATAAGCTGCGGGCCAACGCCCAGGCCAGCGCCGAACAGGCCCGCCAGGAAGGTGAAATCCGGGTGCAGCAGAGCCGGATTCAGGAAGAAACCAAACAGCAGACCATTTTAGCGCAATTGGAGCAGGAAAAGATTCTGGCCCAAAAAGCGGTGATCGAAGCCCAAAAAGCCAATGAATTAGCCCAGGTTGAAGCCCAAAAGGCTATCATCGAGGCTGAGAAAATCAATGATTTGTTAGCCGCCCAAAAAGACCTGGAAATCAACCAGGCTATTGCTGCCGCCGCCGCCGAAAAAGCCAAAGCCGATTTAGCCAACCAGTTGATCCTGGCCGAACTGTACGCCGATAATCCCGGCTACCTTGACCTGCAAAAAGTTCAGGCCAATGCCAACGCCCTCAAACCCACCGACAAGATTATCTTCACCCCCGAAGGCACCGTGCCCAACCTGGTCATTCCCGGCCCCGGCATCGTCCCGACGGTTGATACCGCGCCCGCGGCCGCCGAAACTGCCCCGTAAAACAAAGGAAGGAAGGAAGGAAGAGGGAGGATGGTAGATGGAAGATAGATTTGTATTGAAAGAAACTCCAATCTCCATCCTCTATCTTTGCCTCCACCCCCGCCGCTATGGGTGTGTCCCAATTTTTAGGAAATAGACCTCATAGGTTTTGAAAACCTATGAGGTCTGCCTAAAATCTGGGACAGACCCACCGCTATCAATTCGTTGACTCCTATCTGTGACTGCCCTATAATTGGCCCAAAAGGAAGATTGATTATTTGGAAGGTTGGCTGCTTTTCTGCCGCCCTTCCAATCCTCCAGCCTTCCAACCTTCCCATTCATAGGAGCAACGATGCCGAGCATTCAACTCAAAACCCCCATTCCCGGCCCCAAAAGCCAGGAACTTTTAGCCCGACGCGCCGCCGCAGTGAGCGCCGCGCTGTATCAATCCGTGCCCATTGCCTACGCCAGAGCCTCCGGCTCGCTGGTGGAAGATGTGGACGGCAATATCCTGCTCGATTTGGTCGGCGGGATTGGCGCGCTGGCCGTAGGCCACGCCCCGGCGGCGGTCAGTCAGGCTATTCAGGCCCAGGCCGAGAAATATCTCCACGTCTGCCCGATTGTGGCCAATTACGAACCTTACATCGAGGTCTGCGAGCAGCTCAACGCTATCACCCCCGGCGACTATCCGAAGAAAACTCTGCTGGCCAACGGCGGAGCCGAGGCCGTCGAAAATGCGGTCAAACTGGCCCGGGCCTACACCAAACGCCCGGCCATTATCTGCTTCGAGGGCGGCTACCATGGGCGGACCAACCTGACCATGAGTCTGACCAGCAAGTACGGGCTGTTCAAAAAAGGCTTCGGCCCCTTTGCCCCGGAAATTTACCGCCTGCCCCTGCCCAACCTCTACCGCACCCCGCCGGGCATGACCGAGGAGCATTATCTGGAATGGAGCCTCTGGAATTTAGAGAACGCCCTGATTGCTCAGGTAGACCCCAGCGCCATCGCCGCCATCCTGATTGAGCCGATCATCGGCGAGGGTGGCTTCATCCCGGTGCCCACGCCCTTCCTGCAAAAAATCCGCGAGATTTGCGACCGGCATAATATCGTGATGATTGCCGACGAAATCCAGTGCGGTTTTGGCCGCAGCGGCAAACTCTTTGCTATTGAGCACACCGGCGTTGTGCCCGATTTGATTATCACGGCCAAATCGCTGGCTGCCGGCACGCCGCTGAGCGCTGTCACCGGGCGGGCGGAGATTCTGGACGCGCCCCACCTGGGCGGCGTAGGCAGCACCTACGGCGGCAATCCCCTGGCCTGCGTGGCTGCCCTGGAAGCCATCAAGCTGATCAACCGGCCCGAAACCCTGGCCAACGCCGCCGGGATTGAAAACAAGGTCCGCACCACCTTCGAACCGCTGCAAGCCGAAATCCCCGTGATGGGCGATATTCGCGGGCGCGGGGCGATGATGGCCCTGGAATTTGTCAAAGATCCGCTGACCAAAGAACCGTGGCCTGAATTTGTCATCAGTGTGATTCAGAAATGTACGACCAGAGGGGTGCTGTTATTACGCGCGGGGTTGTACAGCAACTGCATCCGTTTATTACCGCAGTTGGATATTCCCTCCGACCAGTTGCAGGAAGGGCTGGATATTATGGCTGGAGCGATGGTAGAAACGTATCAGGAGATGGGTAAGTAAGCTAGAAAAGGGTCGGTATTGTAATAGCCTGGAAGGCTGGGAGGCTGGAGGACTGGATATTATTGCTTCCTCCAACCCTCCAGCCTTCCAAAGATGGTGAGGTAAGTCCTCAGCTAAATCATTGGCTTCCCCCCTGCTCCGGGGTGTGCTGGGTGAGGCTGAACCAGTTGCCGCAGCCATCGCGGAACAGGGCCTCGATGCCGTAGAACTCCTGGGTCGGCGGCTTGAGGAATTCAATCCCTTTCGCCTTCAAAGCCTCATAAGCTTTATGACAATCGTCGGTGGCCCACACCCCGCCACCCAGCGCGTTTTGCTCCAGCAGGCCGCGCACAGCTTGGGCCTGCTCCTCGCCGAACATGGGCGGCTTGGGTTCGGCCAGCACAATTTCGAGGCCGGGCTGCTCCGGCGGGGTCACGGTCAGCCAGCGAAAGCCGTTCTCCATGGTCATATCGGTGTGGACCTTACAACCAAGTTTATTGACGTAAACATCGTGAGCCTTGTTTTGATCCTGTACGTACAGGGTCAAATGGGTTATTTTGGTAATCATCAGTTTCTCCCTTTCTTTTGTTGATAAACTTTGGTGAAGTCTCGCCGGCCAACGATAGGTTTAGTTTAGCACGGGTGTTCTTATTTTACTTCTCCAAAATTGCGCTCTTTTGAGCGAAGTCAGAGTTGTTGGCTTGGGGAGATAACTGATACATGGTGCAAAAGCAGCCGGGGATAAACTTGTAGGGCATGCGCCGCTGCTCCCACACCCGTGCCCGGTAGACCGAGGGCGACCAGCCGACCGTTTTGTGAAACAGGCTGCTAAACGACCCCATACTTTCAAAGCCAACAGCAAAACAGATGTCGGTAACAGACAAATTGCTGTTGGCCAGCAGGTATTTGGCCTGATCCAGCCGTTTGCGGGTGAGGTATTGGTGCGGGGTTTCGTAGAAGTGGCGCTGAAAGAGCCGGATAAAATGATAGCGGGACAAATGGGCCTGCCGGGCCAGATCGTCCAGCGACCACGACTCGGCAAACTGCTCATCCATTAAGGTCCGCACTCGCTCCAGTTGATCGCGTGTACTCATGACGTTATTTAACCATGTCCTGGCGCTCCCGTCAAGTAGGATTCAGGTCTTGCACCCCCTTGACCCTACCCTAGTTTCGTGCTAAACTGGGGATTGTAATGGCTAGGCAGCGCGGCATGGTCAAAGCAAATGTAGAAAGATCCCCCTCTCTTTGCCAGGCGGAATCTTTTTGTTTAGGCCACCCCGTTTTAACGCGCCCCCAACCGCCGATAATCCCCCCCAGACTATTTTCGCCAGAGAGAAAGGCCCAAAATGCCCAATCAAGCCAGAACCAAATCCCAACTACAGACCGAGTTGAACGAGTTACACCGGCGCGTCGTCGAACTTGAAGCCGCCGCCGAACGCCGGCCGGCGGAAACAGAAACGACCCCCGGCGACAACTGGTACCGCCTTATCTTTGAAACCACCCTGCAAGGCATCTGGCAGGTAGACCCGCAGGGAACCATCCTCGTCGCCAACCCCGGCATTGCCCGCATGCTGGCCTGTACCCCGGCCGAACTGGTGGGCCGCTCCCTGTTTGACTTTATAGACGAAGCAGACCTGCCCCAGGCCAGGGCCGACTTTATGCGCCGCAAGCAGGGCCGGCCCGAACAGGTAGAAGCGCGGTTGCGGCGCAAGGATGGTTCTCCATTGTGGATTCTCCTCACGTCCGCGCCGGTGATGTCCGATCAGGGCGAGTTGTTGTTCGGTATCGGTATGCTGACCGACATCACTGCGCGCAAAGAAGCCGAAGCAGCTTTAGGCGAGACCGAGGCCCGGCTGCGGGCGGTGTTGAACAACAACTCGATCACAGTTTTTGACCAGGATCGGGCGCTGCGCTATACCCGAATTTATAATCCCAATCCGAATTTTACAGCAGCGGGGGTACTGGGCAAAACCGACGCTGATTTGCTGCCGCCGGCGGAAGCGGCCCGGCTCACCGAGATGAAGGGCCGGGTACTGGCGACGGGCGTCGGGGAGCGGCAGGTGGTACAGACAACACTTGGCGGCATACCGTTTTATTACGACCTGACCGTTGAGCCGCTGGCAAACTCGGCCGGCGTATCCTGCGTTGCCATAGATATCACCGCCCGCAAGCAGGCCGAGGAGGACCTGCGGGCGAGCGAAGCCCGTTTCAAAGCGGTCTTTGATTGTGCCGGGGTAGGGATGGTCCTGATTGACCCCAACGGCTCCATAATGCAAAGCAATCCCTTGCTGCAGCAGATATTAGGTTACTCGACCGCCGAGTTGAACCAGTCCGTGAACACGAGTAGTATTACCCATCCGGATGACCGCGCTTTGACCAAAGCCACGATGGCTGATTTGCTGTCTGGCCGGATCGCTTCGGCCCATACGGAAAAACGCTACGTGCATAAGAATGGTCAAACCGTTTGGGTTGATTTATCTGTCACGCCAATTCGGGCCGAACAAGAACGGCCAGTGGCTTTTATCGGCGCGATGGTGGACATCACCGCCCGCAAGCAGGCCGAGGAGGCCCTGCGGGTGAGCGAGCAGAAGGTCCGCCAGGTTATCGAGCGCTCCGCCGACGCGGTTATCCTGAACGACGAACCGGCCGATGATAGAATGGAACCCGGCGGCGGAACAGATCACCGGTCTGGCCCGCGACACAGTAATGGGCCACCCCGCCTGGGAGATCAAGTTCAACATGCTGCCCCCCGAACGCCGGACGCCGGAACTTTATGCCCGGCTTGAGGCCAACGCCCAGGCCCATCTACAGAGCGGTCAGGCCCTCCAGGCGAACCGCCTGGTTGAGGTCGAACTCCAGCGCCCGGATGGGAGTTACCGCGATGTTGAGGTGGTAGATTTTGCTATTGAAACCGGGGCAGGCTTTGGCTGGGGCAGCATCCTGCGGGATGTGACCGAGCGCAAGCAGGCCCAACGGATCGAGGCCGCCCAGTTGGCCGTCAGCAGCATTCTGGCCGAATCGCCCGAAACGGCGGTGGCCTTAAAGCAAATATTGGAGGCAATGGCCGGGCAGTTGGAGTGGCAATCGGCGCACCTGTGGCGGCTTGACCACACCGGCAGCCGCCTCATCTGGCAGGATGGCTGGTGCGCCCCCGGCATACCCGAACTGGCGGCGTTTGAACAGGCCAGCCAGAGCTATACCTTTGAACGGGGCGAGGGATTGAGCGGCGCAGTCTGGCAGACCGGCCAGGCTATTTGGGATCAAGATCTGCATCTGGTCAAAGGCGCGGCTGACGCGCGAGTGGCGGGGCTTCATTCAGCCACCGCTATTCCCATTGTTATGGATAGCGCCCCGGTTGGAATCATGACCTTCTTCAGCCGCTCGGCCCGGCCCCTGGACGAACGGCTGCTGGCTGTGCTGACCGACCTGGGCCGGCAATCGGCCAGTTTATGGCCCGCAAAGGAGGCCGAAGCGGCTTTAC
>JAAUSP010000564.1 GCA_012032575.1 Anaerolineales bacterium | reverse complement strand
GGTTAAATTGGTGGCCGCCAGTACGTCGGTGCTGGCCAGCGTGGCACCGCTGAGGTTAGCCTGGGTGAGGGTCGCGTGGCTCAAGTTGACTCCGGCCAGGTTGGCCCGGCTCAGATTAGCCCCTTCCAGGTTGGCCCGTTCCATCATCGCGCCGCGCAGGTCGGCTTCGGTCAGGTCGGCTGTGCCGCTGAAATCGGCTTCGGTCAGATCAGCCCCGGCCAGCGTGGCCTTGACCAGGATGACATCCAGCAAAAAGGTGTCAACCAGGGCGGCCTTGTTCAAATTAGCGCCGCTCAAATCCGCGCCGCTGAGATTAGCGCCGCGCAGGTCCGCGCCGCTCAAATCCAGGCCTTGCAGGTCTTGCTCTTGCAGGGTGATGTAGCCCATAATCTTTAGATGATCTTCAATCTGCTTGCGGGTTAATTTGGTCACGTTCCGTTCCTCATTGGAGATTTATCGGCGTCCAGATGCAGGACTTTTCCATTTTAAACGCAAAAGGGTCAGGATGCAAAGACAGTTTTGAAAAGTACACTCCTTAATATTTTCAAATCACAGCTTAGTTAGAATCTCCGGCCCATGCTCGGTGATGGCGATGCTATGTTCAAACTGGGCCGACAGCGACCCATCTACTGTGACTACCGTCCAGCCGTCATCCAGCAGCCGCCAGTCGGGCTGGCCTATGTTAATCATCGGCTCGATGGTAAAGACCATACCGGGCCGCAGCCGTGGCCCACGCGAATTTTCGCGCACGTGCGACACCGAGGGCGGCTCGTGGAGCGATTTGCCCAGGCCGTGGCCGCCCCACTCCCGTACCACCGAGACCCCTTGAGTGTCGGCGTAATTGTGGATGGCCGTGCCAATATCATTGAGAAAGTGGACGGGCTGCGCGGCGGCAATGCCCCGCCGCAAACATTCCTGGGTCACATCCAGCAGCCGCTGCGCCTCCGCCGAAACCTGGCCCACCGGGTACGTCACGCAGGCATCGCCGCACCAGTCATTATATCGCAGTCCAATATCAATCCCAACAATGTCGCCCTCACGCAACACCCGGCCATCCGGCAGACCGTGACAAATCTCATTATTGACCGAGGCGCAAATGACCCCCGGAAAGGGTGGGTGCTTGGGCGGATTGCCGCGATAGCCCTTGTACAAGGGTTTGGCTTTATGTTGGGTTAAGTAATGCTCGGCCAGGCGGTCCAGCTCCCGCAGGGTGACGCCCGGCTTGATGTTCTCGCCCAAAAGGGCAAAAAGTTTCGGCAACCAGCCGACCGGCGGCTCGCATCTGTTCAATCGCCCGTCGGTTTTTAAGAGGAACGCTCATGGTGTAGTACCAGTTTCCTTGTTTAGTATCGTTAAAATCAGGGAACTAAGGGAACTGAAGGAACTGACTTGCCTTCAGGGTGAGGCTGCCCCAAAAGGGGGGCTATCGCCCAGGCTCATTCTCGACATGTCATTTCGAGCGCCAGCGAGAAATCTTTGTTTTTGCCTGAAAACTTGGGCAGCGGCAAAGAAGCTTCCTCCCTCCGGTCGGAATGACAAGACTTTCTTGTTTTTCTCTTAGCCTTAGCCTCAGCCTTAGCCTTCCCCGGACTATAATTCTATCAACCCCTGCTGCGCGGCCAAACGAACGGCCTCGGTGCGGTTGCCCGCGCCCAGTTTGCCCATAATCGAGCTGACGTGAAACTTGACCGTGCGCTCGCTGATGACCAACGTTGCCGCGATTTCTTTATTTTGCAGCCCCTGCGCCACCAGACGCAGTACCTCCAGCTCGCGCAACGTCAGCGCCTCGA
This sequence comes from Anaerolineales bacterium, assembly GCA_012032575.1. Next base: position 3,372 of record JAAUSP010000564.1, on the reverse strand, counting down.
CCTCGTTGACCAGGGCCGGGTGGCTTACCTGGCGCAGCAGATTGGAAGCCACCACCGGCTGTAACAACGACCCGCCGGCATGGACCACCCGCACTGCCTCGAACAACTCCTTGCGCGGCGCACCCTTGAGCAGATATCCCTGCGCCCCGGCCTGGACCGCCCCCAAAATGCGCTCGTCGGTGTCAAAAGCGAATCACCCGTACCTCCGGGTTCGATTGGCTCAAGCGGCGCAGCACTTCCACGCCGTCCAACTCCGGCATTTCCAGATCGAGCAGCATCACATCGGGCCGCAGTTCCCTGGCCTGTTCCACCACTTCCGCGCCGGTTCCGGCTTCGCCGACAACCGCAAAATCGGGCTGGGTGCCGAGGATCGCTACAGGGTGCGTCCTTCCAGCGGCGCGGCCCGCAAATCCAGCACCGAGCGCCGGGCTTCTTCCAGGTTGGCCTGGGTCAGGGCCAGGGCTTCCTGCACAATCTGGCGGACCCGGCCGGTGGGAACAGTCTGTTCCAGCAAGGCGTCGGCGGTTTCCAACTTCAGGGTCAGGGCGGTCAAGCCCTGGGCCAGGGTATCATGGATTTCGCGGGCCAGCCGGTTGCGCTCTTTGATGGCCCCCAGCTCGGTACTGCGGGCAAAGAGCCGGGTCCGTTCGATGGCGATGCTCAGCAAATCGCCAACCGTGTGTAATAAGCGCAGATCATCGGCCGACAGCTCCCACCAGCGGGTTTCGGTACTGGCGACATTGAGCACCCCCAGCCTCTTTTTATACGCATACAGGGGAATACTGGCATGATAGCGCAGCCCGTCGGTCCCCCCGGTCAACTCTTCGAGCCGGCTGCACGTAATCACCCTGACCCGTTCCCGGTTGTCCAGGCCGCCGTGACGATAGGCATCCAGACAGGCACAGCCCCTTTCCATCCGCTGGCAGCCGTTTTCAGCCAGAGCGGGCGGTAGTTCCTGGGCGGCGGCCAGGTAGGGGGTATCGCCTTCGTCGGGCCACAGGAAAATCCAGCCGGTACGCAGACCAAACAGTTCGGCTACATGGGCCAGGGCCGCGCGCAGCGATTGGTCCAGGTCTACTTCCCGGTTCAACGCTTCGGCGATGGTGTTGAGAATGGACAGCTCGCGGTTGCGCCGCCGTAATTTATCAGCATCAGACTCAGACGTTGCCTGTGGAAGCATCGTGCCTACATTGTAGCATAAGCCGAAATGTCTGACAATGCTGAAGAAAGAGGCGAGACTGGCCCCAATTTTAGGCAGACCTCTTGGATTTTCAAAACCTATGAGGTCTAACTCAAAGATGCAGGCCGGACAAAGCCTGTCCCTGCCTATGCTTAATTTAACTTTGATAACCAACTGAGTTATAATGGCTGTGGGGAACGGCGTTTTCAGGCTTACGGCCTGTTAAAAGGAAGGTGAAGACATGCGTAAACAATCAACTGCGCTACTATTTTTGATTCTCTGCGGGCTGCTGTTGGCCGGGGCTGTTGGTCCGGTGCAGGCCCAAAACCCTGACGGAGCGGAATACACGGTTCAGGCGGGTGACTGGCTTAGCAAAATAGCCGAGAAGTATTTTGGTGACGCCGGCGCTTACCCAACCATTATTGAAGCAACCAACACCAAAGCCGGCCAGGATACCAGTTTTGCCGCAATTAATGACCCCAACCTGATTGACGTAGGGCAGAAATTGTGGATTCCCGGCCTCCAGGGTGAGAATACCATTACTGCCGGTGCTCTGTCTTTTCAGCCGGTGGAAATTGAGGCATTGGGCCTGCGCGTGCTTGTGCCACAAAACTGGCCGGAGGTGGACAGCACCGACCCCCTGTTTGCCCACGCCTGGAGCGCCGGTCTGTTCAGCGTGGTCAACTTTACCACCCTGCCGGGGAACGATCCGCTGGTGGGCGTAGCCCGCAGCCTGGGCGTGCCGCCGGAAGCGTTGAGCGGCGCGTCATTGGGCGGGCAGTTGATTACCGATCAGATGGGCGGGCGGCCCTGGGTTATTTACACCCGCGACGAGGGCGGCCGAGCAGCGATTACCGCAGCCACAGCCGAACAAAAGGTGATTTACCAGATCAGCATCTTCTCTGAAAGTTCGCAGGCCGAGACGATTGTACGGACGGTGCTGGAAAACTTTGAGATCGTGGACCCGCTGGCGGCTCAGCAGGTGATTACCATCAGTCACCGGTGGCGGGCATTACCCTGACCAATCCCTTTGATCTGCGCGGCGCGACCAGCCAGTACCCGTTCCGGGGCAGCCTGGTCTACCGGGTACTGGACGCCAGCGGCAATCAGGTGGGCCGGGGGCCGTTTGAAGTGGTGGGCCGGTTGGGCGGCTCGGCCACCTTTGCCGTCCAGGCCACCTACGCGCCTCGGCTGACGGCCCCGGCACGGTCGAAGTGGCCGAACTCAGCACCGCCGACGGCACCATCATCACCATTGACAGCGTCGCCGTCCAGCTTGTGGCCGATCCGCCCGGCTATACCATAACCATTGACGACCCGGCTCCTTACGCCAGCATCAGCAGCCCGGTGGAGGTGCGGGGCAAAACCGGCAACAAGCCCTACGAGTCAAACCTGAACTATCGCATCATTAACGCCGCCGGGCAGCAGCTCAGCCAGGGTGTGTTCCAGGTGGTCGGTGAGGCCGGGCAGGTAAATGGCTTTGGCGGTTTTGTGCAATTTGTGGTCAAAGAAGATGGGCCGGGTCGGGTCGAGGTCTACGACCTGAAGCCTGAAGACGGCTCCACATTTGCCATTGGCAGCGTTAATGTTTGGCTAACCAAACCGCGTTAAGATATAAGAGATTATCGGAAGTAGAGCAGCATTGTTACCTTAACCACAGATTTCACAGATGACACAGATAAGATATTTGTGAAATTTGTGTAATCTGTGGTTTTTTTCGCCCTTTCGTTATTTCCGGTAGTGTCTAAAGGAAAAAGGAGCAGGATTATGAGTGATAGTCTTTCTACTTTATTGAGAACCTTAACGGATAAAGACGGCCTGACCCGCAAACGCGCCCGCGATGAACTGGTCGAGTTGGGTACGCCGGCCACGTTGGGTCTGATGGAGCTGCTCAAAGACAAACGCACCCATGTGCGCTGGGAAGCCGCCAAAGCCCTCAGCGAGATTGGCGACCCCCGCTCCGCCCCGGCCCTAGTGACGGCCCTGGAAGACAACGACCCCGGCATCCGCTGGATGGGAGCCGAAGGCCTGGTTAAGATAGAGATGGCCGCTCTGCCGCCGCTGTTTGAAGCCCTGGTCGAGCACGGCGGCTCTATTCGCTTGCGCGAGGGGGCCGACCACGTGCTTAAGGTGCTGGCCAAGAATGAAAAGCTGCCCCCCTCCGCCGAGCCGTCTTGCAAGCCCTGCACGGCC